>JBNKNN010000080.1:0-14019 GCA_050293865.1 Hydrogenophaga sp. | reverse complement strand
GCATCACCTGCAACGGTCGGACCGTGCCGTTGCAACCCACCGGCGTAGCCGGCGAATGGGTGGCAGGCGTCCGCTACAAGGCGTGGAACCCGCCGTCGTCCTTGCATCCCAGCATAGGTGTGCACGCACCGCTGACCTTCGACGTCGTGGACAACTGGTTGCAGCGGTCGGTCGGCGGCTGCCAATACCATGTGACCCATCCCGGCGGTCGCAACTACGACACGTTCCCGGTCAACGCATATGAGGCTGAAAGCCGGCGCCTGTCCCGGTTCTTCCGCATGGGCCATACTGCAGGACGCATGCCTGTTCGCCAGGCTTCTGTCAACAAGGAATTCCCGTTCACGCTGGACATGCGCACGGCCACATGAATCATGTACGCTGGCGGATCGTGATACCGTCTCGCCGTGACTCAAACACCACCACCAGACTCCCTTTTCGACGATCTCGGCCCACTGTCCGCCAGTGACTGGGCCGAGTCGAAGCATGTTCCTGCGGATGCAGGCCATTTTGACGAACTGCGAGGCCGTGCCCACGGCACCGAAGGCGTTTTGGCGCCCAATTGGGAGCGCTTCTTCGAACACGTTGGGCTCGACGGCTTGCGCGACTTGTCGAGGCGGCAAGACAACCTGAACCGTCAATTGCGTGACAACGGCGTGACGTACAACGTCTACGCAGAATCCAGCGGTGAGCAGCGTCCCTGGTCTCTCGACTTGCTGCCCATGATCCTGTCGCCCGAAGACTGGACGCAGATCGAAGCGGGAACCCTGCAGCGAGCGAGGTTGCTCAACGCCATGATGGGAGACATCTATGGCGAGCGCCAGCTGCTAAAGAAAGCCTTGCTTCCGCCTGCATTGGTGCTCGGTCACTCCGGCTACTTGCGAGCGATGCAGGGCATCGTTCCGCCGGGCCAAACCTGGCTGCCCATCGTGGCATTTGACCTGGCACGCGGACCTGATGGCCGCTGGTGGGTGGTGAGCCAGCGAACCCAGGCGCCTTCGGGCCTTGGCTATCTCCTGGAAAACCGTATCGCTGTCGCACGCCAGTTCCCCCGTGCCTTTTCGGGCCTGCGCGTTCAACGTCTCGCGGCCAGCTACCGGGAGTTTCTGGGTGCACTGCGCTCCCTGTCGCCCGAGCAGTCCAACGCTCATGTGGCTTTGCTCACTCCTGGCCCCTATAACGAGACCTATTTCGAGCAGGCCTATCTGGCGCAATACCTTGGCGTCTCGCTGGTCGAAGGAGACGACCTCACCGTCAGGGACCAGAAGCTCTTCCTCAAAACCCTCAAAGGACTCGAGCCAGTGCATGTCCTGATCAAGCGGGTGGACGACGATTGGCTGGACCCTCTATCGCTGCGTGCCGACTCGGCGTTGGGCGTGCCCGGGCTTCTGGAAGTGCTAAGGGCAGGCAACCTGGTCATGGCCAACATGCCCGGCTCATCCCCGCTGGAGTCTTCTGCCATGCTTGGCTTTCTGCCCGGGGTGTGCGATCAGTTGCTTGGTGAATCGCTCATGCTGCCTTCCCTGGCCACCTGGTGGTGCGGCGAGGAAGCGTCGCTGCAATCGGTCCTGCCACAGCTGCGCAAAGGAGTGATTCGCAACACCTATCCGGATCGGGACAATGCGGCGGTCATGGGGCGGCGTCTGAGCCAACAAGAGATCGATGAATGGACTGGTCGCATGGTGCGTTCTCCCGACAACTACACGGTGCAGGAGTGGCTTCCACTGCCGCAGACACCCACCTGGACCGGTACACAACTGGTGCCTCGCTCAGCCATGTTGCGCGTGTTCGCCCTGTGTCGCGGGGCGGGTCAGTGGCAAATCCTGCCCGGGGGACTGGTGCGCATTGCCAAGCGGGGACAACTCATCGCCACCATGCAGCGCGGGGGAAGCAGCGCCGACTGCTGGGTCATGACCGATGGCCCTGTGGATCACTCCAATATGCCCACCACCATGACCTCCACCATGGAGGTAGCGAGCAGCCCTCGCGTCGTGACCAGCCGCGCAGCGGAGAACCTGTTCTGGCTGGGCCGATATACGGAGAGGGCCGAGAACAGCGTCCGATTGGCCCGCGTGTTGCTGGAGCAGCTCGACGGTGAAGAAACCCGATCGCACGCTGTGCTCCAATGGATGGACGCCACAGCCAGGGACGCCTCACTGGTGTTGCCTGATGTCCCTTCGGCCGCGGCGTCGCCGAGGGTGTTCGCCCGCGCTCTGGTGGCCAACCTTTGCCCCCAGGGCCCACAACCGCATGCGGTGATGAGCATGAGCGTGGGCCAGCAACTGCGCAGCCTCAAGTCGGCAGCGAGTCAGGTACGCGATCGCCTGTCCGCGGAGCACTGGAACCTGATCTCGCGCTGCGAGGCTGGCTTCGCTGGCGATCTGGAAGGGGTAGACAGCGAATCCTCGTTCGCCATCAACCAAGCGATTGAAGCCTTGCAAAACGCCAGTGAGTTGCTCGCCGCCATCACGGGCTCACAGACTGACCGAATGGTACGAGACGATGGCTGGCGCCTGTTGTCCATTGGACGTCACATTGAACGAATTCTTTGCCTGTCCCAATCCATGCGGCATGCACTCGACTCCCAAAGCATTCAGGACACAGCAGGATTCGAGGCATTGGTAGCGCAATTTGACAGCACCATCACCTTCCATGCCCAGTTTCAGCAACGCCGCGACATCGTGGCGCTGGTCAGCCTTTTGGTCCTGGATCCGGACAACCCGCGCTCGCTAGGCTGGGTGGTGAGAACGCTGCGAACACGCTTGAACAAGCTGGCCAACAGTGAATCCGTACAGGACAACACCCTGGGACAAAACCTGCCCCAGCCCGCCGATTGGGACCTACCCGAGCTTTGCAACTGGCAACGCGAGCCTGATGGGCGCAGGATATGGAGATCGCTGATGGCGGTCATCGAAGATTGCGAGACGTCTGCCTGGGAGCTGTCTGAAGCCATTTCTGCGCTGCACTTCAGCCATGCCGACAACCGCCACACATCGCTGGGGGGCTGAGACACCATGGAACTCCGTGTTTTGCACCACACGCGCTACGACTACCTGGGGAGGGTGAACATGGCGCAACACCTGGTTCACCTATCACCACTGAACCGGCTGTCGCAAAAGGTCACCAGCCACCAGCTCGCGTTCAATCCCGAACCCGCCTTTCGGGTCGACATGGTCGACAGCTTTGGCAACCACCAGACCACCATCACCTTGCAGTCTCCACATGAAACACTGGAAGTCGTGGCGGACTCGCTGGTCAACACCATCACCGTTCAACCGTCGCCCAGTATGGAGCTGGCTGGTGCTGCGCCGTGGGAATCAGTCCGTGAGCGATTTCGCTATCGCCTTGGCGCGCCCTATGACCCAGCTGTCGAATTCTCGTTTCCGTCTCCCATGGTGCCACGCGCAGACGCCTTCGCCGAGTTTGCGCGCGAGGTATTTACCGCCGGCAGACCCGTGCTGGAAGCCAGCGTAGCGCTCATGAGCCTCATACATGAGAAATTCACTTACGAGCCTGCCAGCACTGACGTTTCCACACCTGCGTTGCAGGCACTGGAGCAACGCAAGGGGGTTTGCCAGGACTTTGCGCACATCATGCTGGGTTGTCTGCGAAGTCTCGGACTGCCTGCGCGCTACGTGAGCGGCTATCTGCTGACCAACCCGCCGCCAGGGCAAGCGCGGCTGGTTGGTGCAGATGCCTCCCACGCATGGGTCTCAATGCACTTGCCGTATCAAGCCAGCGACAGCTTGAGCGGTGAGACACCACACTGGATCGACCTGGACCCCACCAACAATCGATGGGGATACGCCAGCCCGGGCGAAGAGTACGTGACGCTGGCCGTGGGCCGGGACTTCTCCGACGTTTCCCCCATGCGCGGGGTGATTCAGGGCGGCGATCAACACACTCTGGACGTTGGCGTGACGGTGGCTCCCCCCGGAGAATGGCCTGAGGCAGACGTTGCAGAGCCACAAGCGCCCGCACCAGGCCTCACATAAACAGGCCTCACATAAACAGGCCTCGCATCAACGCTGCCAATAGCGTCGATCCAACGCACGCTGGCAAACCACTTCTTCCGGCGTGTTGCTGACCCAATGGGCTGCGCCGCATCCGGGCGTTGCCATCCACTTTATCCCGCGTGCCTCGTAGCGCTGGACAACCGTTTTTGATGGGTGGCGAAAAGGGTTGAGGTAACCTGACTGGACCACGACGGTATGGGGCTTCACCACGTTGAGAAATGCAGGGCTCGACGACGTTTGACTGCCATGATGCGGAGCGAGCATAAGTCCCGTTCGCAGTTCGGGGCGATCAGTGATGAGACGGAGCTCACGCGCCTGGTCCATGTCACCAGTCAACAACGCTGATTGCGGCCCTGGCGCGCCGACAAGCACCACACAGGACATGGCGTTGGACGACAACCGGCCTTTACCGCCTTCGCCATAGTCTGACGCATAGGGGCTCAACACTTCGAATCGCACGCCATCCCATTCCCAGCCTTGACCCGCATGACAAGCCCTGGACTGTTTGCCTGGGGGCGAGGCCCCCAACCAGTGCGCCATAGGAAAAGCAGTCATCACGGACAAAGACCCTCCCGAGTGGTCCTTGTCGGAATGACTGACCACCACGGCGTCCAGGTCGATACCCATGGCCTTCAATGTTGGCACCACGATGCTTCGGCCGGCGTCTCCGCCACTCGGGTACGCCGGACCGGTATCGAACAGCAGATTGTGCCCAGCCGTTCGCACCAAGACCGAACTGCCCTGCCCCACGTCCAGCGCAAGGACTTCGAACGTGCCTTCAGCTGGCGAAGGCGGCATCCACAGCAGCGCTGGCCAGGCCAGAAGCAGGCCGGCCATACGCATCGGCAGCGGCCATCGAACTGCTGCCAACACGCCACCGCTCACCGCCAGTCCTGCCAGAGCGAAAGGTGCCCGAGGCATGAAAAGGCTGGCCCAGGAGAAAGCGGCCGCCCCATCCAGAAGCAACAGCATCCACTGAACCGAAACGGCTGCCAGGTCCCACAATGGGGCCGCGAATGCGCCGCACAAAGCCAGTGGCGTGACGACCAAGGTCACCCATGGAATGGCCAACAGATTCACGATCAGGCCCACCACTGAAAACTGGCCGAAAAGCATCAAGCCCAACGGTGCCAGCGCCATCGTCACGACTGCTTGCTCCTGAACCAAGCGAGCCAGCGCACCGGTCGCCCGCGCATACCAGGCGCGAGGCAATTGGGTATTTGCCGAGCGCCCCGATGAGGGAGCACCGGAGGACCCAGGATCGGCGGCAAACAACATGCCCACCGCCACAAAGCTGAGCCAGAAACCTGACTGCAACAGCGACCAAGGATCCAGCACGACAACACACCACATCGCCAGCAACCAAGTCAGAATCCAGGGCCACCGACCGCCCACGAGGCGCAAGCCCATCATGATGACGAGCATCAGCAAAGTTCGTTGCGCCGGCACGCCCCAGCCTGAGAACACGGCGTAGGCACTTGCCAGCAGCAGGCCGCCCCAGGTCCCGGCTGCAGGAGCCGAGACGGCCAGCACGGCGCAAGGCCACAAGCGCGCCACGCCCTGCCACAGCCAGCGAATCAGCCGCACAGCGCACCAGGCAAACAGGGTCACATGCAACCCCGAGATGCTCATCAGGTGAGAGACGCCCGTGACGCGAAACAAGTCCCAAGCCGGTACCGACAACGCAGCCTGATCTCCCACGACCAACGCAGCCAGTACGCCAGCCTGCGTGGCGTCAGGCACCCGCTTGAGTATCCGGTCCCTGGTCCAAAGACGGGCTCGGTCGAACCAATGACCATTGGCCTGATCCACCAGTTCAGGCTTGCTCGCCCGGCGACCCGTTTGCACGCTGCCTCTGGCACCAATGCCATGCGACCAATACCACCGTTCACGATCGAAGCCGTAGGGGTTGACCGTGCCGAGCGGAGCCTTGACACGAACCTGGAAACGCCAGGTCTGGCCCGGCACGAGGTCGCGAGGCACCGGCACTCCATACCAACCGAGTAGCCAGGAGTCGGGCACCGACACCTCGGTTTCACCGTCCAACGCAGAGATCACTTCAAAGCCAAAACGCTGGCCCTGATCAGAACGCTGCGGCAGTCCGGTAACGATACCGGTCAAGAGCAAAGACCGCCCCTCCAGTGAAGGCGCCAGCGCCAGATCGGCAAACGCTGAGGCGCGCATTCCGGTGACCGAGATGGCCAAGCATACGGCCACCATCAATACCCCGAAACCATGTCTCGCACGCGAGAACCACCATAGGCCCAGCGAGCTGGACGCTCCAATCGCGCCGTAGACAACAAGCGGCCACAAGGCCACCTGCTGCAATTGCAGCGCGGTACCAGCGATCCAGCCGGCCAATGCCCAGACACCGATCGCCGGCATCGAGCAGCGCTCGCTCGGCACGCGAATACCCGACTGGCGACGGCCAATGCCGCGCCAGTCGGGTGTTGTGACACCCTCGCCTGACATCCCACCCCTCCCCATCCCGGCCAAATTGACTTGGCTCTTTGCTCTTTGCTCTTTGCTTTTTGCTTTTTCTTTGCTGGCTATGCTACTGAGACGGCGATGACCGAAAAATCAGTACCCAGGGCCACTTCTGCGTCACCCTCTCCGCGCGGAAGCCATGCAGAGATTGCCCGTCCGCATATTGGCCAAAGGCCGGCAAGTTCACAAGCTCAAATTGGGTCGATCAGAATGGGGAAAAGACGCATGAAGGGATTTGAAAGAGCTGGACCGTATGGCGCCGACTAGCGCGCCGGACGCTCGGTGACTTGCGCCGGAGCATTGGCCGCAGCACCACCCCACTCCGCTGGCAAAGTGGGTGTATCACCGGGCAGCCAGTCCGGCCGGCCACCGGCCTCGTACAAGGCGTGCTCTTCCTTGTACATCTTCAACAGATCCTCGACGGACGACCAGACGCCGTAGAGATACTCGAACTTGCCTGTCAGGCTCAAGAAGCCCTTGCACACCAGCTCGGCATCGGTGCACCCCCATCCCGCAGGATTCATCACCATGCCGGATTTCATGACCGGCTCAGTCACCATGCCGAACATGTTGGTGATCGCGGGAAAACGGGTGATGGTCTGTATCAGCGCCACGCGCAGCAGCAGACCACCAAATGCCGCCCCTCGCCAACTGGGATGCACCCATCCGCCGCCAAAATAGCCGAGCGTCTGGTTGCCCACTTCCGGGCCTGCTTCTGGTATCCAGTCGCTCTCCACCAACCCGTAGCTGGCACTGAACAGCAGGCCTTTCCTGAGGGCATCGGATAGCTTGATGTTGGACTGGGCCACCTGTGTCACTCGCCCCGCCAGGGTGGCAATGACTTCGGCGCCGCTGACCAGCGTCAGGCCAATGAAGTTGCGGTTGCTCAGGGTTTCACGGTTGTGCTCAGGCGTAAACGGCGCCTGGGCGTAACCCATACCGGTCCACTTGAGGTAGGCTTCGTTGAATGTATCCGGCTCCGTCGTGGTGACCACGCGCAGTTTGTGGGCAGTCAGATGCCACAACTGGTGGCGCAAATACGCCTGCAAAAAGCTGCGGTCAATCGGTGTAGCAGTGTCTGGGGCTTGTTGTGTCATATGCTGGCATCTATGGTCGGAACGCAAAGTTTTCACGGCGTCGCCAAACCCTGCAGTCGTTCCTGCTCCCGCAATGGCCCGGTTTCTTCTCGAAACTGATGCATACGCCTCTCAGCGGACTCCCTTTCTCCTCGTCGAGCCCCGCAAGATTATGGGATGTCAAACACTTGCTGGTCAGCCAGACACTGTCAGGGCCTGCAGGGTAGCAGGCAAAACGCTTTCTTGGAGCCTGGCCTGGAGCCCGCCAACAGCGCTATTGGCGTTTGCGTGGGCGCCGTTTGGCGCTGCGGCCACCCTTGCTTTCACGCAAGGCCTTTTTTCGCTCTGCCCGCTCGGCATCGGCTTTCTGGCCCGCGGCCAGCCAAGCGTCAAATTCTTGAGGGGTCTCCAGCGTGATACGCCCTGTGTGCGTAGCGCGGAAATCGCCAATGATGAGTTCGGCCGCCTTTTGCCAGTTGACCTTGCCGCCTGCTCCCAAAGCGCCACGCATTTTTCCGGCTGCTTCAAGCAAATCCTCATCTGGCGCGCTCTCCACGTCCTCATCTGACATGTCGAGCTTGTACCGCTCAACCAGCAGGTGCGGATAGTGCTTCTTCAAACGGGCCAGCAGTTCAAGCGCCACCTCCTGCTCGTCGTAGGCGTTTCGCCCGACAGCCCCGCTCGCGGCCAGATTGAACCCGCTCTCGGGCACGATGATGCGGGGCCACAGCACGCCCGGCGTGTCGTAGAGATAGAAATCGTCGGCCAAAACGATGCGTTGCTCATTGCGGGTGATGCCGGCTTCATCCCCCGTCTTCGCTGCCCGCTTGCCCATCAAGGTGTTGATCAGCGTGGACTTGCCAACATTGGGAATACCGCAAATCAGCACCCTCACCGGCTTGAACATGCCGCCGCGACCCGGCACCAGCGCCCGACATGCTTCCGAAATGGCCTTGGCTGGCGCCGCCATACCAGCATCAAGAGCGATGGCGCGGGTCTTTTCGCGGGCGTTGTAATAGGCCAGCCAGCACTCGGTCATGACGGGATCGGCCATGTCCTGCTTGTTGAGCACCTTGAGCGTCGGCTTGCCATGCGACAGTTCTTGCAGCATGGGGTTGGCGCTGGATCCGGGCAGGCGAGCATCGAGCATCTCCACCACCACATCGATCTCCTTGACCCGCTCGCCGATAGCCTTACGGGTGAGGTGCATATGCCCGGGAAACCACTGAATGCTCATGAATGAAGACTGCTTTCTACTCGACAAATGACGTGCCACAATGGCCGGATGCCGCCTGTAACGGTGCCCAAACAAACAGTGAGGAGACACATGAGCATCATCGTCAACATTGATCTGGGCTACGAATTCGACGTCAAGGCCGACGCGTCCGAGGTGTTCGAGGTGCTCTCGGATGTGCCGGTCTCTGTCAGCCATTTTCCCAAAGTTGACGCGCTTACCGATATGGGGGGAGGCGTCTACCAGTGGGAAATGGAAAAAGTGGGGACCAAACAGGTCAATCTGCAAACGGTCTACGCCAGCAAATACGTCAGCAAATTCGATAAGACCAAAAAGTCTGGCTCAGTGCGCTGGACGCCTGTCAAAGGCATTGGCAACGCACAGGTGGGCGGCAACTGGAAGATCGAAGGAAAAAAAGGTTGTACCGGCGTGACCTTGGCCATTGAGGGCAAGGTCGAGGTGGCCCTGCCCGCGCTGATGAAAATGGTGGTTCAGCCTGTGGTGGAGGCTGAATTCGAGCGCCTGGTCGAGCAGTACGTCGACAACCTGATCGAGCGCTTCGGCGGCGAAGTCTGATTTTGCCTGGCCGGACTCGGCAACTGGCGACAAAGCGATAAACCAAACAAGCTCAGCCGCAGCCCGTGAGGCCTCGAATGTGCATGGCGGAAATTCCGCAGGGGTTCTTTAGGCCAAATGCTGGCGGAAGAATGCCAGCGTTCGCTCCCATGCCAGCTTGGCAGCCGCTTCGTCAAAACGGGGCGTGGTGTCGTTGTGGAAACCGTGCTGCGTGCCAGGATAGCGATAAGCCGTGTGCGGAACTCCTGCGGCCTTCAGCGCAAGCTCGTATTCCGGCCAACCGGCGTTGATGCGGTCATCCTTGTCGGCGTAGTGGATCATGAGCGGGGCCGTGACCTTCGCCGCATCTTCGGCAGGCGGGTGATTGCCGTAAAACGGAACGGCTGCACCCAGTCCTTTCACCCGGGTGGAAAGCATGTGGGCGATGCCTCCGCCGTAGCAAAAACCGGTCACGCCGACATGGCCGTTGACGTCCTTGCGTGCGCCAACGGCGGCATAGGCCGCAACAAAGTCTTCCTGGGTTTTGGCACGATCGAGCTGAGCAAACAGAGCCCTCGCCTTGTCCTCGTCGCCCGGATAGCCTCCCAGCGGCGTCAACGCGTCCGGCGCATAGGCAAGAAAACCCTCCAGGGCGAATCGCCGAGCCACATCCTCGATGTGGGGATTGAGTCCACGATTCTCGTGCACAACCAGAATGGCTGGCCAGGGGCCTTCTCCTGGCGCTGGTCGTGCCACGTATGCATTGACGTTGCCGTTGCCATGCGGCGAATCGAAGGTTTCGGTTGCTACCTTGATGCGGTCATCGTCTTCAGCGACCACTTGTGCCTCGGCGAACCGCGGACTGAGCGCCGCCAGCAATCCCGCGGCCGTCATGCCACCGACGGCAAAACGCCGAGCCTTGCCCAAGAAGCCACGGCGGTCCAGGTCGCCATGCACGTAGGCGTCGAACAGCACCAGCAGCTCCTGATCAAAATCGGCAGCGGTCAGACGGTTCACGGCAGCTCCTTGAAGAAGAACGACAGGGCTTGCCAGCTTAGTCGCAACCGCCCGCCGCGACGCCTTCATCAGCGCAACACGGGTGTCAAGAAGTAACTGATTTCGTCAGACGGGAACGGCAACAGCCTTTCCCAGGCGGCTGGCTGAAACGTATTCCTGCCGGTAAACCTCGAACGGCATGGAGTCACCAGCTTCGATGGTGCGCTGGTCCTGCATCGATTGGGTGGCCAGTGTCTCGTAATAGGCCTGTTCTGCGTCTGTCCATGGCAAACCCACCAGATGCTCGGAGTTCTGCCGGGACTGGGCCAGGGCAAAACCCAGAAATTGGTCCGAATGCTCGCCGCGCACGGTGGACAATACCTTGGCAGAAGGCAGCTCATCCGGGTTGTTCCATCGATGGATGGCACGCTCCACTGCCGCCTGATGTTCGCTGCCACCATGCAGCGCGTCCATCCGCTCAGCCAAAGCGGGCAGGCCTTGCAGAATCTCATTGCCCCATTCCTGCAAACCGATACTGCTGCCATTGCGCTTGAGCATCAAGCCAGGCTCGCGGCCGCGCTCTGCCGTCAGTTGCTGGTTGTGGGTCAGATCCCGAATCTCTTCCGGACTGTCGACCGGGCTGTCGCTGAGCAGGCAATGCAGCAGGAACACATCGATGAAATGCAGCGTGGCTGAATCCACACCGATGGGCTCGAACGGATTGAGATCGAGCAAGCGGACTTCCACATATTCAACCCCGCGCTCGCGCAGGGCATGCAGGGGGCGCTCACCCGGATAAATGGTTCGCTTGGGCCGGATGGTGCCATAGAACTCATTCTCGATTTGGAGCAGCGTTGTGGCCAACTGGTTGTAGTCGCCACCGGGGTTGCGAATGCCAACCGCCTCATACGCCGGCCAGGGCCTCGTCAGCGCATCGTGCAGGGAGGCGGCATAGCCTTCCAGATCGTTATAGCTGACTGTGAGGGAGGCTTGCGCTTCACTCTGGTAGCCCAACCGACCCATTCGCAATGTGGTGCCATGTGGCATGTGCAAAGCCATGGTGTTGCCCAACTGCTGCAGCGAGTGCTCGCGACCTTCCACAAAGGTTCCACACACCGCAGGCGAGGCGCCGAACAGGGTCAGCAAGACAAAGGCGTGACGGCGGAAATTGCGGATGAGGCCGAAGTAGTCCTGGTTGTCCAAACCCGGCATGGACCAGTTGTAGTGGATACCCGAGATGGTTTGCATGCGCCGTCCGTATCGATGGCCCAAGCCCATGCGGTAAACACTCTTGGCCCGGCCCACATTGGACGACCCATAGCGCGCAATGGGGATGGTCTCGTCTGTGGGCAGGCCACAGGGCATGCTGACGCCCCAGAGCAACTCATCACCCACTGTTTGCATGCTACGCACCACAAACTGATGGGTCTCTGTCAATTCGTCCAAACAGGCTTGCACGCTACCGTGTACACCCGTGATCAACTCCAACTGGGATTCGCTGTAATCGGTCGTGATGCGAGGATGTGTCAGCGGGCTGCCCAACGCTTTCGGATGAGGTGTAAGGGCAAGCCGACCGTCCGGCTGCACGCGAAGACTCTCTTTTTCGAGACCACGGCGCATGCCCAGCACTCGCTCAGGTCCCAGGCTGTCGAGCCTTTCCTGCAGTTGATTCATGTCGTTCTCGAAGGGTAGCGGTGGACGTTCGAATGCGGATATTCAGCGTTGTGGCGGCAGACGTTAACACGCTTGAGCCAGGTCTGCCGAACAAGCCTGAGATGGCCGTACCGCCTGATCCCACTGATGTGGTGCGTCATGCAAGCCGTCCACTGATGACGTATGCGAAGGCAAGCTGGCAGCCAGCCATGCGCCTACTGCATCAGGGTCGTTGGTCAACCGGATGGCATCGAAAGCCAACTGGGCCTCGGGGTAATGGTGCCTCAGATAATTGAGCCACTGCTTGAGGCGCCCTGCGCGGTGTCGGCGCTCGACCCTTGCGCATACCTGGGTCCAGAAGACGCCCATCAGGGGCTCAATCGCAGCCCAGGACACATCACCCAGGCCACGAATGGCCAATGCCAGACCGGGACGTGTGACCATGCCCCGGCCGATCATGATCTGATCGCAGCCTGTCTCAAGCTGGCATTGGCGCGCATCCGATTCGTTCCATATCTCGCCATTGGCCACCACTCGGGCACGCATCTCGGGTGGCAGCACGGCCTTCACCTCGGACACCCTGTGCCAGTAAGCCGGTGGCTTGTAGCCTTGCGCTTTGGTTCGCGCGTGAATGACCAGCTCGTCGGCACCGGCCTCGCAAATGGCCAACGCACATTCTTCTGCCACTGTGTCGTCGTTGTAGCCCAGACGCATTTTGGCCGACACCACCGTGCCAGCCGGTACGGCGCAGCGCACCTCGCGGACGATACGCCCCACCAGTTCGGGCTCGTCCAGCAACACGGCTCCGCCGCGACTTTGATTGACGGCCTTGGCCGGGCAACCGAAATTGAGATCCACGCCGAAAGGGCTCAGCCTGGCCAGGCGAGCGGCGTTATCCGCCATGCACGAGGGGTCAGAGCCCAGCAACTGCGGTCGCACAGGCGTTCCAGCCGCCGTCCGTCCGCCGTTGAGCAGTTCGGGTACCAGCCGATAGAAGGAGCGCGGGGGCAAAAGGTGTTGCGTGACGCGAATGAACTCACTGACACAGCGGTCAACCCCGCCCACGCGTGTGATGACGTCGCGCAGCGTCGCATCGAGCAGGCCTTCCATGGGCGCCAGCAGAATCTTCATGGGGTCAAGGGGTGAAAGCAGGTGAGTGGAGACAAGCGACAGGCCAAGGCCAAGGACAAGGACAAGGACAAGGCCAAGCTGAACGGACAATCGGCGTGTCCCCGATCTCTGGCGGGTCACAGCACTATCGGTGATGCTGCAATTTTACGAAAGTACGACTTTGGTTGCAGCCCAGGCGTTTCGTCCGGTACTATCAAAGGCGACAGAGCGCCTCGACGAAGGCGTCGCGCCCCTCAAGATACCCCATACCCCATACCCCATACCGCACACCCGGTACCCATTGCGATGAACCATCCGCGTGCTTCTCTCTTGGTGACACTGCGCACCACGCTGTGCGCTGCTGCGCTCTGCGCCACCGTGGTCAGCCTGCCAGTGCTGGCGCAAGTGCCCACCATCTCGCCCGACTCCACCGAAACTGCTCCTCCGGCGGCTGCCGCGCCTGAGGCACCGCTATCGCCCGCGGCGCAATCGGCGCGAGCAACCGTACCAGCGCAAGTGCCAACACGCGTCGGAACGTTCAAACGAGTGACCGGTGATGTGCAGGTTGGTCGAGGCGAGAACATGCGCAAGCCAGTCCCGGGGGATGGCGTGGATCTGACCGAGCGTCTGGTCACGGGTCAAGACGGCGCTGCCAGCATCATGCTCAAAGACGGCACTGTGCTCACCATGGGACCTGACACCACCATGAACCTGGACCAGTACACGTTCGACAGCACAACCCACAAAGGCAACTTCCTGCTTGATCTGGTCAAAGGCTCCGTTCGAGTGGTCACGGGCCTTCTCGGCAAGGCCAATCCGGACTTGTTCAAAGTCTCCACGCCCACCTCCGTCGTGGGCGTTCGTGGTACCGACTTCATTGTGGAGGCCCAAGAAA
>JBNKNN010000079.1:0-38166 GCA_050293865.1 Hydrogenophaga sp. | reverse complement strand
CAACCCCAAAGTGAAGACTGGCAAGAAAGCCCTCACCCAGGAGCAGAACCAGCTCAAAGCCTCCTTGTTGGCGGTGCTGGATGGTATTCGCGATGAGTCCAGCAAGGATGCGCCGGTTCGCCTGGTGATCGAGCCCAAGAGCAGCCGCATCCAGCAGGAGGAGCTGATCACCACGCTGCTGGCCCACACCAGCCTGGAGACCTCGTCGTCCATCAACCTCACCATGGTGGGCATTGACGGCAGGCCGACCCAAAAGTCGCTGCGCCAGATGCTGGAAGAGTGGATTGAGTTCCGTCAGAACACGATCACCCGCCGCACCGAACATCGCCTGGGCAAGGTACTGGATCGCATCCATATTCTCGAGGGGCGGCAGTTGGTGCTGCTGAACATCGATGAAGTGATCGCCATCATCCGCAACAGCGATGAACCCAAGCCGGCTTTGATGGACCGATTCAAACTGACCGACCGTCAGGCGGAGGACATTCTTGAGATCCGCTTGCGTCAGTTGGCGCGCCTGGAAGCCATCAAAATCGAGCAAGAGCTGGCCGGCCTGCGCGAAGAGGAAAAGGAACTGCGCGACGTGCTGGATAACCCCAGCAGCCTGCGCAAACTGATGGTCAAGGAAATTCAGGCTGATGCCAAGACTTTTGGCGACGACCGTCGCACCCTGATTCAGGAAGAGAAGCGCGCAGTGGCCGAGATCAAGGTGGTGGATGAGCCTGTGACAGTGGTCATCTCCAGCAAGGGCTGGGTTCGCGCTCGAACTGGCCATGGTCATGACGCGGCGGCGTTTGCGTTCAAGGCGGGCGACGGTTTGTACAGCACCTTCGAATGCCGGACCGTGGATGTGCTCATTGTCTTCGGCAGCAATGGCCGGGTCTACTCTGTGCCCGTGGCTGCGCTGCCGGGGGCCCGTGGCGATGGTCAACCCATCACCACCATGATCGACCTGGAGTCCGGAACTCAGCCCGTGCATTTCTTTGCTGGCCCTGTCAATGCCACGCTGCTGCTCTGCGGCACGGGAGGCTACGGCTTCCTGGCTTCGCTGGAAAACATGATTTCTCGCCAGAAGGCCGGCAAAACCTTTATCAATCTGGGCGAAGGCGAGACCATCTGTGCGCCGTCTCACGTCAGTGGTACTTCCGGTAGCCAGCCGGTGGCTGATGCCACCCATGTGTGTTGTGCTTCAAGTGGCAAGCGAGTGCTGACCTTCGACATAGGCGAACTCAAGCGCATGGAGAAAGGTGGTCGTGGCTTGATGCTGATCGACCTGGAAGCCAAGGACACACTTGCCGGCGCGGCCGCCTACACTCGCAGTGTGCGCATTGCAGGGACAGGGCGCGGCGGCAAGGCACGCGACGAGACGCTGGAAATCCGGAGCCTCAACAACGCCAAGGCGGCGCGAGCACGCAAGGGCAAGGCGGCCGACCTGGGCTTCAAGCCCGAAAGTGTGACTCGCGTGGAGTAATCTGGCAGCGTCGGCTGGTCCGGCCTATCCGGACAGTTTGGCGCTGGACGGCAAAGAAAGGGCTTGAGATGGCAAATCAAACAGCAATCTTTGGTCCTTTTCTCAAGGGCTTCCCGCTTTCGGCGGGCACTTTGCCCAGAGCAGCGCTGGCCGAGCAGGGCTGGAGTTTGCGCCGAGGCGATCTGCCTTTGCCGTTGGCGGTACTGAGGGAGAAGCCATTGCGCCATAACCTGGCGTGGATGCAGCGATTCTGTTCTGAACGTGGTGTTGACCTTGCGCCGCACGGTAAAACCACCATGTCGCCCGAACTCTGGGCGATGCAGCTGGACGCTGGTGCCTGGGGTATCACGTTCGCCACCGTCTTTCAGGCTTCCGTCGGCGTGAGGTACGGCATTCGGCGCATCATCATTGCCAATCAGGTGGTGCAGGTTGCAGAGCTGGAGGCTTTGCAGGCCTTGCGAGACGCGAACCCTGATTTGCAGGTGTGCTTTCTGCTCGATTCGATCGAGCAGCTTCGTCTGATCGAAGCCTGGGCAGTCCGTCGTAAATGGCATGGCAGGGCCAGGCCGTTCGATGTGCTGATCGAAGTGGGAATACCGGCGCAGCGCACGGGTTGTCGTACACCTGCTCAGGCCAGGACCTTGGCCGACCTGGCCAACAGCAGTGCTGCCGTGTCGATCGTCGGGGTGGAATGTTATGAGGGTGTAGCAGCCGTCGGCGAACATCTACACGACCAACAAGTTGTGGGCGAGGTGATGGATCGTGTGGATGATCTGGCGCGATACCTGGTCGATGCCGGGCACATGGCCCATCGCACGGAAATGCTTGTGACAGCAGGTGGTTCTGCAGTGTTCGACTTGGTGGCCGAACGTCTGAAACCGAACCTGGGCATGCCCGTGAGGGGCATTTTGCGCTCAGGCTGCTACCTCACACACGACCATCAGCAGTACGCGCGTTTCCTTTGCTGTATCGGCGAGCGACAGGGGTGGTTGCCCAATGCCAGCGAAGGCTTGCTGCCAGCTCTCGAAATGCTGGCAGCGGTCCAGTCGTGTCCCGAGGAGGGGCTGGCGCTGGTGAGCATGGGCAAAAGAGATGTTTCCTACGACCTGTCTCTCCCGATGCCCTTGTGGAGGTCAGCCTTCGGGGCAGACGAAAAGGTCTGGGGGCCACGGATCGCGCCTCCTTCGCATTGGACGCTGACAGGGCTGAACGACCAACATGGCTACTTGCGATACGATCCAGGCTCGCCACAGGGAGAATGGCCTCGTGTGGGGGAGGTAGTCGGCTTTGGTATTTCGCATCCTTGCACAACGTTCGACAAGTGGCGTTGGATGCCGGTTGTCGACGCAGAGGAGAATGTCGTCGACGGCATCACCATCCACTTCTGACGTTCACGCGAAGGCCAATCGGCTTTTCAATTGACTCAAACTCGATAACTGACATGCTGGACATCATCGCCGCCTGCCTGGTCATCACTGCTGTGATGGCCTATGTGAACCACCGCTTCATCAAGCTGCCCACCGCCATCGGCGTCATGGTTGTGGCGCTGGGAATTTCCCTGTCACTGGTTTTTCTGGAAGGCTGGGGGGTGGCCAAGGAATTGCACGATGCGGAGGTCTCGCTTCTGCAATCGATCGATTTTTCCAGCGTGCTGATGCAAGGCATGCTGTCGTTCCTGTTGTTCGCCGGCGCATTGCACATCGATTTGAGCGAGCTAAAGGCCTTCCGTTGGCAGATTGGTTCTTTGGCCATGGTCAGTACAGTGCTCTCAACCCTGTTCGTGGGCTTTGTGCTGCACTACGCGCTCCCCCTGGTTGGCATCGACTTGCCGATCATGTACTGCCTGCTTTTTGGCGCCTTGATTTCCCCCACCGATCCCATCGCGGTCATGGGTATCCTCAAGTCCGCCAAGGCTCCGCGCGAGCTTGAGGTGGTGATCGCGGGGGAATCGCTGTTCAACGATGGCATTGGCGTGGTGGTGTTCTCTCTCTTGCTGGGCATGCTGGTCAGCGGGCATGCCCCGTCGGCGGCACACGCCGGCGAGCTGCTGGCCCATGAAGCTGGTGGTGGCATTGTGCTTGGGCTGGTGCTCGGCGGTGTGGCATTCGTTTTGTTGCGCAGCGTGGATAACTACCAGGTCGAGGTGTTGCTGACTCTGGCGGTTGTCATGGGTGGCTATGCGCTGGCGACACACTTGCACGTATCGGGCCCGCTTGCCATGGTGGTCGCAGGTCTGATCATTGGCAACCACGGCCGCGCGCTGGGCATGTCTGACACGACCCGCCGCTATGTGGACATGTTCTGGGAGCTCATCGACGAGATCCTGAACGCGGTGCTGTTCGTGCTGATTGGCATGGAGGTGTTGCTGGTGAATTTCAATGCGTCGGTCTTGACGGCTGCGGCGATCGCCATCGTGGTGACACTGCTTTCCCGACTGTTGATGGTCGGCGTGCCAGCGCGCTTCACGCCCGGCTCATTCAATCTGCCGAAGGGCTCGTGGAAAGTGCTGACCTGGGGTGGGTTGCGTGGAGGCATTTCGGTGGCACTGGCGCTGTCCTTGCCTCCTGGCCCTGAGCGTGACATTGTGCTGACGCTGACCTACTGCGTGGTGGCCTTCTCTATCCTGGCGCAGGGCTTGACCATCGGAGCGGTCACGAAGAAGGCCCTGGGCGGCCGATAGCAAGTCGGCGATCTCGAGCAGGGCAGCTTGTGTTGCCTGCAGCAGCGACCACGCCGGACTCGGACTCACGGGTCGCTGTATTCATTATTTCAATCGATCGAAGCGACGGATTGAGATTTTCCATCAGCCCCGAACGCAGGGGGCTGCGAGCCCATTGGATGGTGATCCCGCCTGCTTCACCCTTGTGTATGGACTTGGTTGGGCTTGAGTTTCAAGTTTCACCGGGCTATAGTCAAAGGCGATCCAGTGATCGGCTTCAAGCTGGTTTTTGGAAACTTTGCGCTTTTTCTTTTCTGTTGACGACGGCTCTCCTTGCCATGTCGACATCCTTTCCCCGGACGTTTCGCCAATTGCGCGCAAACGTTCTGAATCCGGGGTCTTGCAGGCACTTTCAGCCTGTGCGCGGCAACCCAGCGGTTTGCCGTCAGGAACCAGTAATCTGAGCGTGCGCTACCGACTTCGTGTCGGGCGCCTGCATTTCATCGCCTAAGGTCATGCGGCCTTGGCGTGTCTTGGGCATATCGATTTCGCCATGAAGGCGGGTCGGGGTTAGGTTTTGGGTTTGCAGCAAGAGATAGACAACATTGTTCTGACATCTCCCTCGTTGGTCGACGGCCTGGCCGTTCACCAACTGGTGGCGAAGTGCCCGCCGTTGGACCCCAATTCCAGCTACTGCAACTTTCTGCAATGCGGGCACTTCGCACAGACCTCAGTGGCTGCGCGACGTGGCGATCAGCTGGTGGGGTTCATCTCCGGCTACCTCGTGCCGGATCGGCCCGACACCCTGTTCATCTGGCAGGTCGCTGTCTCAACGGAAGCCCGAGGCTTGGGCCTGGCATCGCGAATGCTGCTCAGCATTCTGGCCAGACCTGGTTGCAAGGACGTTCGCTTCCTGGAAACCACGATCACCGACGACAACCAGGCTTCCTGGTCACTTTTTCGCGCGCTGGCCAGGCGCGTCTCGTCACCGTTGACCTCGGACGTATGGCTGGATGCCACTGCGCACTTCAAAGGTCAACACGCCTCCGAGCACCTCGTCCGGATCGGCCCCTTTGTTCCACCAGGAGAATCAAGAAATGAAGATCTTTGAAGAAATCGAATCTGAGGTTCGCAGCTACGCGCGTTCTTTTCCCCGTACTTTCACCCAGGCTCGCGGCGAGTTCCTGTGGGACGCTGAAGGCAATCGCTATCTCGACTTTCTAGCCGGAGCGGGAACCCTCAATTACGGCCACAACAACCCGGTGTTCAAGAAGATTCTCCTCAAGTACATAGAGGAAGACGGTATTACGCATGGCCTGGACATGCAGACGCGCGCCAAAGGCGAGTTCCTGGAGACTTTGAACGAAACGATCCTCAAGCCAAGGGGGACAGAGTATGTGGTTCAGTTCCCCGGCCCTACGGGCACGAACGCTGTTGAAGCAGCGATGAAGATTGCGCGCAACGTGAGCGGACGGCACAACATCGTGACCTTTACCAACGGGTTCCACGGCGTGAGCCTGGGGGCTTTGGCTGCCACCGGAAACTCCCACCATCGTGATGCGGCCGGCGTCAGCCTCCATGGCACACACCGCATGCCCTACGACGGCTATCTCGGCACGGGTATCGATACGACGGAATATCTCGACAAGGTGTTTTCGGATTCCAGCAGCGGTATCAATTCGCCCGCTGCGGTCATCGTTGAAACCGTGCAAGGTGAGGGCGGGATCAACGTGGCTTCCCTCGAATGGTTGCGCAATTTGCAGACAGTGTGTCGAAAGCACAAAGTACTGTTGATCGTCGATGACATCCAGGCCGGATGCGGCCGGGCCGGGAGCTTCTTCAGTTTTGAGGCTGCCGGTATTGAGCCCGACATCATCACCTTGTCCAAGTCGCTCAGCGGCTATGGCTTGCCGTTTTCTCTGGTGCTCATGCGTCCGGAGCTGGATCAATGGAAGCCAGGCGAGCACAACGGAACTTTTCGGGGCAACAACCTGGCGTTCGTCACGGCGAAGGCTGCCATCGACCACTTCTGGAGCGACGACACGTTCCAGAAGGAAATCGAGCGCAAGGGCGATTACGTGGCTCAGCGCCTGGATGGAATTGTCGCGAAGTTTGGTGAAGGCAACTTCTCAACCCGTGGGCGAGGCATGTTCCGGGGAATCAATTGCGTGAATGGCGAGATCGCCGGCAAGATCGCCAAAGCCTGTTTTGCCAAGGGACTGATCATCGAGACCAGTGGTGCCGACGATCATGTTCTCAAATTCCTTTGCCCGCTTACCTCATCGGATGACAGTCTGAAAATAGGGCTGGATATTGTCGAAACCTCTGTCGCGGAGGTCTGCGACAAACTCGACGAGTTGCCTGAAGAGACAGTCTATTTCGAGACTGCTTGAAGTCACTTCATTTGTTCACCGATTTCACATCCAGGAGGACCGAACCATGATTGTCAGAACCTTGGCCGAAGCCAACCAGTCCAACCGCCGCATCATCTCACCAGATGGCAATTGGGAAAGTACCCGCATGTTGCTGAAGGAGGACCAGATGGGTTTCTCGTTTCACATCACCACCATCTACAAGGGAGCGGACTTCCAGATGCACTATCAGAATCATCTCGAATCTGTCTACTGCATCTCGGGCAGGGGTGAGGTAGAGACGCTGGCCGATGGCAAGAAGTACCCTATCGAGCCAGGCACCGTCTACATTCTGGACAAGCACGACAAGCACGTGCTGCGCGCATTTGAAGAGATGAAAATGGCATGCGTCTTCAATCCGCCCCTCAACGGCAAGGAAGTGCACAACGCCGAGGGCGCTTACGAGCTCGACGCGGAAGCGATCTGAGGAGATTGAGTTGTGACGCAGACAACGACGTTGGGGGCTGATCTCTATCCCTCGCGCGACGGCTCGCCCGCTCGGCTGGCTGATCGCCTCGACCCTGTGGTGTACGCCCAAGACAGGACCAACTGTCCGGTGGACGCTGGCTGCATCGATGCCTATGAGCGTGACGGGTTCATGGTGCTGCATGACGTTTTCTCACCGGACGAAGTAGCTCTCCTGCAGGAAGAGCAAGTCCGCTTGAGGTGCGATGACAGCGTTCGCCGTTCGCCTGAAACCATCACTGAGTTCAGCAGCTTGGATGTGCGGTCGATCTTTCGCGTGCACGAGGTCAGTCCGGTGTTCGAGCGCCTGGCGGCTGACGCGCGCTTGTCGGATCTTGCCCGTTACATATTGGATGACGAGGTATACATCCACCAGTCACGTCTGAACTACAAACCGGGTTTTCGCGGAAAGGAGTTCTATTGGCACTCTGACTTCGAAACCTGGCACGTGGAAGACGGTATGCCGCGCATGCGTGCTCTGAGCATGTCCATCACTTTGACAGAGAATTTTGATCACAACGGCCCTTTGTTGTTGGTTCCAGGCTCGCATAGACGCTATGCCGTCTGCGCCGGCCGGACGCCTGAGAACCATCATCTTCTCTCGCTCAAGAAGCAGGAGTACGGTGTGCCCTCAGATGGCTGTCTGGAAGAGCTTGTGAGGGAAGGTGGCATCGTGACCGCACTGGGCAAGCCGGGCAGCGTGATCGTGTTCGACTGCAACACCATGCACGGGTCCAACGGGAATATCACGCCACATCCCCGATCCAATGCGTTCTTTGTGTATAACGCCGTGACCAACAAGGTGGGCGCACCTTTTTCAGGCCAGGCACCCCGTCCCGAGCACATCTGCACGCGCGAGCGCTTCGGCGAGCTGAGGTCTTCTGAAATGGCACTGACCTGAAGCGCAGACGATCCGCCTTCGCGTCAAGCCAGACGCTTCAATGAAGAAACCGCCTCAGAGGCAGTTTCTTCATTCATTGATTGTGCCGTTCAGAACGTCAGCGAGGCTCAGGCCAACTCTGCAATCAGCTCGATCTCGACGCAGGCGCCAAGTGGAATCTGGGCCACGCCGAATGCGCTGCGCGCATGCGCGCCCACTGGACCAAAGACCTCGCCCAACAGCTCGCTGCAGCCATTGGTCACCAGATGTTGCTCGGTGAACGTCGGTGTTGAGTTGACCAGGCTCATGAGTTTGACGATGCGCTTGACGCCGTTGAGATCAGTGCCAGCCTCGAGGCAGGCCGCCGCCAGTGTGCCCATCAGGTCGACGGCAATGCCGCGGGCAGCCTTCTGGCCTTCCTCTGTGCTCATGGTCAGGCCAAGCTGACCCACCCACGGCTTGCCATCAGGCGTTTTAGCGATATGACCGCTCAAAAACACCATCTTGCCGGACTGCACAAAAGGCACGTAGGCAGCGGCGGGCACGGATACAGGGGGAAGTTCAATACCAAGATCACTCAGACGGTCGTGGATGTTCATCAGGACTCCTGCTCAATGTGTCGAATCTATCCGGGCCATTCTACGTTCCCCGTCAATGCTTCGCCGATAATTTGGCGTCATGAATGAAGATACAGTGATCTGGATATACCTTTTGTTGGGCCTGCAATTGCTGGGTCTGCTGCTCACCGTGTGGGTGATGCTGCGGCAGCGCAAACCAGAAGAACTCGAACAGTTGCTGGCCGACCAGTTGGGGCGCACGGAAGCCGAGCTTCGTCGAGAGATTGCCGACAGCTCGCGTGGCGGTCGACAGGAGTTGCAGCAGACCTTGATGGGGTTCCAGGACCAGATATCCCGGCAGGGCGCCGAGTCCACTAGGACCCAGAATGCACAGCTCGATGCGTTTTCTCAGCAACTGATGCAGTTGCGAGGCACCTTGGGCGATACCCTGACGCAGCAACTGCAGGGCATCAGTCAGAACATGACGCAACAGGCAGCCGAGGCTACCCGTACCCAGAACGCCCAGATCGATGCGTTTGCCCAGCAACTGGTGCAACTTCGCGGCACCTTGGGCGATACCCTGACGCAGCAAATGCGAGACCTCAGCGAAGCCAACGCCCGTCGCCTCAGCGAGTTGCGCCAGACCATGGAAACACAACTCGGTCAGCTTCAGCAGTCCAATACAGCCAAGTTGGAAGAGATGCGCGTCACGGTCGACGAAAAGCTGCAGACGACCCTGCAGGCCCGGCTGGGTGAGAGCTTCAAGCAGGTGGCAGAGCGCTTGGAGCAGGTTCACAAGGGACTGGGTGAGATGCAAACCCTCGCACAGGGGGTAGGGGACCTCAAGCACCTGCTGACCAACGTCAAGACACGAGGCATGTTCGGTGAAGCGCAACTCGCCTCCTTGCTCGAACAGGTGTTCGCGCCCGATCAGTATGCGAGCCAGGTGGCCACGAGGCCCAATAGTCGCAATGTCGTGGACTTCGCCATTCGCCTGCCCGGTCGTGGCGATGACGGCGCCCCCTGCTGGCTGCCTATCGATGCCAAGTTCCCCAATGAGGACTATGAGCGTCTCCTGGAGGCGCAACAGGCAGCAGATGGAGAGGCTGCGGAAGCCGCCGGCAAAGCACTGGAGCAGCGGATTCGGCTGGAAGCCAGGTCCATGGCTGACAAATACCTGGAGCCGCCGCACACGACCGATTTCGCGATCCTGTTCTTGCCCACTGAGGGCTTGTACGCAGAAGTCTTGCGCAGGCCGGGTTTGATGGAATCCCTGCAGCGCCAATGGCGAGTCACGCTCGCGGGACCCACTACGCTCATGGCCATGCTCAACTCGCTGCAGATGGGGTTCCGCACCCTGGCGCTGGAGAAGCGCTCCAGTGAAGTATGGCAGGTGCTCGGTGCGGTCAAGACCGAGTTTGACAAGTTCGGTGGCGTGTTGGCCAAGGTTAAGACGCAGACCCAGACAGTACTGAATACGCTCGACGCCGCCGAGGTACGCAGCCGTGCCATGGGCCGGGCGCTGAAGACGGTTGAGGCCTTGCCGCAAGACCAGGCGCAGCAGTTGCTGCCGCCCGACGCGCTCGATGAGCCGAGCGGCCCGGATGGGGCCGACACTTGACGCCCGGGGTTCGCTCCAAGGTCATGCGCCTGGTGCTGTCCCAGATCAGCATCAACACGGTCATGACCGGCATGCGCATGGCAGGGCCTCTGATGGTGCTGCGCGAAGGGCAGGGCGCGCTCACGGCTGGTCTGCTGATGTCATTGTTCGCGGTGTCGCAGGTCATGCTGGCGCTGCCTGCCGGACGTCTGACCGACCGGTATGGGTTGCGAAAGCCAGTGTGGCTGGCAGCAGTCCTGGTGTTGGCTGGGGCCATGCTGGGCGCCATCTCACCGCGGCTGGAAGTTCTTTGCGTATCAGCACTGCTTTGCGGCGCGGCCAACAACCTCTCGCTTATCGCTGTCCAGCGCCATGCGGGCTTGCTGACGGAAACGCCGGCCCAGCTTCGCCAGGTGTTCAGCTGGATGGCCATCGGTCCATCCGCCTCCAACTTCCTGGGCCCCATGATCGCAGGGATCGTCATTGACGCATGGGGCTTTCGGTTTGCCTACCTCGTGTTGGCCTTTGTTCCTTTGGTTGCGTTGGCCCTGATCGGAGCTGTTCCCGAGATGGACAAGGCGGTTCCTCCTGAAGGGGAGGCCAAGGCCTCGGCCTGGGATCTGCTGCGCAACTCTGCATTCGCTCGCCTTATGGCTGTGAACTGGGCGATGGCGTCCTGCTGGAACGTGCACAGTTTCATCGTTCCTTTGATTGGCGTGGAGCGGGGCGTTTCGGCAACGGTGATCGGGTCGATTCTGGGCAGTTTCGCCATTGCTGCCACGGTGATTCGCGTTCTGATTCCATGGCTTGCCAAGCACCTGCACGAGGCGACTGTGATCGGCGGGGCCATGTTGATTTCGGGCTTGGTGCTAGGCGCCTACCCGTTTGCGCCCAATGCATGGTTGATGGGCGCGGCATCAGCCATGCTGGGCCTGGTGCTGGGCTCTGTTCAGCCCATGGTCATGAGTGCGCTGCATCAGATCACTCCCCGTCACCGGCACGCCGAAGCACTGGCACTCAGGACCATGGCAATCAATGGGTCGAGTGCCATCATGCCGACGATTTTCGGCTTTGCGGGTGCCTACGTTGGGGCGGCTGGGGTGTCATGGGCCGTCGGTTTGCTCGTCGGCGGACTGTCGTGGCTGCCTCGCTCATTGCGCGGACTGCTTGACCACGCTTCGGGACCGCAGCGAGTGGATAGCAACTGACGTTGGCTATCATGGGCTAGGGTCTGATAGCGCTGCTCTTCCAAGCTGCGTGGTAGATCAAAAAGGCCATGCGCAAGGCGCAAAACCCAAATCGCAGCCGGTGTCTCCCCCGGCGAGGGTTCGCAAGGCCGCGCATGGCCTTTCTGGCTGCAACGCTAAGGGAAAGGGGAGGACACAACGCCACTCGTCGTTGCGCTCCTGGGTCAGACACCCCGTCTGACCGTCGTCCCCCGCCCAGATTGGTGTTGCACCCACCCTTATCGCACTTGGAGAAAATTGTGTGGACAGGCCCTTGCTTTTTCAGTGCAGTGAGAGCCCCAGTCCCTTGAGATAGGTGTCGACCGTGGCCCGCCCCTGCTGTTCCAGCCCGAACAAATCAGGATCGAGTAGCCAATTCTGGATGACGCCGTCCACGGTGATGAATAGGCCAATGGCGGCTTTGCCGGCCGAGGGTTTGAGCGCCAAGCCCTGACGTTTGGCTTCGGCGCGCAGGCACTGCTCCATGCGGCACAAGGCTTGAGCGCGCGCTTGCAGCCTGCGCTCTTTGACTGCCTCCATCTCGCCGCTGTACTCCACTTGCAAAGTTGCAATCTCAAATACGCGCTGAGTCTGTTCGTCATGCTCAGTGCGTCGGAAAGCCTCGCACAGGCTTTGACGAAGTGCAGCCAGGGGGGCAGGCGATTTGCTGGCGCTTTCCCCTACATGTTGAAGGGGTTCTTCCAGGGGGAGGCAGACGCGTTCGAGCATGGCGTTGAACATGTCAGCCTTGTCCTTGAAGTGCCAGTAGATAGCGCCGCGCGTCGTGCCTGCTCCAGCGGCAATGTCCTGGAGCGATGTTCGCGAGACACCATTGGACTGGAACAGGCGTTCCGCGGTGTCCAGCAGCTTCTGGCGGGTGGCTTCTGCATCTTCTTTGGTTCTTCTGACCATGACGTCATCCGGACGGGTGATATCCTCGTATCTTACATACATTCATGGATGTATCTATACTTCCGTCATCGTATCGGATTTTTCTCCGTTTTTTCTGATGGTCCCTTCGTCGAGGTACAGCATGCGCAGACAGGCCAAACGTCCTACCCAGTCGATCTCTTCGCCCCGCTCGCGCTGGTGGCTTGTTACGGCCGCATCCTTGGTCGCGCTGAGCATGGCGGGGTGCTCCCCGGCTGAGGATGGCAAAGGTGGAGCGGCGGCCAACGCCGGAGGGCGTCCGGCGCCCGAGGTGGGCGTGGTCACGGTCGCCCTGGGGCAGGTACCGTTGCAAACGGAGCTGTCCGGGCGCCTGGAGGCCTCCAGGGTGGCGCAGGTGCGGGCTCGCGCCGCCGGTATTTTGCAGGAGCGCCTGTTCAAGGAGGGCAGTGACGTCAAGGCTGGCCAGGCCTTGTTCCGTATCGATGCCGGCCCCTATCAGGCAGCCATGGAAAGCGCCAAGGCCAGCCAGGCCCGCGCCGAGGCGAATGTGTTTCAGGCGCAGTCACTGTTGGATCGCTACGAACCGCTGATCAAGGAAAGCGCCATCAGCAAACAAGACTATGCCAACGCCCAGGCATCGCTGAAATCAGCTCAAGCGGACCTGGCAGCAGCAAAGGCAGCGGTTCGTACGGCGGGTATCAATCTGAACTACGCCAAAGTGACGGCTCCCATCAGTGGCCGTATCGGCCGAGCGCTGGTGACGGAAGGAGCGTTGGTGGGGCAGGGCGAGGCCACGCAACTGGCTGTTATCCAGCAGGTAGACCCTTTGTACGTGAACTTCACGCAGTCGGCATCCCAGGTCATGAAGCTCAAACGCGCCATGGACGACGGCAAGCTCGACGGCCCTTCGTCGGTGACACCGGTGGACATCGTGCTGGACGACGGTACGGTGTATGGACAGAAGGGTGAGTTGCTGTTCACCGACCTGACGGTGGATGCCACTACAGGTCAGGTCACCCTGAGGGCCAAAGTGCCCAATCCTGATGGACTCCTGTTGCCTGGGCTTTTTGTGCGGGTTCGTCTGGCGCAGTCGATGGCCGACTCCGCGGTGTTGATTCCCCAGCAGGCCGTGACTCGCTCCGCACAAGGTGATTCGGTCAAGGTGGTGGATAAGGAGGGCAAGATCGGTTCGCGCACTGTGCAGCTTGGCGGTGAGCAGTCGGGTCAGTGGCTGGTGCTGGGCGGACTTAAGGATGGCGAGAGCGTCATGGTCGACGGCTTCCAGAAAGTGCAGATGTTGCCACCGGGTACCCCGGTCAAAGCCGTTCCCTGGAATGGCGGACAGAAGGTCCAGAGCCCGGGTGCGTCTGCTCAAGGGCAAGGCGAAGACAAGCCAGCCGGTCAATAAGGAAGCGCTCCCATGGCACGATTCTTCATCGATCGCCCCATCTTTGCGTGGGTGATCGCACTCTTCATCATGGTGGCGGGGGCGGTGTCCATCACCCAGTTGCCCATTTCGCAATACCCTCCGGTAGCGCCGCCTTCGATCATTGTTTCTGCGACCTATCCCGGTGCATCAGCGGCCACGCTGGAAGAAAGCGTGCTTTCGGTCATCGAGCAGGAGATGAACGGTTCACCCGGGCTCATTTACATGGAGTCGGTGGCACAGGCCAACGGCACGGGTACTCTGACGCTCAGCTTTGATCCCGGCACCAATGCCGATCTGGCACAGGTGGATGTACAGAACCGGCTATCGCGTGCCGCACCGCGTTTGCCTTCTGCCGTCACTCAGCAAGGCGTTCGGGTCGACAAGGCGCGCTCCAACTTCCTGCTCGTGGCAGTTCTTTCCTCCACTGACCCCAACTGGGATCCGGTTGCCTTGGGCGACTACGCTTCTCGCAGCGTGGTGCCGGAGTTGCAGCGCGTGGAAGGGGTCGGACAAGCGCGTCTGTTCGGAACCGAGCGCGCCATGCGGATCTGGATCGACCCCCAAAAGCTGCAAGGCTTCAACCTCAGTACCGCGCAGGTGATTGGCGCCATTCGAGCCCAGAACGCGCAAGTGTCTGCCGGTGAGATCGGTGCCTTGCCCATCGTGGACGGACAAGCCATTTCGGCGACAGTGGTTGTCGACGGACAACTCTCGTCTATCGAAGCTTTTGGCAACGTGGTGTTGCGCGCCAATGCTGATGGTTCGTCCGTGCGCCTGCGTGATGTCGCCCGCATTGAACTGGGCGCGCAGTCTTACGCGACCTCTGCGCGCATCAATGGCAAGCCTTCCACCGCTGTAGGTGTGCAGCTCGCGCCCAGTGGCAACGCGCTGGCCACAGCCGATGCCGTCAAGGCCAAACTGACGGAACTGGAAGCCTATTTTCCCGAAGGGATGACCTGGACCATTCCTTACGACAGCTCGGGCTTTGTCAAACTTTCCATTCAGGAAGTGGCCAAGACACTGTTGGAGGCAGTGCTGCTGGTGTTTGCCGTGATGTTCCTGTTTCTGCAGAACTGGCGCTACACCATCATCCCTACGATCGTAGTTCCGGTCGCTTTGCTGGGAACGTTCGCAGCCCTGTTGGCAATGGGATTTTCCATCAATGTGCTGACCATGTTCGGCATGGTTCTCGTGATCGGCATCGTGGTGGACGATGCCATCGTGGTGGTGGAAAACGTCGAGCGCATCATGAGCGAGGAAGGCTTGGCACCGCTGGAGGCTACCCGCAAAGCCATGGGCCAGATCTCAGGCGCCATTGTTGGCATCACGGTTGTGCTGATTTCTGTGTTTGTTCCACTGGCATTCTTCAGTGGCTCCATCGGCAACATCTACCGTCAGTTCGCCGCCGTCATGGGCGCGTCCATTGCGTTCTCGGCCTTTATGGCGCTGACCCTGACGCCTGCGCTCTGCGCCACGCTGCTCAAACCCGTTGAGGCAGGGCATCACCACGAGAAGTCGGGCTTCTTTGGCTGGTTCAACCGGGGCTTTGCCTCCACGGCCAAGCGCTACGAGAGCGGCGTGGCGAGGTTGTTGCCCATTGCTGGGCGTACTTTGGTGGTCTACATGGCCATCATTGCTGCGGCGGCCGTTGTGTACGTGAAGCTTCCCACTTCCTTCCTGCCGAGCGAAGATCAGGGCCGTCTGATCGTGAACGTCCAACTGCCACCTGGGGCTACCCGCGAGAGGACGGAGGAAGTGATGAAGCAGGTGGAAGGCTACATGCTCAAGCAGCCGGAAGTGCAGGACATGATCGCTGTCATGGGCTTCAGCTTTTCGGGGCAGGGCCAGAATGCAGCTTTGGCCTTCGTGGCGTTGAAGGACTGGTCTGAGCGACCTGGCCCGGGCGGCGCAGCCTCTGCTGTTGCTGGGAGGGCATTTGGTGCGCTGTCGGGCATCCGTGATGCATTCATTTTTCCTTTGAATCCTCCACCCATTCCTGAGCTGGGCTCGTCTTCGGGGTTCAGCTTCCGGTTGCAAGACCGTGCGGGTATGGGCCGCGAGGCCCTGCTTGCTGCGCGCAACCAGATGCTGGGCATGGCCTCACAGAGTCCTCTGCTGGCGCAGGTTCGGCCCGACGGCCTGGAAGACGCGCCTCAATTGCAGGTGGACATTGATCGTGATGCCGCCAACGCTCAAGGGGTGAGCTTCGATGCCATCAGTACAGCCATGGGCACAGCCCTGGGCTCGTCCTACGTCAATGACTTTCCAAGCAACGGGCGCCTGCAACGTGTCATGGTGCAGGCCGATGCGCCCTCGCGCATGCAGCCGGACGATGTGCTGGCTATCACCGTGCTCAATGCTTCCGGGAAAGCAGTCCCTCTTTCGGCATTCGCCACCACGCGATGGATCACTGGTCCAATGCAAAGCGTCCGCTACAACGGTTATCCAGCCATGCGCATCAGTGGAAGCGCAGCGCCCGGTGTGAGCACTGGAGAGGCGCTGGCCGAGATGGAACGACTGGCGGGACAACTGCCGCGTGGTTTCGGCTTCGAGTGGACTGGGCAGTCGCGAGAGGAAAAGCTTGCAGGTGCCCAGGCGCTGATCCTCTATGGTTTTGCCATTCTCGCCGTGTTCCTCTGCCTGGCGGCTCTGTACGAGAGCTGGTCCATTCCACTGGCGGTCATTCTGGTGGTGCCGCTTGGTGTGTTGGGGGTGCTGGTATCCACATGGTTGCGAAACTATGCCAACGACGTTTACTTCCAAGTGGGCTTGGTCACCATCATTGGCTTATCGGCAAAGAACGCGATTCTGATTGTGGAGTTCGCCAAGGACTTGCAAGCCGAGGGCAAGAGCCTGATCGAGGCCGCCCTTGCGGCTGCTCACTTGCGCTTCCGCCCCATCATCATGACCTCCTTGGCGTTCACGCTGGGCGTGGTTCCCCTGGCTCTGGCCACTGGCGCTGGTTCGGCCAGTCAGCGAGCCATTGGCACGGGCGTCATTGGTGGCATGGTCACCGGCACAGTGTTGGCGGTGATCTTTGTGCCGGTCTTCTTTGTGGTGGTGCGAGGCCTGTTCAAAGGCAGCGAACGGCAGCAGAGGCTTGCGCTGGCTGAGGCGAAGGCGATGGGAGTGAAGTCAGATGACTGATGGATTGACCAAGTTGGGACGGAACAGATTCGTGAATGACTGCGCCTCGCGCCATCCCGGCACTCAAGGTGGCCGCTGGACGCTCTTGATGGGTGTTGCCATGCTGATGAGTGCCTGTTCGGTGATGCCGGCTTACGAGCGACCTGAAGCACCGATTGCCGCGCTTTATCCTTCTGCGCCGATGGCAGAAGCACCAACGATGGATGCAGTGCAATCACCGCAGTCCGATCTGCCAGCGTGGGAAGAATGGGTTGGAGATGACCGGTTGCGCGAACTGGTGAAGCTCGCTTTGGCCAATAACCGCGATCTTCGTCTGGCCAGTTTGAATGTTCAGCAACTGCAAGCCCAGTATGCGATCCAGCGCGCAGGGCAGTGGCCATCGATCAACCTTTCCGTTTCCGGCAATCGCGTACCCACGGCTTCCGGTGGCACCAGCAGCACATATACAGCAGGCGTGCTGGTCTCCAGTTGGGAGTTGGACCTGTTCGGCCGAATCGCCAGCTTGAAAGAAGCTGCTCTGTCGCAGTTTCTGGCCAGCGAAGAAGCGCGAAACGGCGTTCAGTCCAGTCTAGTGGCCACTGTGGTGAGCACTTGGCTCTCCCTGCAATCCAATGAGCAGTTGCTTTCGCTCGCGAGGCGGACAGTCGACGCTCGAGAGGATTCGCTGAGACTGGTGCGCCTGCGATTCGACAGTGGAGCGACCTCGGCTCTGGATCTGCGGCAGGCCGAATCCCTGGCGGCTGCGTCAAGGGCGACGCTGGCCCAGTTGCAGCGGGCTCGTGCCCAGGATCTCAATGCCCTGGCCTTGCTGGTCGGCACTTCGGTTCGGCCAGATTTGTTGCCCGCAGCGAATGGATCTTCGAGCGAGGTGCCTGCCATACCTGCGGGGCTGCCTTCGAGCCTGCTGGAGCGTCGGCCTGACATTCGGCAGGCCGAGCAACAGCTGAAGGCAGCCAATGCCAACATCGGGGCAGCCCGTGCAGCATTCTTTCCACGTATTTCGCTCACTGCCGGTTATGGCTCGGTCAGTACTGAGCTCTCGGGACTTTTCAAGGATGGCAGTTGGGGCTATACACTGGCGCCGCAGGCTCTGGTGCCCATCTTTGCTGCCGGCCGCAATCAGGCGAATCTGGATGCAGCATGGGTGGGGCGGGATGCCGCTGTGGCGCAATACGAGAAAGCCATTCAGAGCGCTTTTCGCGAAGTGGCAGATGCATTGGCGGCACAGAGCACATTGAGTGCCCAGCTCGCCGCCCTGCGGGAGCAGGTTGACGCCGAGTCCGAGCGTTTGCGCTTGTCCGACCTGCGCTACGCCAATGGGGTAGCGAGCTATCTGGATGTGCTGGATGCCCAGCGGTCCCTTTTCAACGCAGAGCAAGCCGTTGTGCAGACCCGCCTGGCGGTGATGCAAAGCCGCGTCCAACTCTACAAGGCACTGGGAGGGGGCTGGACCGCCGAAGGCAACAGTTGATGCCATCGGCACGCCCGCCCACTTCTGCCAAAGGGACGGGGGATGCCTAGCTGCAAACGTTCTTCAAGCTTCGGGCAGTGCGTAGAAACGCTTGATGACGGCCCAGGCGTCCTCTGGGTTGTCCACGTACTCGAAAAGGTCCAGATCTTCAGCAGAAATGGTGCCTTCTTCGACCATTGCTTCGAAGTTCAACAGTCGCTTCCAATAGTGGCTGCCGTATAGCACGATTGGAATCGGTTTGGCTTTGCGGCATTGAACCAGCGTCAGTACTTCGAAAAGTTCATCGAGCGTGCCAAATCCGCCGGGGAAAGCGACCATGGCCTTCGCTCGCATCATGAAATGCATCTTGCGCATCGCGAAGTAGTGGAACTTGAAGCTCAGGTCGCGAGAGATGAACCGGTTGCCCGATTGCTCATGCGGCAGAGCGATGTTGAGGCCCACATTCAGCGCGCCTTCGTCATGGGCGCCTCGATTGGCCGCTTCCATGATGCCCGGACCTCCTCCCGTGCAGATGTAGAGTTGGTCCTCCTTGGGGCATTTGGCGCTGTAGCTGGCTACCACGCGGGCAAACGCGCGGGCCTCGTCATAGTACTTGGCGTTGCGCACCATGGCTTCGGCTCGCTTGATGAGGTTCACATCGCCACTGGCCTGCGCATCTGCCAGTTGTCGCTTAGCCTCATCGGGTTCACGGACCCGAGCGCTGCCGAACACCACGATGGTGTTGTCGATCTCCAACTCCATCTGGGCCACGTCGGGCTTGAGCATTTCCAGTTGCATGCGAATTCCGCGAGTCTCGCGACGGAGCATGAATTCTGGGTCGGCAAATGCGAGCCGGTAAGCATCGGCTTTGAGCTCATAGCCATCGTTGGCCTGCGCATGCAACTCTGCCCAGGCGTCGGCCAGGCGTTGTTCGGTGATGTCTTGAATGGGAGGCTTGTTCAAAGCGTTTCCTTTAGATGATTGTGGCAGTGATGCTCTTGGCCTCAGCTTTGCCATGGCGGCTTCGCCCCGCCTTCGTCACAGGCCCAGGGCCAGTCCCAGCGGGACAAAAATGACGGCGAACACATTGCCAAGCATGATCATGGCCGCCACTTTCTCCGGTTCCTGATGGTAGCGGTCAGCCAGCATGAACTGCATGACAGCCGGCGGCAATGCCCCGAAAAGCAACAATTGACCCTTGGCAGCTCCGTCCAGTTCCAATATCCACGCCAAGGGTAATGCAATTATCAAGCCCAGCACGGGGCGACTCAGTGCTCCCAGCAGGCCGACACGAAGACCGGACATGTTGAGTGCAGTCAGCCGGACGCCGAGAGCGAACAGCATCATGGGCAGCGTGGCGTCGCCCAGCAGCTTGAGTCCGTCCATAACGGGGGCCGGTGGGCGGACATCGGTAAGGGCGCTGACGAAGCCCAGCGCAGTGCAGATCATGAGAGGACTGAGTAGCAGTTCGCGTGATCGCGCATGGGAACTGGTGATTCGGGCGCCGAGTGAAAAATGCAGAAGGTTGCTCACCGCAAACAAGGCAACGGCTGCGCCGAAGTGCTCGGGGCCGAAGGCCAGAAGCGCCAGCGGCAGCCCCATGTTGCCGCAGTTGTTGAACATGACAACGGGAACCAGTGTTCTAACCTTCGCCCCAAACAGGTGTGCCACTCCCCAGGCCAGCAGGCCGCTGCCCAAGATCAGCACCGTGCCTCCAATCAGAAGAGGAATGTGATCGGTCAGTTGGAAGTCGCGGGCAGCCAGAGCCGAATACACCAGCAATGGCGCAAGGACGTCCAGCGCGATTCGGTTGAATGTACTGAGGTCCGTGGGCGCCCTGCGTGCGTATCCATAGCCAATGGCCACTATGAGAAACACGGGCACGATCACGTCCGTGATTTTTGAGATCAGCTCCACCGCAATGTATTCCTGATGGTATCCATGAGGTCGTAGCGAGCCTGTTGATCAATGAGGCATGCAAAAAGGCTCCCGAGGGAGCCTTGATCGTCGTCCAAGCCGCCAAAGTCCATGCGCATTGTGCACATGCCCCTACGGTCTTTCTGGGCACTCAGACGCGTTTGCGATATTCGCCCGTGCGGGTATCAATTTCGATGCGATCACCCTGGTTCACGAACAGGGGAACCGAAACTTCGAAGCCGGTGGCAATCTTGGCTGGTTTCATGACCTTGCCTGACGATGTGTCGCCTTTGACGGCCGGTTCCGTCCAGGTGACTTCGCGCTCGACGCTGGTAGGCATCTCGACGGAGATAGCCTTTCCTTCGTAGAAAACCACTTCGACAGGCATGCCGTCTTCGAGGTAGTTCAGGGCGTCCGTCATGTTCTCTGCTTCCACTTCGTACTGGTTGTACTCTTCGTCCATGAAGACGTACATGGGATCGGCGAAGTAGGAGTAGGTGCACTCCTTGTGGTCAAGGATGACGTTGTCAATCTTGTCGTCGGCCTTGAACACCACTTCCGTGCCAGTAGCGATCAGGAGGCCCTTGAGCTTCATACGCACGGTCGAGGCGCCACGGCCGCCGCGGGCGTACTCGGTCCTCAGGACGATCATCGGGTCTTTGCCATGCATGATCACATTGCCGGCACGAATTTCTTGAGCGGTTTTCATAGGATTTCCAGGCTTTAGGCTGAGCAAAGAATGCACCCAAAAAGTGATGCAATTCACGACACTCTGCCGCTTTGGGAATGATTCAGGTTTTCGCGCTTTCTGCCGATATGAATTCCATGACGGGCCGGTGAAAGCGACGATAAGCGGGTTATTTTAGCTTGTCGCGCGCCCTCGGCCCATTTCTCACGTTCCACGCAGACTTCGCGGTCTTGCCCGGCATCGCTTGCGGGTTTTGCTGGGGTGGTGGGAGTGAGTCGGACTTGGCTCTGTTCGAAGGTGCTGTCGGCAGTTTCCTCGTGCAGCAGGCCATGTTGACTGAATGTTCGTGCCGGGAGTATCGATGAAACCCTTCAATTCAAAAGCTTCTCGCGAAATGTTTGGCGCACTTCGTTCCAGGCCTTATGCGTTGGCATTTCTGTTGGCGAGCCTCCTGATCGGATGCGGTGGATCGGAAGCTTCAGACCCCAACGAGAGCCGAGTCCAGCATTTGCCCGACTTGGCTCAGGAGGAGGCAGACTCGAACTCAACCGGTGGGGAGGCACCCGAGCGGGTCGTGACACCGGGCGTCATTCTCAACCCCGCTGCGGATGACACAACCGCTGAATCGTTCGACGAAGGTGCAAAGTCTTTTAGACCCGAAAAGACCCTGAGTGGCGCGAGCCGCCAGGTTGTGGTTATCCGCGATGTTGCAAATGCGCCCGAGCCTTCGATCGTCGTGCTCGACACCGCCACCGAAGCAGAACAGGCGGTGATGCAGCAGTCACTGGTGTCCAGCGATGGAGACGGCAGTAGTAAGTTGAAGCGAACCGGCTTTGGTCGGCGTGTGCCGATCAAGAGCGTTGCATCGGACGGTTCAACCGGAATAAGTGCGTCAGCAGCGACGGTGGCTAAGGCATCATGGAACTGGACCGAGGACGACGACGGCCGGAAGCGGGCTGCGGTGGGCGTGCGGTCGCCAAACGCCAAGGGACTCAGGGTCGCTTTGCAGATAGGCAGCTTGCCCGATGGCGCATTGCTGCGGTTTTATTCCCCCGGTAGCAGCACCATGGTGCAATTGCATGCCAGTGAGGTACTCAGTGTGCTGGCTGCGAAGGCTGCTGACCCAGATGCGCAAGGCAAGTCCCTGTTCTGGACGAGTGTCACGCCAGGCGATACGTCCATCGTCGAGGTGGCGCTGGCTCCCGGCTCGTCAGTGAGTGACTTCGACGTTCGGATCGACCAAGTGGTTCACATGGTGGTCAGCCAGCAAGATGCAGGTTCGAAAGCAGTGTTTAACTACGACGGAATTGACTACTCGGGAGCGTGTCAGCAAGACGCCGTGTGCACCTTCGGCAACAACTCGACCGCTGCCGATGCGACTCTGCAGTTGAGCTTGCTTGAATACGACCGTTTTGGACTTGCGGGCAGCTACATGTGCACTGGAACTCTAGTTGGTGACAACGCGGGCTCTGGTATTCCCTACGTACTGACGGCGGACCATTGTGTGGCCAACCAGGCGCAAGCGTCAGATATGCTCGCCACAGCCTATTTCCGCTCATCGGCTTGCAATGCCAGTACCCTTGATGGTCGGGCCGTGGATTTCTGGGGACGCTGGGAATATCTTTACTCTGAACGAAAGTCATATGTCGGAACGGATATTGCCCTCCTGAGGATGAATTTGTGGGAAGCGCTACCGACGGATATCCTTTTGGCCGGTTGGGACGCAAGTTACGTCTCCAGCGGGGAGTCCATCAAAAGCTTTCATCATCCTTCTGGAAGTCTTCTCAAGTTCAGTGAAGGAGCAGCCTATTGGCACAATAGGAGCTACCTCAAGGTCTACTGGACTGGGCAAGGGACAACGGAAGGCGGTAGCAGTGGATCGTCGCTACTCAACCCTGAAGATCAGGTCATCGGCACCCTATGGGGTGGATACTCGGCGTGTGCGACATCCGCCAGCGGAGTGGCGACGCTGACATATGGCAACGGCAAGCAAGACTATTACGGCCGGCTTTCTGCTGCCTACGCCAGAGGTATGCGTCGTTGGCTGAACATTGATGCCCAAAGCGTCTGGGCCTCTGCGGACATGGATGGAGACGGCAATCGCGAGTTGCTGTTTGCCGCGACCCGAAACGGAGGGTTGGGTTTGAACGCCTACCTTTCCGCAGAAATCGACAGCAGCACTGGTCAAGTTTCGGGGTGGAAAGTGCTGGACGCGGGCTTGGCCATGACGGACGAGTACCCCGATGCCCTGGCTGTGATGGACATGAACGGAGATGGCCGGGACGACATTCTGTTTCGGGCCAAGGACAGCGATGGGACCTACTCTCTCAGGATGCTCACCTTGCGCGAGCAGGAAGTGGATGGCGTCACCACGCTCGTCGCGCACGCGCCAACGTTGATGTCCCGGCTACACAAGCAAATCGTCGTGGTTGGCGTAGGTCGCCTGGACAGTGACCAGTATGCCGATCTGATCCTTTGGGACAGTGGAAAAAGGGAGAAAGTCCTGGTCACCGCGCTGATCACCGCAGACCCCGATGCACAAGGTGAATACCTGGCGAATCGAATGGCCACTACCTTGGACTATTCCTATTTCAATGTCCTTGGAGTGGGGAACTTCACCGGTGACGATCGCGTGGAGATATTGCTGTACCACTATAAGTACAAGAACTACGCTGTAGTGCTGGGTTGGGACGAAGCTGGGAAGAAATACGACATTGATGGGCTGACCCCTGGCAGCCTGGACTCGGCGCCGGGCCGCGTCGTGGCTCTGGCCGACATCAACGGTGATGGCTACACGGACATCATCAGGGACTACTACCGCTACCTCACATACATGACCAGTGGCGTCGAATCAGGAGCCTATCGACTCACACGAACAACTACAGTCGTGCCACGCCGACCCAGTTGGGGAGCATTGGTGACGGCCTCGGATCTGGACGGAGACGGCATTGACGACTTGGTGTGGCGGCATGCCAAGGATGGTCGAATTTGGATCATGCGCAGTCCAGCTTCGGGTTCCGAGGTCGGTGAATTGCAGGAGCTCAACGTCAAAGCAAACGCTTCGTAACGCACTTTCCTGTTGGCTGGCGGATCCGATTCGTCGCCAGGGTCAGAAAGGAGTGCGGCCGCCAAGGGTCGTCGCGTACAGGATCAACTGGGCAGCAAGGCATCTTTGTTCCAGCAGTTTGCCACGCGCCGTCAGCGCCGTCGCCTGCCAAGTCTGTACTTCATCCCATCCCGGCCATTGCAAAGGCTCGTCGCCGATGGCGTTCCATTGACGGTGAAACCTGCGCCAGCTCTCTGGCGCATCCAGCCAGTCCAGAAAGGCTTCGAGCTTGGCGTGGTGGGCGTTGTCGTCTTGAGGGTAGATCTGCCAGACAAAGGGTTTGCCAGCCCATAGTGCCCTGACCAGCGAGTCTTCTCCCCTGACAAAGTTGAAGTCGCTGGACCAAAGGAGTTGGTCGAACTCGGGTTGCGTCACGTAGGGCAGGGGGTGCAGTCTGAGCTGAGCGCCGTCCAGAGGCGCGTTGCCAGTTGCAGCGAGCACCGCGTTGCGTGCCCATCCTGGCGTGACCAGGCATTCGACGGAATCATCCCCCTGGTTCCATTGTGTCAGCAGCGCAGCCATGGCGGGGGGGGCATAGCAGAACATCACCGCGCGCTTCCCTTGCGCCGCTCCCAGATTGAGTCGGCTTCGTACCCATCGCAGCGAGTCGAAGTCGGCCTGTCGTTGCAGCAAGTCCTTCTCTCTGAGCAATCCACCCGTTCGTGGCGTGAAGCCCGGGTAGAAAAAATGCTTGGTGATGCCTACCAGGGGCCCCGTCATGATGGGAGAAGGCAATCGATGACAGCGCTCCACGTAGCTTTCCGCACTCATGTATTCGAGGTTCAACCACACTGGCGCACGCCCACCAGCCGCCACATGTGAGGCGAGTGCATCGGTGCACTCCGCTGGCGGGTTGCAGCCAAATGCTTCAATCCAGACCTGTGCTTGCGGCGCGTTGGCGGCGATCAGATTGGCCTCGCCGCTCAGTGGCTCCGTCCAGTGTCGAACGCTGATATATGGAATGTTCCCATCGAGTGCACCCGGCGCCATCCACTGAAGGTCGTCGGGTACGTCGATCCACAACTCGACCTCGATGCCATGGTCGGCCAGATTGCGACAAAGCCGCCAGCAAACCCCAATGTCACCGAGGTTGTCGATGACGCGGCAGAACACCAACCAGCGGAAACGTTGACCGGCGCTTGCGTTCAGGTCCTGGCTTGAAGAGGGCGGGGGAGTGAGAGCTGAGGTCGGCATGAGACCTCGATCTTGCCTGAAAACCTGGAACGCTTCTGCTGATGGACAATAGCGCCATGAGCAGTGCTGCACATCCAGACGAATTGTTGAGGCAGGTGGCCGCGTTGCCGGCTCTGCCGGGGGTCTACCGGTATTTCGATATCGACGGTCAGGTTCTGTACGTCGGCAAAGCCCGTAACCTCAAGAAGCGCGTCAGCAGCTATTTCCAGAAGAACCACGATGGCACCCGAATCGGGCACATGGTCAGCCGAATTGCTCGCATGGAGACCACTGTGGTCCGTTCGGAAGCAGAGGCGCTGCTGCTGGAAAACAACCTGATCAAGACGCTGAACCCTAAGTTCAATATCTTGTTCAGGGACGACAAAAGCTACCCATACCTCAAGATCACCGGCAGCCGGGACGCCAGCAGAAAGTTGTCGGGAAAGGCCAGCGAACAGCCTTACCAGCGCTTTCCTCGCATGGCCTACTACCGCGGCGCCGTCGAGCGTCGCCACAGCTACTACGGCCCCTATCCCAGCGCCTGGGCGGTCAAGGAGTCCATTTCTTTGCTGCAAAAGGTGTTTCGCCTGCGTACCTGTGAAGATACGGTCTTCGCCAATCGAACACGACCATGCCTGCTCTACCAGATCAAGCGATGCACGGGCCCCTGCGTGGACATGATTTCGCCGGAAGACTACGGTCGAGACGTGGCGGATGCAGAGGCATTCCTCAGGGGTGAAACGCAATCCGTATTGAAGGAGCTTGAGCTCCGCATGGCAGCCCATGCGGATCAGATGGCATACGAGGAAGCAGCGGCCGTTCGGGATCAGATTCAGTCCCTGTCCAAGGTATTGCACCAACAAGCGGTCGAAACAGTCAGCGATCGAGACGTGGACATTCTGGCGGTGAAGGTTCAGGGCGGGCGCGCGTGCGTGAACCTGGCGATGGTCAGGGGCGGGCGTCACCTTGGCGACCGAGCCTACTTCCCCACCCACGTGGAGGACGCCACGCAGATTGAGGCTGCGATGGCATCGGAAGCATTCGAAGCAGATTCACCGTCCTCCCTCGAGCATCCGGCAGCCGAGGCAAAGAACGAAGCCGCACTCGATCCTGCTGTGCGAGTTTTGGAGGCATTCATAGCCCAGCACTACCTGGGGGCTCCGGCACCACATTCGCTGATCACCAGCCACCCGGTGGACAAACGCTTGCTCGAAGCCTTGTGCGACCAATTGCAAACCCGTTTCACCGTGACGCATCAACCCCGCGAGCACCGGCGCATCTGGCTTGATATGGCGCAGAAAAATGCTGACCTGGCATTGGCTCGTTTGCTGGCCGAGGAGGGGTCGCAGCAGGCCAGGACCCGTGCATTGGCAGACGCGCTAGGTCTGCCGGACGAGCAACTGGACGACTTGCGGATCGAGTGCTTTGACATCTCTCATACGTCGGGTGAGTCGACCCAGGCTTCCTGCGTGGTTTTCGAAGGTCACAAGATGCAGAACGCTCAATACAGGCGTTTCAAGATTGACGGCATCACGCCGGGAGACGATTACGCTGCCATGCGACAGGTCTTGACCCGGCGCTACCAGCCGCTTGCGCAGGCTGCCCAGGAGGCCGCGCCTGACATGCCGGAGCTTGGCTCGAACGCAGGGGCCGACGCCTCAGCTTCAGCCCTTGATACCCGTTCCGCAGAGACGGGGTCCGCGGGAGACTCCAGCGATTCAGGCGAGGTCGCACAAATCAACGGCAAAAAGCCGGTGCGCCGTTTGCCAGACCTGGTGTTGATCGATGGCGGCAAGGGGCAGGTTAGCGTGGCTCGTGAAGTCTTTGAGTCTTTGGGGCTGGATACCTCCTTGCTGGTCGGTGTCGAGAAGGGGGAGGGCCGGCGTGTCGGTCTGGAAGAACTGGTTTTTGCCGACGGGCGACCCAAGGTCTATCTGGGGCACGACTCGGCTGCGCTTATGCTCATTGCGCAGATACGCGACGAAGCTCACCGGTTTGCCATCACGGGCATGCGCGCTCAAAGGGCAAAGGTCAGAACCGGAGGAAGTCGACTGGAAGATATCCCCGGGGTTGGTCCGAAGAAGCGAGCCAGACTTCTGCAACGTTTTGGTGGCGTTCGCGGCGTGGCTGCGGCCACGGTGGAGGATCTGTGCACTGTCGAGGGCATTTCAAACGAACTGGCTGAATCCATTTATCGCGCCTTGCGCTGAGTCCTCGTCCATAATTGCGACACTATGTTCTTCAACCTCCCCACCCTGTTGACCTGGGCTCGCATCGTGGCGATCCCGCTGATCATCGGCGTTTTTTATCTGGACCATATGAGTCCAGTGGAGCAGAACCTGGCGGCCACAGTCATGTTTGTGCTCTTTGCCCTGACCGATTGGGCGGACGGTTACCTTGCTCGAAAGTTGAATCAGACCTCGTCATTTGGCGCGTTTCTCGACCCGGTGGCAGACAAGTTTCTGGTGTGCGCCAGTCTGTTGGTGCTGGTGCACCTTGATCGTGCGAATGTATTTGTGGCCCTGATCATCATCGGCAGGGAGATTGCGATTTCTGCCTTGCGCGAGTGGATGGCCACCATCGGCGCGGGCAAAAGCGTGGCTGTGCATATGGTGGGCAAAGTCAAGACGTCGGTGCAAATGATTGCCATCCCGTTCCTGCTCTATGACGGCGTTGTGGCGGGCATGATCGACACCCACCTCTGGGGTACCTGGCTGATTTGGGCCTCCGCCGTCCTTACCATCTGGTCCATGGTGTACTACCTGCAGAAGGCGTTGCCGGAAATCAGGGCGCGTGCACGTTGAGCTCCTCTAAATCTGCCAGTTCTGCAAGCGAATCCCAGTGGGTGACGGCCATGCCGGCCGTGTTCGTCCTGATCTGGAGCACGGGTTTTATCGTCGCCCGCTTCGGCATGCCGCATGCGCCTCCGATGTCGTTTCTGGCGTGGCGTTACGCGCTTTCCATTGCGTGTTTCGGGGTTTGGATCGTGGTGGCCAGAGTGACCTGGCCGTCATCGCGCCAACAATGGCTTCACTTGGCCGTCACCGGAATACTGATGCATGCCGGCTACCTAGGCGGCGTGTGGGCTGCCGTTAAGTCGGGCATGGGGGCTGGGCTTTCCGCGCTGATCGTAGGGTTGCAACCCGTACTGACCGCCATCTGGATCACGGTCATGGACCGTACCCAACCACGCATCAGTCGTCGGCAATGGAGCGGTTTAGCGCTCGGCTTGCTCGGGCTGTTGCTCGTGGTCTGGCGCAAGATTACCCATGGCAGCCCTGGCGATCAGGCCAATGCCATCAACCTCTTGTTTGCTGTGGGCGCATTGCTGTCCATCACAGTTGGCACGCTGTACCAGAAGCGCTATGTCAAGCCTTGCGATGTTCGTTCCGCCAATGCGGTGCAACTGGGTGCAGCACTTTTGGTGACTCTGCCTCTGGCCTTGATGGAAACCGAAGCAATTGACTGGACATCGCAGCTGTTCGGTGCCATGGCCTGGTCCGTTCTCGGCTTGACCCTTGGGGGCAGCTCGTTGCTGTATCTCCTCATACAGCGCGGCGCCGCTGCCACTGTGGCCAGCCTCATGTACCTTGTTCCGCCGTGCACAGCGCTCATCGCCTGGCTACTGTTCGATGAACCTATTGCCTTGGTCACCCTCTTGGGCATTGTCATCACGGCTGTAGGCGTGAGTCTGGTCGTGCGTCCGCCCAAACGGGTCCCATGACGCGACGCAACTTCTCCTTGTTGCGTCAGTAAGCAAACAAGAAAAGAAGGCTTGTTTATGGAACGTGAGCATCGAATTGCAGTGATAGCCGGCGACGGTATCGGGGTTGAGGTCATGCCGGAAGCAATCAAGGTCCTGGCAGTGGCGGCTGAACGTTTCGGCTTTCGCCTGACACTTGATCGTTTCGACTTCGCCAGTTGCGATTACTACCAGCGACACGGGCAGATGTTGCCGGATGACTGGAAAGCCCAGATCGGCTCCCACGATGCGATCCTTTTTGGAGCTGTTGGCTGGCCGCAGACGGTCCCCGACCATGTTTCCTTGTGGGGATCGTTGCTCCAGTTCCGTCGCGAGTTCGATCAGTATGTGAATGTGCGTCCAGCCAAGCTCATGCCTGGTGTCATGGCGCCGGTGGTGCGCAAGGACGGAACGCCATACGCACCAGGTGATATCGACTTCATCATCGTTCGAGAGAACACCGAAGGAGAGTACTCAAGTGTGGGCGGCCGCATGTTCACCGGTACCGATCGGGAGATGGCGATACAGGAGACGGTCATGACGCGGGTTGGCGTCGACCGTGTACTTCGCTATGCGTTTGAGCTGGCAAGTTCGCGGCCGGCTCGAAGACTCACCAGCGCCACCAAGAGCAACGGAATCGCCATCACCATGCCTTACTGGGACGAACGCGTCGCAGAGATGGGCAGGCATTATCCGGATGTGAGCGTCGAACAGTTTCACATCGACATTCTCACGGCGCACTTTGTGCAACGTCCGGCCAGCTTCGATGTGGTGGTGGGCAGCAACTTGTTTGGCGACATCCTCTCAGACCTTGGCCCCGCGTGCACAGGCACGATAGGCATTGCGCCCAGCGCGAACCTCAATCCTAGCCGTGACTGGCCGTCCCTGTTCGAGCCAGTGCATGGCTCCGCTCCCGACATCGCGGGCAAAGGCATTGCCAATCCCGTTGGCCAGATATGGAGTGCAGCCTTGATGCTGGACCACTTGGGCCATCGTGACGCTCACGATGCGATCATTGCTGCTATCGAGTCGGTTCTGGGCGCGGCAGATGTGACGCTCAAGACGCCAGATGTCGGCGGCCGTGGGACAACGATGGCCATGGGGGAGGCTGTTGCGAAGGCGCTGCAAAACGTATGAAATGGGCCTAGAAAGCCCATGAAACCGTGATTTTTTGCTACCGAGCGGCCTCTCGCTTGCCCAAGCGTCTAGAATCGCTTCCTTCGCACCGGTCTGGCTGGGTTGGCGCCCTTGCACGTATTGACAGCTGGCGAATCACATGGGTCTAATCTTCCAGTGGTTGTTTGAAGTCCATCAGACAGGGCATGCGAACAAATCTGATTGATGAGCCATTGGTCTCTTGAGATACCATTGGCTTTGAGACAGCCGATCCACAAAGGATTTTTTTAACATTTCATGAGGGGCTATTCGTGAACAAAACCGAACTCGTCGAACACATCGCCAAGAATGCCGACATTTCCAAGGCTGCTGCGACCCGCGCTCTGGATTCGACTATCGCTGCCATTCGCACTACGCTCAAAAAAGGCGGCACTGTTTCTCTGGTTGGCTTTGGCTCGTTTGCCGTGACCAAGCGTCCTGCTCGCAAGGGTCGTAACCCCCGTACCGGCGCTGAGATTAAAATCAAGTCTGCCAAGGTGCCTAAGTTCCGTCCCGGCAAGGCCCTGAAGGACGCTCTGAACTGAGCATTCCTGGTTGGTTTTCGGTGGGGTGCTTAGCTCAGTTGGTAGAGCGGCGCCCTTACAAGGCGTAGGTCGGCGGTTCGACCCCGTCAGCACCCACCACCCAATAAAAGGCGAACAAGGGTTCGCCTTTTTTGTTGATGTGCCTTGCATGTGACGCGTGCATCGCACCCGTCGCTGAGATGTTTCAGGATTGACACTGCATGTTTGAGTCCATTCGCACGCACAAGAAGTACCTCATGGCCTTCTTGCTGGTTTTGATTGTTCCCTCGTTCGTTCTGTGGGGCGTGGACGGGTACACAAGCTTGAGCCAACGCAGTGAGGCGGTGGCCAGTATCGCCGGCGAAGAGATCACCCGAGCCGAGTGGGACCAGGCCCATCAGGCGCAGATTCAGCGCCTTCAAGAGCAGATGCCCGGCCTCGACGCCAAGCTTCTGGATTCGCCCAGCGCGAGGTTCGGTACCTTGCAAAGCTTGGTGCGCGAGCGTGTCCTGGCCTCAGCTGCAAACAAGTTTCATATCCTGATCTCGACCGAACGCCTGAGCAAAGCCTTGTTGCAAGAGCCTTCCCTGGCGCAGTTGCGCAATCAGGACGGATCGCTTGATCTGCAGGCTTATCGAGATTTGTTGGCCAGCAATGGCCTCACGCCTCAGACATACGAAGCCAATTTCCGGGCAAGCATGGCACGCCAGCAAGTGATTTCTGGCATCACCGAGACCACCACCCCAACCGAAGCGGTGGCAGATGTCGCGCTGAATGCCTTTTTCCAGAAGCGAGAAATCAGCTTCAAAGCTTACCTGGCCAAGGACTTCGAGAGCAAAGTCAATCCGACCGATGAGGAAATCAAGGCTTTTTACGACGCCAATCAGGATCTCTTCCAGGCCGCCGAGTCAGTGGATATCGAGTATGTCGTGCTTGACAGAGAAAACTTGATCAAGAACGTCAAGCTGGATGAGCAGGAAGTCAAGGCCTATTTCGACCAGAACGTCAATCGCATGTCCAGGCGACGTGCGAGCCACATTCTGCTGACCTTGTCCCCCGGCGCCACGGAAGAAGACAAGGCGAGCGTGCGTGAGAAAGCACAAGCCATTCTGGACGAGGTGCGGAAGGCGCCCGAGACGTTCGCGGCGGTAGCCAAGCGAGAATCGCAGGATCCTGGATCTTCTGCCAACGGTGGAGACCTGGGCTTCTTTCAGCGAGGTGCCATGGTCGCCAAGCCATTCGAGGACGCCGCCTTCTCAATGAGCAAGGGTGACATTTCCGACCTGGTGGAATCGGACTTTGGTTATCACATTATCCAACTGACCGACATCGAGACACCCGTTTTCGAAGAAGTGCGCAAAGACATTGAGCGGGACATCCGAGCACAACAGGCGCAAAAGCTGTTTGCGGAGAATGCGGAGACGTTTTCCAACCTGGTCTACAACCAGCCCGATAGCCTCAAGCCAGCGGCGGAGAAGTTTGGGCTTGAGATTCAGACTGCCACCAGGCTGGCTCGTGACGGCAACGAGAATGCGCCGGAGGTGGTGAGGACGCCGAAGCTGATCGAGGCTTTGTTTGCGTCGGATTCTCTGGAAGACAAGAACAACACGCCAGCTGTCGATGCTGGTGTTGGCAAGCTGGTCGCAGCCCGCGTGACTCGTCACGATCCAGCTCATGTGCGATCGCTTGACGAAGTCAAAGAGGACGCAAGAGCACAGCTTGTCTTTGAGCGCTCTGCTGCTTTGGCCAAGGAAGAGGGCGAGAAGGTCTTGGCCCAGTTGCAAAAGGGCGAGGCAGGACCAGAATTCCCACCGACGGTGGTTGTCGGGCGTGACAGCACTCAGGCGACGCCACAGCCTGTGATTGAAGCGGCACTCAGTGCGGATCCTGACAAGATGCCGCAGTTCAAAGGTGTGGCCCTGGGCAACGCGGGCTATGCCGTGATCAAGGTGTTGGCTGTGAAGCCTCGTCAACAGCCGGATGACGTCAAGCGGCTGACCGAGATCGGTCAGTACGGGCAGTGGTGGGGATCCGCCGAGGGAGAGGCCTATTACCAGTTGCTGGAAAAGCTTCTCAAGGTGGAGATTCTGGTGCCTGAGCCCTCTCTGGCTGTCGAGTCCGGTTCCTGATATCGGCTTCGATATGTGGCCTGAATTCAGGCTATAATATCGTTCTTGCGGTGGCTGTAGCTCAGTTGGTAGAGTCCAGGATTGTGATTCCTGTTGTCGTGGGTTCGAGCCCCATCAGCCACCCCAACTGATACCAGAGCAAGCCCGGTTTCGCCGGGCTTGCTTTTTTGTTGTCTCGATGCCGCGCACTGCCAGGCGCCGACGCAGCGCTGTTCGCTCAGTGGCAGGCACCAGGTCCTACAATCTTCACCAATGAGAATCCTGATCTGCAACGACGATGGTTACCAGGCGCATGGGCTCAAGGCTTTGCACGATGCGTTGAAGCCCTTGGCCGATGTGGAGGTGGTCGCGCCAGAGCAGAACAACAGTGCAAAGAGCAATGCGCTCTCTTTGCATTCACCCTTGTACGTCCTTGAGGCTGCCAACGGCTTTCGCTATGTGAATGGCACGCCGGCTGATTGTGTGCATATTGCCTTGACGGGTTTGCTGGGGTATCGCCCTGATCTGGTAGTCTCCGGCATCAACAACGGTGCCAATATGGGCGATGACACCATTTACTCCGGGACTGTTGGCGCTGCCATGGAGGGATACCTTTTTGGCATCCCTGCCATTGCGTTCTCACAAACGGAAAGAGGGTGGCAACACCTCGACGCTGCTGCGGAGATGGCTGGCAAACTTGTGGCGTCATTGCTGCCTTCGCTCAAAGAGCGACGCCATGAGGAGTCGCCTTGGCTGCTCAACGTGAACATCCCGACGATTCCAAAAGATGCCATCAAAGGTTTCAAGGTGACCCGTCTGGGGCGACGCCACAGTGCCGAGCAGGTGATCCAGCAAATCAATCCGCGTGGAGAGACCATGTACTGGATTGGCGGGGCAGGCGCTGCCAAGGACGATGCCGAAGGGACCGATTTCCATGCGACAGCAGATGGGTATGTCTCCATGACGCCCTTGCAAGTGGATCTGACGGACCACGACCGACTGCCCTATTGGGCTCCGCTGGCAGGTAGAGTACTGGACTCCGGCACCGATGTCGACGGAAGCGAGCGATGACCGACAAGCGCTTTCCGGCACCACCGGACAACCAGCGGCCATCGGACCGGCCGCGCCCGAGCTTTCCCGCGCGCCTGAACCTTGGAGGCGGACCTGCTGCAGCAAAGTTGCCGCCTACCGCAACGGCGAGGGCGGCTGCAGCTGCGTTCAGTGCGCGTCCTGCGCCATCCCTGAGGCCCAGCTCGACAGCGGCCAGCGGTGTCTCCGTGGCTTCGGCCGGAGCAGGAATGGCTGACACGCGCTCTGCGCGCGCGGCGATGGTGACCAAGTTGCGTCGGCAAGGGGTGGAAGATGAGCGCGTTCTTTCCGCCATGCAGGCGGTGGAGCGCCACCGCTTTGTGGACTCTGCTCTCTCCTACCAGGCGTATGAAGACACCAGTCTGCCGATCGGGCTTGGGCAGACCATTTCAAAGCCCAATGTGGTGGCGCGGATGATCGAGCTTCTTCTGGCAGGGAGAGTGGACCGGCCTCACCGTATTCTCGATATCGGGACGGGATGTGGTTACCAGGCCGCAGTCCTCAGCCATTTGTCGCAAGAGGTGTACTCTATTGAGCGCTTGCGTGGGCTGCACGAGAAGGCCCGCGAGAACCTTCGGCACTTCAGGCTGTCAAATGTTCACCTGATTCTTGGCGATGGCATGCTGGGGTTTCCCAAGGGGGCTCCTTATGCCGGCATCATCGCTGCGGCGGGAGGTGAGTCCATTCCGGACGCCTGGATCGACCAGCTCGCCGTTGGAGGGCGCATCGTGGCGCCAGCTCAAACCGGACCAGGGCGTCAAAACCTGGTTGTGATCGACAAGACCCCAACGGGGGTCAAACAAGCCGTCTTGGAGGCAGTGCTTTTCGTGCCTCTAAAATCGGGTGTAGTGTAAACGCGCTCAGATCTGGTATCTGTGCGCTCAGCGAGGACAGCGATCCATGATGGCGCGCCTCGTCATCCATTTGCTGGGAGATTGAAAGCATGACCGAAACACTTGCCTCTACCCATGTGCCGGCGGCCTATGCCGACGGCCAGGTGGTCAGGCGTGCGACCGTGCTGCTTGTTGCGGTGGCTGTATTGGCTCTCTCTGGCTGTATCAGCCGCAGGGTGACCAATCCAGCTCCGGTAGAAGACCGCATGGGAGCCGCCGCAGGACCTGCAGCCGTGCAGCAGAGCCTGCCCGGAGCTGAAAACGCCGGAAAGGCCGGGTTCTATACCGTCAAGCAAGGCGACACCTTGTACCGTATTGCGTTGGAGAGTGGTCAGGCGTGGCGCGATGTACAGACATGGAACAACTTGCCCAATCCGAATGTTCTTGAGGTAGGGCAGGTGCTGAGGGTGACGCCTCCCATGCCTAATGCAAGCTCGGCATCGGTGTCGGGAGGCGTGCAGATGAGCCCGCCGGCCGGCGCTTCTACCGCTCCTGCAGCAACTGCCTCGCCATCGGTCGTGGAATCGCGCCCTCTGACGCCGTTGGGCGAATCGAGTGCTGCTGGCACGTCGACAGCGACTGTTGCGGCGCCAGTGGCTCCCACCAAGCCTGCGACCAAGGCCTCCGATATCGCGCCCGACGAGATCGCGTTTGTTTGGCCGGCCAAGGGAGAAGTCATAGCCACTTTCGACGAGGCGCGCAACAAAGGCGTCTCCATTGCCGGACGGCTGGGTGATCCCGTGCTGGCCGCGGCGGATGGTCGGGTGGTTTACGCAGGCGCAGGTTTGCGTGGGTACGGCAACCTGATCATTCTCAAGCACAACAACACTTACCTGACGGCCTACGCGCACAACCAAGCGCTGCTGGTTCGCGAAGACCAGACCGTGCGTCAAGGGCAGAAGATCGCCGAGATGGGGAGCAGCGATACCGACCGTGTCAAGCTGCATTTTGAAGTCCGTCGTCAGGGCAAACCTGTCGATCCGCTCACCCACCTGCCCAAGCGCTGATGGCCTGGCCTGTTCTTGTCTTCGATATCGAGTCGATTCCCGATACGCAAGGCTTGCGCGCCTTGCGCGGCGAATCGACAGATATGCCTGAGGAACAAGTGTATGAACGATGGAAGTCCGAACGAGAAGCGGAGGGCAAGAGCGATTTCGCGCCCTTGCACCTTCAACGCATCTTGGTCATCAGTTGCGTCTTTCGCAACGCCGAAGGTTTGAAGGTCCACTCTTTTGTTGATCGCGATGGGCGAAGCGAAGGCAAAGTCGTACAGACGTTCTTCAATGTGCTGGAAAAGCATCAGCCACAACTCGTGAGCTGGAACGGTAGTGGCTTTGACCTCCCGGTGCTTCATTACCGCGGATTGCAACACGGAGTGGAAGCGGGCAAGTACTGGGACATGGGCGAAGACGACCGCGACTACAAGTGGAACAACTACATCAGTCGCTACCACATGCGTCACCTCGACCTGATGGACTTGCTGGCCATGTACTCGCCCAAGAACAACGCGCCCCTCGATGCGCTGGCCAAGCTGTGTGGGTTTCCTGGCAAATTGGGCATGGACGGGTCGCAGGTATATGCACAATACAAGGCCGGTGGTCTGGAGGAAATTCGCCGCTATTGTGAGACCGACGTCATGAACACTTACCTTGTGTACTGCCGGTTCCAGAAGATGCGAGGCGGCTTGACGCCGCAGGAATACGACCAGGAGATCGACATGATCAAAGCTGACCTGGGCCAACTCGCAGGGGATGAACCCCATTGGCGCGAATACCTCGACGCCTGGCAATAGGGCAATTTCCCCCTTGCGGAACCCGAGGGTTCTTCATTGCCCTGGCGTCCTGCCACGGATCTGATTTCTTTCAAGCATGACTGACAACACGACAGCAGAAACCGCCCCTGAGCAAGACGTTCCTGAGGTGATTGCACCTGATCGCCCGACGAGCGTGCCTGAGGACAGCCTGTACATCGAATCGCTCGACATCGACGCCAAGGGCATTGCGCACCGTCCGGATGGCAAGGTCGTTTTTGTTGAAGGCGGCTTGCCGGGTGAATGGGTCAGCGTGGAAGTGAATCGTCGCAAGAAGCAATGGGAAGCTGCCTCGACCACTGCCGTTCACAACGAGTCTGCCCAACGCGTAGAGCCAGGCTGCCCCAATTTTGGTTTGCACGCCGGTGCGTGCGGCGGCTGCAAGATGCAGCACCTGCACGAAACGACGCAGGTGGCGGTCAAGCAGCGTGTACTGGAGACGAACCTATGGCATCTGGGCAAGGTCAAGCCAGAGACCATCCTTCGGCCTATCCAGGGACCGGCTTGGGGCTATCGCTATCGTGGTCGCCTTTCTGTTCGATTTGTCCATAAGAAGGGTGAAGTGCTGGTGGGTTTCCATGAGCGCAAAAGCCGCTACGTTGCTGACATGAGGGTTTGTCGCGTACTGCCGCCACATGTGAGCGCTCTGTTGGAGCCGCTGCGTGAGTTGGTCTTTGGGATGGAAGCCCGTGAAACCTGTCCCCAGCTGGAGCTGGCCTGCGGCGACAAGGTCACTGCCTTGGTGCTGCGTCATCTGGAGCCCCTGTCTGACGATGACCTGGCAAGATTGCGGCATTTTGGCCAGCAGCACGGCGTGCAATGGTGGCTTCAGTCGAAGGGGCCTGACACCGTGCATCTGCTCGACGAAGGTGGCGAGCAGTTGGCTTATGCGCTGCCAGAGTTCGGTATCGAGATGCCGTTCAAACCTACGGACTTCACCCAGGTCAATCCGCACATCAACCGCGTGATGGTGGGGCGTGCTCTGCGTCTGCTTGATGCGCAAAAGGACGAGCGAGTCATCGACTGGTTCTGTGGTCTGGGCAATTTCACCTTGCCTATCGCGACAAAGGCAGGCGCCGTGTTGGGCATAGAGGGCAGTGAAGCGCTGGTGGCACGCTCCCGCGAGAACTATGCGGTGAACAATTCAGGTCGTGGCGATTCGTTGGCCGAAACCCGTTTTGAGGCGCGAAACCTGTTCGAGATGACGCCACAGATGCTGGTGGCTGACGGTCACGCGGACAAGTGGCTGGTGGACCCGCCGCGCGAAGGCGCTTTCGCCTTGTCCAAGGCTCTGGCAGATTTGCATCAGGACCCATCTCTGCGTTCCAACGGGTGGGAGCCGCCGCGACGCATCGTGTATGTCAGCTGCAATCCCGCGACGCTGGCACGCGACGCTGGTTTGTTGGTGCATCAGGCCGGCTATGTTTGCCGCTCGGCTGGGGTCATCAACATGTTTCCTCACACGGCGCACGTGGAGAGCATGGCGGTGTTCGAGTTGCCCTGAGGCAGGGCGAGACGGCTGGCGTCAGGAATGTCTGCCACCGTCGCCACGGCCGCCGGTTGGCGTTTCTTCATGGTCACCCTCTGGCGGCGGCTCGACCTCACCTGGCGGCGTTGGCATTCCTGTGATTTCGTTCTCGCGCATGTAGGTATCCATTTCCTTCCAGCCTGCGAAAACGGCGGCCTTGGGTGCCTTGGGGTTGGATCGGAAGCACGACTCAATGCTGCGCACTGAATGCCGACAGGCGCTACCGATAGCCTTGCCTTCCGCTTCTTTG
>JBNKNN010000078.1:0-5907 GCA_050293865.1 Hydrogenophaga sp. | reverse complement strand
CGGCTGTTCCTTGCAGGCGTTCTGCCAGGTCTCTTGCTGACAGGCCTGTTCATGGCCTGGGCTTTGTTCCTGAGCTGGAAACGCGGCACCGTGCTGGTGGACAAAGACCGGATCTACAGCATGAAGGAAAAGATGGAGCTTCTGCCGCGACTGTTGCCGTTCATCGCCATCATCGTTGGAGTGATCTATGCGCTTTACGGAGGCATCGCCACCCCCTCGGAAGCAGCTGGTGTGGGTGCAGCGCTCTGTCTGGCGATGGTCATCGTGATCTACAAGGTTTGGCGCCCAATGGACTTGTGGGCCATCTTGCGCGACGGACTGCGCGAATCCGGCATGTTGTTGTTGGTGATCGGCACCTCGATTCTGTTCGGGTACATGATGTCCTCGCTGCAGGTGACTCAGTCCGTGGCGGAGGTCATTGCGGAGATGAACGTCAATCGCTGGGTAATCCTGGCCGCCATCAACCTGCTGCTCCTCGTTGCGGGCATGTTTCTGCCACCCGCCGCCATCATTCTCGTCACCACCCCCATCCTCATGCCGGTGATCACCGCCGCTGGGTTCGATCCGGTCTGGTTTGGCGTGGTCCTGACCATCAACATGGAGTTGGGGCTGATCACACCACCAGTGGGTCTGAACCTGTTCGTGATCAACGGCATCACCCCAGATGTCAGGCTGCCCACCATCTTGCGTGGCGCCCTGCCCTTCATGGGCTGCATGGCTGTAGCCATTGTTATTCTGTGCCTGGTGCCCGAACTGGCCACCTGGCTTCCCAACTTGCTCATGGGTTGACCTTTCATGCTGGAAAAACTGCTTCGACTGACAAAAAAGGCACTGGGAGATCAAACCATCGAACCACTGCTGCGCTCCTGTCATCAACTGGTATCCGAATCAGGTCAGGCCAGCGTCTACACCCTTGCAGTCGAAGTCGTCGAACGCTATCGTCAATTGCAGCCTGGACGGCGCGAAGCTTTTTTTGCTGCGCTGGCTACCGAGTTTTCTCCCGATGGCGACGCGGTGCTGGAAGCTGCCAAGCGTTACAGCACTTCACCCAGCGCACAAAACCTGGCCGGGCTGACGCGCGCAGTGGAGCCTCCTAGGCAAGAGTTGATTCGCCGCATCAACCGAGCGCCCGGCGGTACTGCGGTGCTACTGGCCATGCGCAACGACTTGCTGCACCTGACCAAGGCCAATCCAGAGCTGTCGGTGGTGGACGCCGACTTCCTGCACCTGCTCAGCTCCTGGTTCAACCCCGGCTTTCTTCGCCTGGAGCAGGTCGACTGGCAGTCGAGCGCTGCTCTGCTGGAGAAGATCATCCACCATGAGGCAGTGCACGAAATCTCCGGATGGAATGACCTTCGGCGGCGTTTGCAACCGGACCGCCGCTGCTACGCGTTTTTCCACCCGCAACTGGGCGATGAACCGTTGATTTTCGTGGAGGTGGCCTTGGTGCGTGACATGCCCGATGCCATCGCTCCACTGCTGGAGAACACGCCCGATCCAACGCTAGACGAAAAGGCCACCACTGCCGTCTTATATTCCATCAGCAACTGCCAACCCGGTCTGCGGGGCGTGTCGCTGGGGAACTTCCTGATCAAGAAGGTGGCTGGACAACTCAAGCGGGAGCTTCCCCAACTCAAGACGTTCTGCACGCTCTCCCCTATCCCCGGGCTAACCAAATGGCTGGATGCCACTCACGCGAACGACGATGAATGGCGGGCGGCTAGAGATCGCGTCGCCCGCTGGCGCCAGGCAAACCCCACCCCACAAGCCGAAGACGTGTTGGCCATGAACAAGAACGTGCGCGAAGCCCTACAAGCAATCTGCGCGCACTATCTGGTCGATGGCTCGCATGCGGCAGGCGGTGACCCCGTTGCGCGCTTTCACCTGGACAACGGGGCACGCCTGGAGCGCATCAACCTCACGGCGGATCTCTCTCGCAAAGGCATCAAACAATCGTTAGGTCTGATGGTGAATTACCTCTACGACATTGGGTCGGTCGAGACACGACATCAGCAGTTTGTCGATCGCAAGGTGAGTCACTCTCCTGCGGTTCGAAGAATACGCCAGTCCTCCGTCAGCTGAACCAGCAACTGAAACTGCATCAGCAAAAGCACCTACATTCCCCGGCACAATTCGAGTGCCAGCAGATCACATTGCCACAAACCCATGACTGCCCACAATCTTTACGCCAACTTCCAATCTGCATTTGATCACGCCAGAGCACAGATCGCCATTGAGACAGAGGAGGGTCAATCCTGGACTTTCGACGACATCGATTCTCAATCGGCACGCATGGCGAACTGGCTTGCCGACCTGGCTCTGGCCCCCGGCGACCGAGTCATGGTGCAGGTTGAAAAGTCCGTACCGGCGCTGCTGTTCTATCTGGCATGCCTGCGATGTGGCCTGGTGTACGTCCCCTTGAACACGGCTTACCAAGCCTCCGAGCTGGCCTACTTCATGGAGAACGCAGAGCCCGGCCTGTTCGTTGGGGCGCCAGAAAAGCATGCTGACCTGGAAGCGCTGACCCAAAAGATCGGGGTCAAGCACTTGTACACGCTCGGCGCTGACGGTAGCGGCACCCTGCTGTCCGCGCTGGATGGCTACTCGACTACACAAGCTGTCGCTAGCGTATCTCCGGACGACCTGGCTGCCATCCTCTACACAAGCGGAACCACGGGCCGCAGCAAAGGCGCACAGCTCACCCACAACAACCTGCTGTCAAATGCCCAGACCTTGCACGCGCTATGGGGCTGGGAGCCCGGCGATGTACTGATCCACGCATTGCCCATCTTTCACGTGCATGGCCTGTTCGTAGCGATGCACTGTGCACTGCTCAATGCCAGCAAGACACTCTGGATGGGCAAGTTCAGTCCCGCGAAGACGCTTGAATGGATGAGCGAGGGGACCGTGTTCATGGGCGTACCGACTCTCTATGTTCGCTTGCTGCAAGAGCAGGGCCTTACCCCAAATGCTTGCGCCCACATGCGCTTGTTCATCAGCGGCTCGGCACCCTTACTGCCCGATACCTTCGATACCTGGCGAGAACGCACGGGTCACACCATCCTGGAGCGCTACGGCATGAGCGAGACCGCGATGCTGACCTCCAATCCTTACCGCTCGTCTGAAGGTCCGCGTGTGGCCGGCACTGTGGGACGGCCGCTGCCGGGGGTGGACGTTCGCATCATGGGCGAGGATGGCCAGTTGTGCCCGGACGGCGATATTGGTGGCATCCAGGTACGTGGCCCCAACGTGTTTCCGGGCTATTGGCGCATGCCCGAGGCCAATCAGAAGGAGTTCACGGCGGACGGTTGGTTCAAGACCGGAGACGTGGGAAGGTTCAACGCCGACGGCTACGTGCAGATCGTCGGTCGCAGCAAAGACCTGATCATCTCCGGTGGGTACAACGTCTACCCGGCAGAAGTGGAGGGATACATCAACGACATGGACGGCGTGGCCGAATCTGCCGTCATCGGCTGTCCCCACCCTGACCTTGGCGAGGGCGTGGTGGCCGTGGTGGTTCCTGAAGCGGGGAGAACTCTGGACGCCGACCAGCTTATCCAGACCATCAAATCCACCATTGCCGGCTTCAAGTCTCCCAAGAAGCTGTTCGTGCTCGATGCCCTGCCCCGCAACGTCATGGGCAAGGTGCAAAAGAACGTGCTACGCGAGACCTACGCCAAGGTATTCACACAAGCGTGATCCAGCGCAAGCGCCGCTCAGGCTCGATCAAGAGCCCAAAGAAAAGGCCCGGCGATGGTCAAAGCCGGGCCCTTTTCATTGCGGGACGATTGCCATCGTCACCGGATCACTCCATGGCCACCGCGTCTCCAAACTCGAACACACCGGGATGGAGAACGGGATCGACCTTCACCTCGATGACCGACTTCGGCGGGTAACGCCCTTCCAGCAGCAACTTGGACAAGGGATTCTCGATCCGCTGCTGGATGGCCCGCTTGAGTGGGCGAGCACCGAAAACCGGGTCAAACCCGACCTTGGACAACTCAGACATGGCGGCAGGAGAAACCTCCAGACGCAGCTCCATGTCACGCAAGCGAGCTTGCAGGGCCTTGAGCTGAATCGCCGCAATGGCCTCGATGTGCTTGGCGTCCAAGCCATGGAACACCACAGTCTCGTCGATCCGGTTGAGGAACTCCGGGCGAAAGTGCTGTTTGAGTTCTCCCCACACGGCCTCCTTGATTTCGTCAGCCGGTTCCCCCACCATCGCCTGGATCAGGTGCGAACCGATGTTGCTGGTCATGACGATGACGGTGTTCTTGAAATCCACGGTGCGACCTTGACCATCGGTGAGACGGCCATCGTCCAGAACCTGCAAAAGCACGTTGAAAACGTCCGGGTGCGCCTTTTCGACCTCGTCGAGCAACAGAACTGAATACGGCTTGCGACGTACAGCCTCCGTCAGGTAGCCACCCTCTTCGTAGCCCACATAGCCCGGGGGGGCACCGATCAGACGAGCCACAGAGTGTTTCTCCATGAACTCGCTCATATCGACGCGGACCAGGTGATCTTCGCTGTCGAACAGGAAGCCGGCCAGCGCCTTGCACAGCTCGGTTTTGCCCACACCCGTTGGACCCAGGAACAGAAAGGATCCCAGCGGACGATTCGGATCGGACAGACCCGAGCGAGAGCGACGGATGGCGTTAGCCACCGCACTGATCGCTTCGTCTTGGCCCACCACACGCTCGTGCAGCTTGTCTTCCATCCTAAGCAGCTTCTCGCGCTCACCCTGCATCATCTTGGACACCGGAATGCCAGTGGCACGGCTGACCACCTCGGCGATCTCTTCCGCACCCACTTGCGTGCGCAACAGTTGAGGGGCCTGACCATCGGCCTTGGCTTCTTCCTTGGCCTGCGCTTCCTTGAGCTGTTTTTCCAGCTCGGGCAGCTTGCCGTATTGCAGTTCAGCAACCTTGTTGAAATCGCCCTTACGGGTGGATTCTTCAATCTTCAGGCGCAGCTTTTCAATCTCTTCGCGCACATGCTGGCTTCCCTGGGCCTGAGCCTTTTCAGACTTCCAGATCTCTTCCAGGTCCGCCGATTCCTTTTGCAGACGCTCGATCTCTTCGTCGAGCAATGCCAGACGTTTCTGCGACGCTTCGTCCGTTTCCTTCTTGACAGCCTCTCGCTCAATCTTGAGCTGGATCAAGCGTCGGTCAAGCTTGTCCATGACTTCCGGCTTGGAGTCGATCTCGATCTTGATCTTGGCTGCCGCTTCATCGATCAGGTCAATGGCCTTGTCGGGCAGGAAGCGATCGGTGATGTAGCGATTGGAAAGTTCGGCCGCCGCCACGATGGCTGGATCTGTGATCTCCACGCCATGGTGCACTTCGTACTTTTCCTGCAAGCCGCGCAAGATGGCAATAGTCTGCTCCACCGTGGGTTCTTCCACCAGCACCTTCTGGAAGCGGCGCTCCAGCGCGGCATCCTTCTCGATGTACTTGCGGTATTCGTCCAGCGTGGTTGCGCCAATGCAATGAAGCTCGCCGCGAGCCAGCGCAGGCTTGAGCATGTTTCCGGCATCGATGGCGCCTTCTGCCTTGCCTGCCCCCACCATGGTGTGGATTTCGTCGATGAACAGGATAATGCGGCCCTCATCGTGCGCCACTTCCTTGAGCACCGACTTCAGGCGTTCCTCGAACTCACCTCGGTACTTGGCTCCGGCCAACAGTCCCGCCATGTCCAGTACCAGCACACGCTTCTCGCGCAGGGTTTCGGGGACTTCTCCGTTGACGATGCGCTGCGCCAGCCCTTCCACAATAGCTGTCTTGCCGACACCTGGCTCGCCAATCAGGACTGGGTTGTTCTTGCTGCGGCGCTGTAGGACTTGAATGGCTCGGCGAATCTCGTCGTCGCGGCCAATCACCGGGTCAAGTTTTCCTTGCCGTGCAC
>JBNKNN010000077.1:0-6737 GCA_050293865.1 Hydrogenophaga sp. | reverse complement strand
TGCGTCGGCTTCTTCCTTTACAGCCAGTAGCCCCTTGCGTGGTGCTGGCTTGTAGGCCGTGGGCAGCGAGATGCCGCCTGCGGATCGTCCGGTGGTTGGCAAGTCTCCCAAACCGGCGTGCAGCTCGTTGCTTCGATAGGTCTTGCGCAATTCGTCTGCCTTGAGTTTGAGGGCTTCATAGTCCTCGATATCGTGTTGATATCGGTCCAGGACTGAGTGTGCAGATTCGATCAACTTGGCGTTGCAGCTGGCTTTGCCTTGTTTCAGCAACTTTTCAGCGGCGCCACCAGGGTTGCCGTCCAGACAGAGCGAGAGTGCCTCCTCGGACCACTTCGAGATCGCCTCAAAGCCCTTCTCGATCCGTCTGGCGAAATCAGGGCGCTCTTGCACGGCGCAGCAAAGAAGCTGTTTCAGTGCCTTGCTGGAAGAGAAGCGAAGGCCGATGGAGTCGACAGCCGCTTCTACCTCGTACAGCTGGATCGAGCGTATCGCCAAGCGCGTCATCAAGGACAAGAGGTTGCAAGCCGCCTCAAAGTCGAATTCCGGATTGAGCACGGTTTTGTGCAGGCGACGAATCTCATCCAGTGCGCGGGCGATCTGGTGATCCTGAATGTAGACCATGGCCTGAATGATCTCGAGCAAGCGCTTGGCTCGCTCCTTGGCAGGGTGTCGATGGCAGTATTCGTACAGGCTGTCCCGGCATCTCGTGAGTCCTTTGGTCTCGTGTGCATCGAGTTTGGAAAAGGCCACCAACACCCAGGCCTGAGGGTCGAACAGCTTGGAATGCTGGCCGATGGTGATAGCGCGCTCCAGAAGCTCGATACCCGTGCTTCGTTCACCCACGTAGTAGGCCAGGAGTCCGTGCTTGAGCAGGCGACTGATCGAAGAGGGCGTGAGCTTTGTCGAGAGCTTGAAGGTCTCAAGGGCCTGGGGAAAGTCACCCATTTCGAACTGGGCGCGGGCCATCACGTCGTAGGCGTCGCTGTAGGCAGGCTCGGCTTCGACCAGCTTCTGTAGGGTCGAGACCGCCTTTTCCGGTTCATTGTTCGCGATTTGCACTCTGGCAATGCCCAGTTTGGCCCAGGGCAGTGTCTTGGCACTGGCTACCGCTTCATAGAGCTTTTGAGCCTGCTCAAGTTCTCCGATTCTCAGCATCAGCTCCGCGCCAATACGAGCCGCGTGAAGCCAGTACGAACCACGTTCCTGGAACCGCTGCTGGCAAAGAAGGGCGGCCCTTTCGTAATCTTCCTTGTCGATGGCCTCGAAAACTTCGTGCAGTGCCATCTTTCTGTCGCGGGCCAGCACAATCCTGTCGGTCAGCGCGGTTGAGGTGTGTGGCCTGATCAGAAAGGCATCGAGTGCTGATTCAGCCGCCTCGGCCACCTTGTTGTAGGTGGCCACACTGGTGACAATGACGAAGATTGTGTAGAAAGGCAGCAGGCATTTTTGACGAAGATCGTCCAGAAGTTCCTGGCCGGTCGTGTCTTCTGCGTCGAAGTGCTGTTCGCAGACCACAAGATCGAAAGTAGCCAGTTCCAGCTTCATTCGTGCGTCCGAGGGCTTGGCGCACTGAACGATCTTGCCCACGCCGAATTCTCGGAGTTGACCAACGAGCAAGCTTCTCGACTGTGCGTTTCCGTCGCACACGAGAGCACTGGCTTCCTGAATAGAGGGGGAACTTTCTGCCATCTTTGGGGACTTCTGGTATCGACTGGCCCGATCAGAGAAGACGGTCCGATCGGAACCTTAGGCACACATTGTGAAGACGCTTGCGCACAATGCATACCTTGAACAACGGCAGGAATCGCCCTCAGTTAAGAGGCTTGTGCGCCCATTGGCACCGGGCCGAGTGGCTCGAGAAAGGAGATTCAAACGTGCCAGATTCGTGCCGAAGGTGCCGGCATTTGCCACGCCGCTGGGCGCAGCGCTGCCCAGACCTGCTGAAAGTACACCATCAGTGGCTCTACCACTGGGGCCAGGCCCCGTATCACGATCATCTGCTGGTTTGGGCTCGTGCAGCCGACCTGAATCCCATGCGGAGGCTCGATGGCTCGGGCCGCTTCAATGAGCATCTCCAGGCGATTTCGCGTCAACGCCGTGCCGCTGGCCAGGACCATGGTACCAAGACAGCGCTGGCCATTGAGGCCCACCGGGGACTCGAGCAAGCGGGTGTCACGGGCATCGAGCCAACCTTCTTCCAGCCAGATCTGACCCAGCGACATGCGCTGGTGGAGGCTGCCTTGTTCGAAGGCTTGGTTCGCCGCAGGTAGCCCCAGCGCCGTCACATCCCAGGCCATGAGCTCTGCCCCTTCCGCCAGTTCAATTTCCAGGTGGTTGCGGGCCAGGCATCCTGAGTAGGCGATGGACTCCAGTGGTAGCCACTCAAGCTTCGCTTCCTTGGCCACCTTCAGCCGAACGGTTTGCTCTCCCACCTGCTCGTCTGAGGCATAGAAGCGTGTGGCGCCGGGCGTGCTGATAAAGGCATGTGCGGCCTCGGCGACCTGTACTTCCACGGTAAGCGAGTCGCCACCCACAATGCCACCAGGGGGATGAACGATGACGTTATGGCAGATGTCCGGGCCTTCGGGATAGTGGCTTTTGAGTACCCGCAAGGGGCCATCATGATTGGCCTGGACGAAGGTCCGCCCACCTTCTTGGCGTGAATAGTTCAGTTGCAACTTGGCTTGCCAGGGCATCGATCGAGTGTAGCTTCTTGTTCTTTCGTCCTTAGGAGAATCAGTCAATGACCGTGGGCACCGCGATGGGCCCAACCTGTCATGCGTCTCTCGAGCAGGCTGAACAGTTCGTACATCAGCATGGCCATCGCCCCCACCACGATCAAGCCAGAGAAAGCCAATCCCATTTGCATGGACGAGCCGGCAGAAATGAGCAGGTAGCCAATGCCCTCGTTGGAGGCTGTCATTTCTGAGACGGTTGTACCCACGAAGGCGAGCGTGATGGCCACTTTGAGCGAGGCAAAGAAGTAGGGCATGGAGCGCGGCAATCCGATCTTGACCAGGACGTCCCAGCGTTTGGCCCCCAGCACCCTGAGCACGTCTTCCAGCTCGGGCTCCAGCGTGGCCAGGCCAGTGGCGATATTGACCATGATGGGGAAGAAGCTGATGAGAAATGCCGTGAGGATGGCAGGCCCAATGCCAATGCCAAACCACACCACCAGTATGGGCACAAAAGCGGCTTTGGGCAAAGCATTGAATGCTGTCATCAATGGGTAGATGGCCGCATAGGCCAGGCGTGAGCTTCCCACCAGGAAGCCCAACAGCACGCCCACCACGATGGCCAGGCCGAAGCCCGCCATGGTGACCCAGAAGGTCCGCCAAGCATGGCCAAGGATGACTTCCTTGTATTCCAGCGTTTGGTCCCAGATCCGGGAGGGACTGGGGAAGATGAACTCGGAGACTTCAAAGCCACGCGTGATGGCTTCCCAGACCAGGACCACCAGTATCAGCAGTAGCAGCGGTGACCACCGCTCAAGCGTTTTGGAACTCATGTCGTGGTGCTCAGGGTCGGTGTCCGCAGTGCTCCAATGTGCCCTCTCAGTTCATGCACGATGTCGGCAAACTCGGGCGTATAGGTCACCTCCAGGTCGCGGGTGCGGGGGATGGAGATGTCCCGTTGAACCACAAATCGTCCGGGGCTTTTGCTCATGCAGTACACCGTGTCAGCCAGAAAGACCGACTCCCGCAAGTCATGCGTGACCAGCACGACATTGAAGCGCTGTGCCTCCCACAGGTCGCGCAAGGTGCACCACAAGTCTTCACGGGTGAATGCGTCGAGAGCGCCAAACGGCTCGTCCAACAGGAGCATCTTGGGTTCATGGATGAGCGCTCTGCAGATGCTGGCGCGTTGCTGCATGCCGCCCGATAGCTCCCACGGATATTTGCCGCCCATGCCTCCCAGGCCAACGCGCTCCAGCAGCGCCAGCGCTCGTTCTTCGAACGCCTTGCGCCGATCTTTGAACTGGTGTCGGTATGGTTCCACGATTTCCAGCGGTAGCAAGACATTGTCTAGTGTGGTGCGCCACGGCAGCAGCGAGGGCGCCTGGAAAGCCATGCCCGAAACTTTCAGAGGGCCATCCACGGCTTGCCCATCGATCAGAATCCGCCCCCTGGTGGGTTGGCGCAGACCCGTGGTCAGTTTCATGAAGGTGGATTTGCCGCAGCCAGAGGGGCCGACGATCGCGATGAAGGCACCCTGCTCGACCTTCAGGTTGATGTCTTCAACAGCAAACTGGCCCTGCGCGGCGAGCGTCTCGGAATAGGCTAACCACACCTCTTCGAAATCGATGAATGGCGCGACCACGATCAGTTCGCCTTTGGCAGGATGTCAAGTACCGAACGCTCGGGCAGGAACGAACCATTCCAGACCGCTTTGGGGTCGATACGTGTCTTGGTGGAGTAGGCGTCGGAGACCTGGGATGCCATCAACGCCAGGCGAGCGGCGTCCACTTGCCCGAAGCCTTCCCGTCGCGCATCGGGACTGGCTACCACCGAATCAATGGCCAGTTTCAGGCGGCGCGTTTCCAATTGGGTGTTGATGATGCCGTCCCTGGCCTTGATCGCCTTCACGCCTTCGTTCGGATTGGCGATGACTTCCTTGGCACCTCGGGCGAATGCGGCAAGAAAAGCTCTGATGGCGCCCGGGTTCTCAGCGATCAGTCTGGGGCTGGCGATGATCGCATTGCCGTAGAGCTTGACGCCGTGATCTGCGTAAGGCATGACGACAATGTCGGCCGGCTTGACGCCGCGGGCTTCCAGATTGAGCAAAGAGGTGAAAGAGAAGCCGGTGATGGCATCCACGTCTCCGCGGACCAACATGGTCTCTCGCAATGGCGGGTCCATGGAGGTCCAGGTGACCTTGTCGATCTTGTTGGCCTTCTGGAAGATCGGGAAAGCTTTGCGGCCGGCGTCGAAAACCGGTGCGCCCAGCTTCTTGCCTTGCAGATCCGCAGGCGCCTTGATGGCACTTTTTTTGAGTGCAAACACCGCTGCCGGCGTGTTGTTGTAGACCATCATGACAGCCACCGGTTTATTGGGGGCGTCGGGGTTGTTGGCGTGGAACTCCATTAAGGCTGCGAGGTCGGCAAAGCCCATGTCGTAAGTGCCCGAGGCAACGCGCGTCACGGCGCCGCCCGAGCCATTGCCAGAATCCACGGTCACGTCCAGTCCGGCTGCTTTGAAATAGCCTTTTGCCTCAGGAAGCAGAAAGAGGGCGGATGGGCCTTCGAAACGCCAGTCGAGCTGAAACTTGATGGGTGCCTCGGCATGGGCGTGAGCGAATGCCAGGGTGGCAGTGACAGCAATGGCGGACGAAATGACTTGGCGCCTGGGGATGGGAAACATGGGAGATTGCCTCCTGAGGGTGGTGAGTGGACAACCCTTGGTATCGAGCAAATTCGGTGCCAGTCCGGCGTCGGTGAACCGGGCCTGTTCCGCCGGGGAGATCGCGCGACGCGCACCATCGGGGTGCAAAGGAGCAATCCCAGCATTCGGTGGGAGCCAAAGAAAAAGGGGGGAAGCGTTGGCGTCCCCCCTTTCTTGCCAGGCAGAGTCTGTCGCTCAGCGTCGTTGGCAGGCGGCCGCATGGGCCGTCATGTTGAGCACGCGACGCATGGAGGCTGCGGGCGTGAGGATGTAGGCAGGCGCTGCCACGCCCATGAGCACCGGCCCCACTGTCACGCCACCGCTGGAGGTGGTTTTGAGCACGTTGTAGAGGATGTTGGCCGAATCCAGGTTGGGGCAGATCAGCAGATTCGCCGAGCCGCTGAGAGTCGTTTCGGCCAGGTAGGTTGTACGGATCTCAGGCTGCAGCGCTGCATCTCCATGCAGTTCGCCGTCGCACTCGATCTCGGGGTGCTGGGCCACGAACAGGTCGCGGGCCTGCCGCATCTTCTTCGCGGAGGCGCGCTTGGACGTGCCAAAGCTGGAGTGAGAGAGAAACGCCACCTTGGGCGGCAAGCCAAAACGCTGCACTTCCTGCGCCGCCATCCATGCAATCTCGGCCAATTGTTCGGCCGAGGGATCCTCGTTGACATACGTGTCGGCGATGAAAATGGGACCAAGGTCGGTCATCAGTGCATTGAGACATGCGTAGTTGGCCACCCCTGGCTTCTTGCCCAGGATGCTGTCAATGCGCTCGAGGTGTGTCACGAAGTTGCCGACCAGGCCGCAGATCACAGCATCTGCGTCGCCGAGCGACACCATGAGCGACCCAATGATGGTGTTCGAGCGGCGCACCGCAGCCTTGGCCACCTGTGGCGTAGCGCCGTTTCGTCCCATCAGCTTGTGGTAGTGCTCCCAGTATTGGCGGAATCGCTCGTCTTTTTCTGGGTTGACGTTCTCAACGTCCACCCCGAGCTTCATGCGCAGGCCCGCCTTCTTGATGCGGGCTTCGATCACGGCGGGACGGCCAATCAGGATAGGGGTAGCCAGGCGCTCGTCGATGGCCATCTGGGCGGCGCGCAAGGCGCGCTCGTCTTCGCCATCAGCAAAAGCCACGCGCTTGCTCTCTGGCGCGATGGCCTTGGCGGCATTGAAGATGGGGCGCATCAGAATGCCGGTGCGGCTCACGAACTGCCCCAGGCTGTCGATGTAGGCCTCCATGTCCTGGATAGGACGCGTGGCCACACCGGAGGCTTCAGCTGCCTTGGCCACTGCGGGGGCGATCTTGAGGATCAGTCGCGAATCGAAAGGCTTGGGGATGATGTAGTCGGGGCCGAA
>JBNKNN010000076.1:0-3678 GCA_050293865.1 Hydrogenophaga sp. | reverse complement strand
AAAGCCCTGCATCACACCGATGTTGAGCATGTCGTTAAAGGTCAGATCCATGGGAATCTCCAGGCAGAAAGAGGTGCAACTGCGCTAACCAGGTTTTCGTTCGAGGGCGCCGCGGGTCCGGGTTTCCCGGCCCGCAGGGCGCCGCCCCCTTGAGGGGGTCACGGCGCTACCGCGCCGTGGCGGGGGTGGGCTTATTGATACCCCTTGGGGAACGGGTCCGGCTTGATCAGCTCTGGTGATTCCGAGACGACCTTGAAGGTGCCATCCGGCATGCCCATGGCAATGCGCGATTTGCTCCACAAGTGGTGGTTTTTGTCGAGCTTCACGTAGCCTTCCGGAGCCGTGGTCAGCTCGATGCCCGTCTCGGATGCGGCCACCACCTTGTCGACGTCGAAGCTTCCGGCTTTTTCCACAGCCGCCTTCCACAACCATGGTCCCAGATAGCCCGCCTGCGTCACGTCGCCGATGACGGCATCCTTGCCGTACTTGGCCTTGAACGCTTCGACAAACTTCTTGTTGTTCGGGTTGTCCAGTGTCTGGAAGTACTTCATCGACGAGTAGAAGCCGGCGAAGTTCTCACCGCCCACGCCGGTCATTTCGTCTTCGGTCACCGACAAGGTCACCAGCAACTGCTTGGAGCCCACGATGCCGGCGGCTTTGAGCGCCTTGTAGAAGGCCACGTTGGAGCCGCCGACCACAGCGGCAAAAATGCAATCTGGCTTCTTGAGCTTGATCTTGTTCATCAGCGAACCGAAGTTCGTGCTGCCCAGTGGGTAATATTCCTCGCCAACGACGCTGCCCTTCTGGAAGTTCTCGATGTGCTTGCGCGCGATCTTCATCGAGGTGCGTGGCCAGATGTAGTCGGAACCGATCAGGAAGAAGCTCTTGGCCCCTTTCTCTTTCTTGGCCCAGTCAAGGCTGTACAGAATCTGCTGCGTGGCTTCCTGGCCTGTGTAAATCACGTTCTTCGACTGCTCCAGGCCTTCGTAGAAGGTGGGGTAGTACAGCAGACCGTTTTCCTTCTCGAACACCGGCAGCACAGCTTTGCGGGAAGCGGAGGTCCAGCAACCGAAGACGGCAGCACACCGGTCGTTGATCAGCAGCTTCTTGGACTTCTCGGCGAAGGTCGGCCAGTCGGATGCACCGTCTTCCTTGATCACCTTGATCTTGCGCCCCAGGATGCCGCCCATGGCGTTGATCTGGTCTATGGCGAGCTGCTCGGCCTGGATGGACCCCGTCTCCGAGATGGCCATGGTGCCGGTGGAAGAGTGCAATTGGCCCACGGTCACTTCCGTGTCGGTGACCGCCAGATTGGTGGTGTTCACCTTGGCCGTCGGCTGTGCAAAGCTGAACGCCGGAAGGGCACCCGCCACCGATGCGACGCCGAGCATCTGCAGCACGCGGCGGCGAGCGGCGTCAGGGGTTTCAATCTGGACGTGGTTCGGATCATTGACATTCTTCATGGTGAACTCCTGAGACGAAAGTGAAGGGACTGAAGGAACTGGAGGGACGAATCCGATTGGGAGAGAAGTGAAGACCGGCAGGGAGCCGACTGGGTCTCAGATTAGGGAAATCCCGCTCTTCGTCACATACGTCAAATAACGTAGGGACCGTTCGCGCATACGCATGCAACATGAGCTCACCCGTGGGAAAGCTTCGCAGCTACCCGTATGAGAACGCTTCTTGCTTGAACGTGTGCATGAGCGAACCACGCACCATCCCTATCACTCCGCAGCAGATCTTTGGCTCGCGACGGCGGTACAACACCTGGGTAGCCGACGAGACCATGGAGGACTACGCGCTGCGCTACACGCCGAGAAGCTTTCGCAAGTGGAGCGAATGGCGTGTAGCGAACACGGCGTTTGGCTCGCTGTCGTTTCTGGCGCTGGAAGCCATTGGAGGAGCCATTGCGGTCAACTACGGATTCGCCAACACCGTCTGGGCGATCCTCGTGGTGGGCCTCATCATCTTCTTCACCGGCCTGCCCATTGCGTACTACGCGGCCAGGCATGGCCTGGACATGGACCTGCTCACGCGCGGCGCCGGTTTCGGCTATCTGGGCTCCACCATCACATCGCTGATCTACGCTGTCTTCACGTTCATCTTCTTCGCTCTGGAAGCCGTGATCATGGCGCTGGCTCTCGAGATGGCCACCGGATGGTCAACGCCCATCTGCTATCTGATCTCGTCCCTCGTGGTGCTGCCTTTGGCTATCCGCGGCATCACGCTCATTTCGCGATTGCAGGCCTGGACGCAGCCCTTGTGGCTGTTCCTGCTGTTCTTGCCATTTGTCTGGATTGCACTGGATCAGCCGCAGCTCTATCGTCAGTTCACGGGTCTTTCAGGCCTTCGCTCAGGCAGCAGCGAATGGCATCCGATCATGTTCGGCGCCGCCTGCACCGTCATCTTCTCCCTGGTGGTGCAGATTGGCGAACAGGTGGACTTCTTGCGCTTTCTGCCAGAGCGCAATCGGGAGAACCGCTGGCGCTGGTGGGGCGCCGTGCTGGTGGCCGGGCCCGGCTGGATCATCATGGGCATGCTCAAAATGATCGGCGGCGCCTTCCTCGCCTTTGCTGCCATGCAGTTCGAGGTGGCACCCGAGCGCACCGCCGAGCCGACTCAAATGTTTCTGGCGGGATTCACACAGGCAGTTGGCGCTCCGGGCATTGCGGTCGCCATGACAGTGATCTTCGTGATCATCTCCCAGGTCAAGATCAACCTGACCAACGCCTACGCCGGCTCATTGGCCTGGTCCAACTTCTTTGCGAGGGTCACCCGCAGCCACCCTGGTCGCGTGGTCTGGCTGGTGTTCAACGTGGCCATCGCCACCTTGCTGATGCTGCTGGGAGTCTTTGGCGCGCTGGAGAAAGTGCTCGGCCTCTATAGCAACGTTGCCATTGCCTGGGTTGGCGCGCTGGTGGCCGACCTGGTCATCAACAAACCGCTTGGGCTCAGCCCCAAGGGCATCGAGTTCCGCCGGGCATATCTGTATGACTTCAACCCCGTCGGCATGGTTGCCATGCTGGTAGGCGCTGCCTGCGCCGTCGTGGCTCATGTGGGTCTGCTCGGTGAGATGGCGGCGGCTTTCTCGCCTTTCATCGCGCTTGGCCTGTCCATCCTGTTGACACCTCTGATGGCGTGGGCCACACGTGGTCGCTACTACATAGCCCGGCAGCCCGATCACGCATGGAAGCCAGGCGCACAGGTGCGCTGCGCGGTGTGCGAAAACGAGTTCGAATCGGAGGACATGGCTGGCTGCCCGGCCTATCAGGCGCCCATCTGCTCCTTGTGCTGCTCACTCGAGTCGCGTTGTCATGACCGGTGCAAACAGAACTCGCGCGCTGCCGACCAGATGCGTCACTGGATGGCCGCCCTCCTGCCAGCACCGGTGGCATCGCGCATGAACTTCCGGGTCGGGCAATACCTGCTGGTGTTCAGCTCCATTGTCGCCGTCATGGCCTTCATGTTCGGTGTGGTCTTTGTGCAGGAAAGCCTTCAAGAGGGGCAGGAGTCATTGCTGCAGTTGCCATTCATCAAGGTTTTCACTCTGCTGGTTCTGGTCGCAGCTGTCGCCTCTTGGTGGATCGTGCTGACCACAGACAGCCGGCGGGTGGCCCAGGACGAGTCAGAGCGCCAGACACAGCTGCTGATGCAGGAGATCGAGGCTCACCAACGCAC
>JBNKNN010000075.1:0-42746 GCA_050293865.1 Hydrogenophaga sp. | reverse complement strand
GGGCCAGCGGCGGCGGCCGATTGCCCGGCTGACGCGCAATGCCCTTGCGAAAAGCGCTCAGAGAAAAGAGAGCAAAGGTGTCTTCCAGGACTTCGCGCACCATCGCGTCGAAGTCGTCGCGCGTGAGCTTGCGCAGATCGGGATCGGTCGTGACTTCGAAGCGGCGGGTCCCGATTCCCGGCACGCGCAGCACGGCCTCGACCATGCCGGCATGAAAACCAGGTTGCCAGCGCCAGCGCGCCACGCGCGGCTGGCGCGACCGCAGCGCTTCGACCGCCACATCGTCGATCAGCAGATCTGCCGCGAGCGCGTCGTCGCTGTCGCGCAGCTCAAAGAGATAGGACGCGCCTTCCCGTACTGCGCCGGCCGGCACCACATCCGGCACGGGCCAGACCTGCCATGCTGGTCCACTGCCTTCAGCCTGGATGTAAAGCGCCGTCACGGTTCACCGCATGGCCTGGAAGGAGCCGAAATCGTCGAGATCGGTCAGCAGCTTCCGGATGAATGCCTGTGCGCGTGGCAGGCCATCGCAGGCCTTGTCCAGACCGATCAGCAGCGTGCGCTGCCGTTCGGCGCCGCGCAGCTTCACCAGCACCTTCTGCACCAGCAGTTGGTCGGTAACATCGGCCACGGCACTCTTGAGGTGCGCCGCGTCGAAGGCGTGATAGCGCACGAATTCCTCGATCAACCGGTAACCGAAACCGAGGCCGTACTGCTGCATCAGGCCGTGAATTTCGGTCAGCCGGGTTTCGGATGCGGCGCGTGCTTCCTTCAGCGCCGGGAAACGGCCTTCCAGCGAAGCGAGGAAGCCGGGCACATCGACGGTGGACATGTCGATGACCGATGCGCGGTCGAGGACCTTGTCGCTGACCGGGTTCGTGGTCTCATCGACGTTGATGGTGCCGATGATGAACAGATTGGCCGGGAGAGGCAGCTCGGCACGAATGCTGGCACCTGTCGTACCTTCGAGCGGGACACTGTTCGAGTGCAGCTGCAGCCGGCCCTCGGTTTCCATGCAGGAGAGCACATCGGACAAGTAGTACTCGACGCGCGCAAGGTTCATTTCGTCGAGGATCACGAAGACCGGCGACTCACGGTGCGCCGTTGCCACCAGCACCGCTTCGAGGAAGGTCGGCACGACGTAGCGGTTTGTGAGCACGTCGAAATAGCCGGTCAGCCCGGTCGGGTCAGTCCATTCTGGCCGCACCGGGCACTCAAAGATAAGCGGATCGTCGGCCGTGTTGGAGGTCAGGCCGTGGACGGCCTTGGCATATTTCAGCGCCAATTGCGTCTTGCCCGTGCCGGACAAACCGGACAGGATCACGAAGTGCTTGTGGGGAAGGAAATTCAACGCGGCATGGAAGCGCTTCACTTCTCCATTCGGGTAGTGACCGCCAAGCGCCTTGACCGCCGCCTCGATGTCCGCGACCGGAATGGTGGCCGGCATGCGGCGCATTTCCGGGCTGAGCGTAGCCGTGTCGGTCCAGACCGGAAGCTCGTGAATCTTCTGCGATCCGACCAAGCTACCCAGCCAGCCGATGAATTCGCGCGCAAGCAGGCTGCGCCGCGCCGAAGCCGTCGGCGGATACAGCGTGACAACGATTTCATCCGGCTCGGTCGCCGGACCGAAGGGGGACATATCGAAAGCCAAACTGTCCCAGAACTTGGCATTACGTAACCAGAGCCGCCCGTCTCGGGCGAGGTAGATCGGCACCAAGTTGTTGCGGGCGCTGTACTTGATGGTCGCGCCAAGCGCTTCAGGTGTTTCTCCGTCTCCACCTTCCGAGAGCAGATCGGCTGACTCAGCGCCGGCCGCCTTGGCGGCAGCGCCGAGCTTCTTCATTTCAGCAAGTCGAGCCAGGAAGCTGGCCTTGTCCTTTCGCACGAGGACGGCGAAATACACCTCGTCCTCAGGCGGAAAGCGCATGACGCAGCCGAGAATCAGCGCTTCGGTATCGTCCTTGACATTGTCGAGATTTACAACGCCGAGCTGGATGCCGCCTTCGACGATCTTGGCGCTGTTGGAGACGCCGAATAGTTCGCGAGGACGGACTGCCTTTGATGTTCCGAAATGCTTCTGGGCGGCCTCAAGAAACCGCTGCTGCCGCTCGACTAGGTTCATCCGCGGTCTCCCTTTCTGACTTTTTGAGCGTCTTCATCATGTGCGTGGCGACGGCCTTCGCGAGTAGCGGCGGGACGGCATTTCCGATCTGCCGGAACGCGGGATTCATCGTGCCGCAGAAAACGAAGCCATCGGGGAACGAGTGAAGACGCGCGGCCTCGCGCACGGAGATCGTCCGGGCCTGACGGCTGTCGTAATGGATGTGGCTGTAGCTGTCCTTGCCCAGATGGGCCATCAGGGTGCGCGCCGGCTGGTCGCGCCACATCTTACGCCATTTGTTCGGGAACTTCCCCACGTCATAGGGTGGCACGATCGAAGCTTTGATCTCTTCGTACTGCGTCGAACCGGGCTTGACCTTGCTCCCCTGTTTCGCGAGCAGCTGCAAATGTTCCTCAAACATTGCTACCGCATGTTCGTAGGCCTGCGGGTACTGGTCGCCAGGATTCATGCGCGCAAACAGCGGATAGTCGCGCGGCAGATAGCGGATGACGTGATCGGCCAGTGCGCTAGGCGCCTCGAAGCCCGGCCATGTCCGCATCAGTCGGGCATAAGGCGTGTGTGGCTCTTTTCCGTAAGGCATTGGATCGTCAAATCGCCGGGCGCCACGTCGCAGCTTGCCACTCTTGAGCAGCTTTCGCGCATCGATGGCCGGCAGATCGCCGAGCGCGTCCTCCGCGGTGATAGCGGGCGGTAGCGAGCGCGCTGCCTTGGGAGCATGGTTGTAATGGTGCGCGTCGTCGGCAATCTCACTGTCCAGGAACTTGAGCGCCACTGACCTTGTGCCCTCATAGCCAGGAGGCAGGTCAATGAAGTGCGTCGGTTCCGGGAACGTAACCACATCGGAGATTTCGCGCCGGTAGGCTATCAGGATCATCCGTTCACGCATCTGCGGCACCCCGTAGAACGCAGCATTCAGCAGCGTGTACCGGCAGATGTAGCCCTTGCTCTCCAGGACCTCAGCAATCTCCTCAGCGATGTTCTGTCCACCATGATTCAGCACGTCGGGCACGTTCTCGACCAGGACTGCCAGTGGGGCGAATGCCTCGACGTAGCGCAGATAGTCAATGTAGAGCTGGGCGCGCGGGTCGTGTTTAAAGGCTTCAGCGTGGTTGTCCACTTCACGCAGCTTGGGTCGGCCGACGCGGGCGAAGGCTTGGCAGGGCGGACCTCCGACCAGCACGTCGAAGGCTTCAGCCGTCGGACCGGCCTTCAGGTCTGCAGCGAGTTGGTCCGGGCTGGTTTTCGTGATGTCGCGGGCCTGGGAATGCACCGGATCGCCGCCATGGAAGTTGCGGCCATGGGACGCCGCAGCCTCAGGGTCGAACTCGACCGCCGCCGCAATACTGAAGCCCGCCGCCGAGAATCCGAGTGAAATTCCACCGCAACCGGCGAACAGATCAAGCACCCTAGGCGTTCCTCCCGCCTGCAGGCGGGCGATTTTCTGGTGAATGACGCGATCGGTCTTAATCACAGGTGCACACCTTCCCGAGCTGATCGACTGAACATGGGGCTGATCTCCTTTGTGTTCTTCATGGAGCCCCCTCACTGCTGCCGGGGAAACAGCGGGTATTGAGCTTCGACATACTTCTCGACGGCGTCACGGACAACCCAGGCAACTGACACCTTTTTTTCCTCGGCAATGCGCTCTAACTCGACATAGAGGTCTGCGGGAAAGGTTACCGATGCTCGGGTGCCTTCCTTTGCTGAGGGGTGCTGCTTTGCTGTGAGTGCCATGGAGAGAGGCCCGTTGTCTGCTGAATTTGCACCACATTACACCATATTGGTGCACGAATGTGGCATCACGCATAGCCTTTTTTCCGACCAACCGTTTCGGAAGCGGACATACCCTGGCAGGGTGAGGCAGTGATGCTGACCGAAGGTGGCAGGCCTGTGCGCGCCTTGAGCGTTTCCGATTGACGGCTAAAACGCGCCACGCCGCGATTCACTCCCCCAACTCCTCAAACACCACTTCCCTCAACCATTGGTGATCCGGCGCGCGGTGCATGCGCGCGTGCCAGAACGCGTTGATGGGTGCCTGGGGCAGCGTCTTCACCGGGAGTTTGGCCCAGGCTAGGCTGAAAGGGCTGGACCAGTTGCATGGCATTGCCAGGCGTTCGTTGGTGGTGCCAAAAATGAGGGTGCCCGGTACCCCGGCACCTCACAGCGCCTATACACTTTAGGTATTACTCCCGCTGGGCTGCGCGACGCGTCCAGCCCAATGCCTGTTTCGCCCTCACCCTTAGTCTCGGACTCCAGATGACCCAGAAAATCGACCCCGTCAAACTCAAGGCCGCCGCAGAGCACCTGGAATGGGTGTGTCAGCAGTATCCGAATGAGGAGAGCGTGCAGGCACTCTATGAGGGGCTTCGTCCGCTGATCGAGTCTGCAAAGGCTGGGCAAATTTCTGAGCCCATTGAGGACCGGTTCAAACTGCCATTTCGATGGGCTGTCTCGTCCGAAGGCCTTTATCGCCATTATTCGGATCCAAGCGTAGAGAGCGCTTATGTCCGGTTTGGAGTCGAACTCGAAGGCGGCCTGACGGAACAAGAAAAGAAGAGCTTGGAAAAGATGGAGGCATACAGGGCCACGCTTTCAAACAAGGGTGGAACTGATGCATGACCCGGGTCTTACTCCGGACGAGTTGAAGGCTCAGTACTCGGATGAGGTGATCAGGAAGGCCAAGACTTTTGAGACCAATGGCATCAGTCGGCAATCTGCTCAAGCTTTTCTGGAGACGCCAAATGGCGAGCTCTACCTCCGGCGTGTCATTGAGGCTACTGACGAGACGGACTTGCTGGCACTTCGGGAGCGGGCACTTGGCCAATTGATGTCTGGCAAGGAGCTTCCCCGCATGGAAATGAACAGCGAACCGCTGGTCAAAATCGTGCCGGCTGGCGCCAAACCGACGGACTACACGCCATTCTGGGCGAAAGAAGCAGACCTCGACGCTGCCGTTCGCCAAGGCAAGAACTTGCACGAGTTCTTTGGCATTCCAGTAGGTAGCGAATCAGCCCAATACGACGTCTACCGTATCCAACCCAAATCGCCCACCGAAGTCTGGGTAAGCACAATTGCGCCGATCAGTGAATTGGACGGACAAGTCAAAAAGCCGGGCGGTGCAACGCAATACCTCATACCCAACCGCAAGCTATACACCCAGGGTGAGCCGATCAAAACGGTGGACAACCGCTTGCGCGTTCCGCTGCTCGACGCCGAACGCGAACGGCCCAAAGCAAGCGATCACGAAAGCACGCCACACCGCCCTCAAACCCCGGAAGCACCTGAAGAGCCGCACGCGCATCTGAAGGCCAACACTGCTGCAGACGGTGAACCTCACGCTCGCGTCAATGCCGGTGCGATCCGAGGGGCTGTCAAAGTCGCCGGCGCCGCCGGCGCCTTATACGGTGTCGCCGACGCCAAAAACCAGGTCGACGCTGCCATCGACACCGCCCGCTCCACCCGGGAGCAGTGGATCAAGGGCACGGAAGAGGCAGCGAACCAGAGCAGCAAGACCTTGGTCACGGGCTCGTCAGCAACGGTGGGGGCTATCCCTGGCGCGGCGCTGGGAGGCCTGACCAGCCCGTTCACCGGGCCGGCCGGCCCGATCGTGGGGGGTCTGGCTACTGGTGGCGCCGCGGCCTACGGTGCAGAGAAGCTGTATGAGGATTCCGCCCTGCAGCGCGCAGCCAGGTTTGTGGGCCGCCACGCAGGCGACATCGGCTACGACTACATCTCCAAAGAGGGCCGGCTGCTGCGCGAGGTCAATGGCCTCAAGGAAGACTTGAGCGAAGCCACAGACCCGGCCGAACGTGCGCGCATTGAGGCGCAGCTCCAGAAAACCGGCGCGGCGTTCAATAAGGAAGCAGAGCGCAACAACCGCTACTTTGAAGGGCGCGACAAGATCGACCAGGTGTGGGAGAAGATGCACGAGCGCATTCCAAAGGTCGACAAGAGCGATGTGGAAGACGCGCTGGCGCGGCACATCGATGCTGGCAAGAACCCCACCGATGCCATGCGCGGCGCCTTCAGCGACGCGGTGCACAAAGAGTACCCCCGCGCCTTGCACCACGAGCCTCTGGAGAATTACCGGGCGCTGAGCAACGCGCAACTGGCCGACAAGTACCGGCAAGTCCAGTCAGAAATCGCGCAAGACCAGCGCCAGGTGGAAGCGCTGCAATCCATCAAGGATTCGCGCGACGCGCTGGACAAGGGCTGGCCCAAGGAGCTGGCGCAAAAGCGCCATGCCGCGCGTGTGGAGGAAGGCCTGAACGAGCTGTGGAAAGATCGCGGCCACCTGGGCGCTGTGCAAAAGGCGATGCAAGAACGCGGCATGCCCGAGCCCGCCATCAGCGGCAAAAAGCCAGAACGGCCCGCGCAAACACAGCAGTTGTCTCAGGTGCCGCAACTCACGGCAGAACAGCAACGCTACCAGGCGCAGGCCCAGGCGCAACTGGCGCCGGCCATGCAGCGTGCGGGCTTCAGTGAGGCACAGACCGAGCGGATCACGGCGGCGGCAGCGGTTCACGCGCAAGCCAATGCAAAGGGTGGCGGCGTCAGTGCTTTTCACCTGGGCAAAGACGGCCAACGTGTGGCCATGATCCAGGACAACGGCACCCTCAGCGAGTTCAAGGTACAGGATGTGCTGGCGAACCGCACGGCTAATCCCACCGCTGCGCCCCAGCAGGAAGCGGTTCAGGCGCAAGCTCAGGCGGTAGAACAGTCCCAGGCCGTGGAAGCGTCAATCATGGCGCGCTAGGGAGGACAAGGGAGAGAGGTGCGAACGCCAAGCCATGCGCGTAGGCGTGGCGCGTATCTATCCTCCCACAACACCTCAGGGAGCGTGTTCACGAGTGCATCAAACTTGAGGTCTTCGCATTCGATCCGTGTCGGTTGCGCAAGGCGGCTGCCAAACCCGAACTGGAACTGGAACTGGAACTGAATACCTCCAGCCTGAAGGCTATACCTCCCAGGAACTGCTTGAATTCAGATCTCGGGATGGCGGGCAGATAGGGCGCAGTTCCCTCAATTGGGGGTGCGAAAGCCTGAAGATCGCACTCATTCACAGAATGTCACGGTCGCTATAGGTCTTAGGAATTAAGATCTTGGCATACATCGCATCTCAACAGAGAGTTCTGACATGTTTTCGGGGAGCATCAGCGCCAAATGAACGAACAACTGCCACGAGAGGCCAGCTTGCCCACTCGACCACTCCAGGGTTTGGCCAAGTTATGTGCTGTTTCGGCCTTGGTTGCCATCAATTCAGCTTGTGCCGGGGGAGAAAAGGCAATGAATACATCAGCAGACAGCAGCACGGTAGCGCCTATTGAGGCGACACAGAAGGTGTCGTTGGTGGACGCATGGAAGATCAAGATGACGCGCGAGGATGAGGGGCACGTTCGGATTCGCTACGCACCTCTCGTTTCCACCGTGTATCACAGCCCTGGCGCGAACATCAGCAGCGACGGCAAGACGATGAAGGTCACGCTTGTGCGTTGCCGCATCAAAGAAGAATGCGCTGTTGAGGCCAAGTCCGAGAGCAAGCGTTCCGATACCGAAGGCCTTTACTACGAAGTTGTGGTCCCATGGAAGGGAGAGAAGGTCATCGTGGGAGGCCGTGGTCCGGTCGAGGAAGAGCTTTCACTTTCGCAGTGAACTCGCGCACGGGAGCGCCCGTGCGTTCCTGGCGGTAAGACGAATGGTCATTCCTGAGACAGATCTGACCAGTGGGGAGGATTTCAAATGAGCAAGGTGATTCTGGGCATTCACAGCAATGTCCGTAGCGACACGATCGATCCGGAGACCGGTGAGCCGATTTCCTTTGACGACGGTCACGGCTGGATTTCGGTCACGCGTGACGGTGTTACCACCAACTATGGTTTGTGGCCTGATTTTTCTCGTGCAGGTGACAACGGTGAGGGGTACGACATCCGGATAGGCATGGAGAACGGCGACAGAGCCGCTGCCAGCCGGTACTTTGAACTGGATGAGGCACAGGTCGCGCTGCTCGAGCAACGACTCAAGGAAAACGTGACATGGGGCTACACGTCAAACTGTTCCTCTTGGGCTTCAGAAACGGTTGAGGCGGTCACTGGTGTCAGTCTCAATGCTGACGAGGCCTGGAGTCTGGGTGTTGTCGAAACGCCCCGCCAACTCGGTGATGCGATTCGAGAGATGGAGCAAAAAGACCGGACCAGTCCACTCCAGCCAGTAACGGCAGATTCACCCGAGCCCTCTAGCCTGGAATCTACGGCTAACAGCTTGCGTGGCGCGGAGGAGCAAGCGCTCTCGCCGGTCTCGAGACAGCTGATGGAGGACGCAAATCAGCAAGTACATGCTCTTGCTGAGAAGTACAACCTTCCGTGGGATCAAGGTCTTGCCAACACGGCTGCGGCTATTGCGATGGAAGCCCGATCAAACGGCCTGACCCGAATCACGCACCTGTCAGTAGCCGACGGCCAGATTCGTTACGCGCAGCACGATGGTGCGACGCTCAAAGACGGTGAGATTGACGCTGTATCTGCGGCCAACACACCGGCGGATCAGTCCATTCGCGGCATGGAGAAATACGACCAGGCGATTGAGGCGAAAGAACGTCAACAACCACAGGCTGTCCAACAGCAAGTTGAAGCACCGGTTGTTGAGGCGCCAGCGATGGCAGGCCCTTGACCCATCAGAAGCGTCAGATCGCTGCTTCAGTTTTCCCCCAACACCTCAAACACCACCCCCCGCAACCACTGGTTCACCGGCGCCTTGTGCATGCGCGCATGCCAGAACACGTGGATGGGTGCCTGGGGCAGCGTCTTCACCGGGTGTTTGGCCCAGGCCAGGCCAAAGGGTTCGCTCAGTTGCATGGCCAGGCGTTCGGGGACGGTGGCGATGAGGTCTGTGCTTTGCAGGATGTGGCCCACGCTGACAAAGTGCGGCACCGTGAGGCGGGTGTGGCGGTGGATGCCGCTGCGTTGCAGCAGTTCGTCCACCTGACCGTGGCCGGTGCCAGCACTGGTGATGACCAGATGCTCGGCAGCTTTGAACTGCGCCAGGCTGATGCGCGCTGGCTTGGCTTCCGTGCAAGGGCCGAGCAGCGGGTGGCCCTGGCGGAACAGGCACACATAGCGCTGGTTGAACAGGCGCCTTTGAAAAAAGCCGCTCTTGAGCTGGGGCAGCAAGCCGATGGCCAGGTCGATCCGGCCGGCTTCCATGTCTTCGCGCAGGTGCGTGGCGGTGTGGTTGCGCACGGTTTGAATCTGCACGCCGGGGGCCTCCTGGCGCAGGCGGTGCACAAGCCTGGGCAGAAACACGATTTCCCCGATGTCGGTCATGCCCACGGTGAGGGTGCGCTGCAAGGTGGCGGGGTCGAACGCGGTGCTGGGGTTCACCGCGGCTTCGAGCATGTTCAAGGCTTCGGCCACCGGTGCGGCCATTTGTTCGGCCAGTGGCGTGGGTGCCATGCCGCCCGATGTGCGCACAAACAGTTCATCGCCAAACTGCTGGCGCAGCCGCGCCAGCGCATTGCTCACCGCCGGCTGGGTCATGTCCATGTGTTCGGCCACCCGTGAGACGCTGCGCAAGGCCATCAGGTGATTGAGCAGCACCAGTTGCTTGAGGTCCAGATCGGCAAGGTTCATGGATGCAGGAAATGCGTGGTGCCCGGGCAGCGCTGGGTAGGTACCGTTATCACGAAACAGTGATGAGCTAGATTCAATCCATTCTATTGCCGAATGTAGAGAAGCTGCGCAGGATACGGGTTCGGCGTCGGCAGTGGGGCACCCCTGGCCGACCAACAGAACACCGGAGACAACGCGCCATGAATTCCCCCTGCCCTGAAGCGCCCCTCAACTTCTTCCCCAAAGAACCGCAGTGGGAAGGCGATGGCGAAGGCAGCGGCACGCACCGCATTCCGTTTGCGGCCTACACCAGCGAAGAACTGCACAAGAAGGAGCTGGAGCGCTTCTTCTACAAGGGCCATTGGTGCTACGTGGGCCTGGAGGCCGAGATTCCGAAGCCGGGTGATTTCAAGCGCACGGTGGTGGGCGAGCGCTCAGTCATCATGGTGCGCGACCGCGATGGCAGCATCAACGTGGTGGAGAACGTGTGCGCCCACCGAGGCATGCGCTTTTGCCGCGAGCGCCATGGCAACAAGCGCAACTTCGTCTGCCCGTACCACCAGTGGGGCTACAAGCTCAACGGTGACCTGGTGGGCGTGCCCTTCCGCAACGGTGTGAAGCAAGAAGGTGAGCTGCATGGCGGCATGCCGGAAGACTTCCATCTTGCCGACCACGGGCTGACCAAGCTCAAGGTGGCGCAGCGCGGCGGCGTGGTGTTTGCCTCTTTCGATGAAAACGTCGAGAGCTTTGAGGATTACCTCGGCCCCACCATCCTGCAGTACTTCGACCGCCTGTTCAACGGCCGCAAGCTCACCATCCTGGGCTACAACCGCCAGCGCATCCCGGGCAACTGGAAGCTGATGCAGGAGAACATCAAAGACCCATACCACCCCGGGCTGCTGCACACCTGGTTCGTGACCTTCGGCCTCTGGCGCGCGGACAACAAGAGCCAGCTGCGCATGGACGACAAGCACCGCCACGCCGCGATGATCAGCACGCGCGGCAATGCGGGCAAGGCGTCGGAAGTGTCGCAGGTGACCAGCTTCAAGCAACAGATGAAGCTCAACGACGCCAGCTTTCTCGACATCGTGCCCGAGCCGTGGTGGGCCATGGAGGACCCCGCTCCCTCGGGGGGCAGCGACGGACACGAAGTGCCGAGCGTGGGGGCTTCACATTCCATGCCGACAGCGGTGATGACCACCATCTTCCCGAGCGTGATCCTGCAGCAGCAGGTCAACAGCGTCTCCACTCGCCATATCCAGCCCAACGGCAATGGCAGCTTCGATTTCGTGTGGACGCACTTCGGCTTTGAAGACGACACCGAAGAGATGACCCACCGCCGCCTCACCCAGGCCAACCTGTTCGGCCCGGCGGGCTTTGTGTCGGCCGACGATGGCGAGGTGATCGAGTTCTCGCAAGAAGGCTTTGAAAGCAAGCCCTTCCACCGGGCCGTGGCCGAGCTGGGCGGCAAGGATGTGGAAAACACCGAGCACATGGTGACCGAAACCCTGATCCGGGGCATGTACCGCTACTGGCGCGATGTGATGGAGGCGGAGAAGGAGAAGGAAGACTGAACCAGGCTTCAGTCAGCAACCTTACTTCCCTACCCCCTCCCTCCCCTCACCAACAAGCATGCATCAGGGCTGAAAGAGACCGAGCACCATGAACGACATGACAGACCCCATCGCACCGGCGCCCGTGACGCCGGTGAACATCGACTTTGCCGATTGGTTCGCCATCACCCAGCTCTATGCCGACTATGCCGACGCGGTGGACAGTGGCGACTGGGACCGTTGGCCCGAATTCTTCACCGAGCAGTGCGTGTACCGCCTGCAGCCGCGAGAAAACTATGAGCGCGGCTTCCCGCTGGCCACGCTGTCGTTTACCAGCAAGGGCATGCTCAAAGACCGCGTCTACGGCATTCGCGAAACGCTGTTTCATGACCCCTACTACCAGCGCCACGTGGTGGGCGCACCAGTGGTGCGCGAGATCACGGCCAATGGCTGGCGCTGCGAGGCCAACTATGCGGTCTACCGCACCAAGCTGTCGCAGGAGAGCACGGTGTTCAATGTGGGCCGCTACATCGACGAAATCGTGCGAACGCCCGATGGCCTGCGCTTTTCGCGCAAGGAATGCATCTACGACACCGAGATGATTCCGAACTCGATCATCTACCCGATCTGAGCCGTTCCACCGCTCCTGGAATTTCAGCCTTGGCGCTTTGTCACTCGGATGCCGCGTCCTTCTTTTGCGGCACTACCCGAATCAGTTGTACCCGGTAGTTGCCCAGCTTGCTTTTGATGGTCCAATCAAGGCCGAAATAGAAGCCGATGGCGCTCATCGCGAGGCCAATCACCAGACTGACGACCATGACGCCTTGTGGCGACGCACCTCCAGCGCGCATGCCCATGCCGACAAACGAAGAAACAAAGGAGCCGACGATCCAAAGGGCAAAGCCGACCAGGCTGAACCGCCAATAGAACGACCAAAATACCGCGATTCGCTCTTCCAAGGGCAAGGCGGGAAGCTCGACGCTTGCTTCAGTGGTTTCGCTGGACGGCTTCTGACTGGACTCGTTGCTGCCACTGGAATGGCTCATGATGTGGTTCCTCCCAAATGCTTTTTGTTTCGGTGCCTGCTGATCGTTGCTGAAACACCAGACATTGCAATGCTATTCTGACAGGCAGTTACCTATGAAACTGGGAGAGGACTGTCATGAGCAGCAAACATCAGGGCCTGCGCAACATCTATCTGGTGCGCCACGGCGAGAGCATCGCCAACCTCGACGTCACCATCTACAAGTCCACGGCGGATCATGCCGTGCCGCTCTCGGAGCGCGGGCACAAGCAAGCCACGGCGGCGGGCGAGGCGCTTTGCGACTTGCTCCAGGATCACCGGGGCGAGCACGTGCGCGTCTGGACCAGCCCCTACCGCCGCACGCGTGAGACCGCCGATGGGATCGAAGCGGCCATGCGGCCGCACTTCGCCAAACTCGACCGGCGCGAACACATCAACCTGTGCGAGCAGCAGTTCGGTCTGTTCGATGGTGTGCCCGATAAAGAACTGCCCAGGCTGTTCCCGCTGGAGCATGCTCACTACGACCTGGCGGAAAAGCACGAAGGCCGCTTCTGGGCCCGCATGCCTTTGGGTGAGAGCCGTTTCGACGTGGCCGTTCGCGTGCACCAGGCCTTTGGTACCTTTCATCGCGACGCCCAGCGCCACGGCGTGCACCACATCATCATCGTCTGTCATGGCGTGACCATGCGTGCCTTCATCATGCAGTGGCTGCACCTGCCCTACGAATGGTTCGACCGCCAGCGCAACCCGGGCAATTGCGACGTCTACCACATCGCTCAGCACATGGATGGAGAGGGCGAGTTCGTGTACCGATGCCCTGTGTGAAGCATCTGTGAGTTGATGATGGGTATCTGACATTCAGATAATATAAAAATATCTGAGAAGCGGATATCCATCGTGTCCAAAACTCAAATTCCTCTTCAACGCCGCGGCTTGGCAGCCTGACGCTTGTCACCGCAGCGCAGCTGGGCCAGTTGCTCAATTCCACCCGGCAGCAGCGCCAGCTCACGCAAGCTGAGCTGGCCGCCCGCCTGGGCCTGAGCCAGAACCGCGTGTCTCACCTGGAGCGCCACCCGGACGAACTGAGCTTTCGCCAACTGCTGGCCTGGTGCGCGGTGATCGGCTTGCAGCTGCGCCTGGCGGACAGAGCCAGCCCACCCGACTGCCCGAGAGCCATGGGCAAGCCCGGCGCCGTGGAGTGGTGACATGGCGCGCCGCACCCGCAGTCAGACACTGAATCTGTGGGCCAACGGCCTGCACGTGGGCCGCTGGACCCTGTCTGCCCGTGGCGACATGGAGCTGCAGTACGACGCCCAATGGTTGGCGTCACCCGCCGTTCGCCCCATCTCACTGTCTTTGCCCTTCACCTTCGGCAACACCGTCTTGCGCGGCGACGCTGTGGCCCACTACTTCGACAACCTGCTGCCCGACAACGACGGCATTCGCCGGCGCATTGCCACCCGCTTCAAAACCGGTTCGACCGACGCCTTTGATTTGCTGGCAGCCATTGGCCGCGATTGCGTGGGTGCTTTGCAACTGCTGCCTGAAGGCGAGCAGCCCGAAGGCCTGGACCGCGTGGAGGGTCTGGTGGTGGATGAAGAAGCCATCGAGAGACACCTGCAGGCCTTGGTCTCGCCGAACGATGGCTTTGCCCGCGGCCAAGACCCGGACGACGACTTCCGCATCTCGCTCGCGGGCGCGCAAGAGAAAGATGCCTTCACCCAGTGGAACGGCCAATGGCTCAAACCCAGAGGCACCACGCCGACCACGCACATCTTCAAGTTGCCCCTGGGCATGGTGGGCGGGCGACGCGCCGACTTCAGCACTTCAGTCGACAACGAATGGTTGTGCATGCGTTTGCTGCGCGCCTATGGCTTGCCAGTGGCCAATGTCGACATCGCCACCTTTGGCGAGCAGCGTGTGTTGGTGGTCGAGCGCTTTGACCGAAGGCACGCATCCAGCGGCAATCACCTGTTGCGTTTGATGCAAGAAGACTTCTGCCAGGCCACGGGCACATCGCCTTTGATCAAGTACGAGAACGAAGGCGGGCCAGGCCTGAAGACGCTGTTCTCGTTGGTGCAGCAGTCGATGACACCCGAGCAGGATCTGCGCACCCTCATGGCGTCGCAAATCCTGTTCTGGATGCTGCGCGCACCCGATGGCCATGCCAAGAACTTCAGCATCCAGTTGCAGGCCGGTGCTGCAGGCCGCTTCACACTCGCGCCCTTGTATGACGTGATGTCGGCCTACCCGGTGATGGGGGATGGCCCCAATCAGTGGTCAGCACATGAACTCAAGTTGGCGATGGCTTTGCCGGGCAAAAACCGCCACTACCTCATCGAGCCCATCGAACGCATCGAACGCAGACACTTCAACAGCACGGCCCAACAAGTGGGCTATGGCGACAGCGCGGAGGCGCTGATCAACGAACTGATTGCGCGCACGCCGAACGCGGTCGCCCAGGTTCAAGCGGAGCTACCTCCCGACTTTTCACAGGCGGTGGCGGACAAGATTTTCAGTGGCTTGCAGAGCGCAGCCAACGCGTTGGCATACACGGTCGAATGAATACAACCCCTGTGTAGCAATTGGTACAGAAACGTCGGACGCTCCCCGATACCGTTGACCCCGTTGCCGTTCGGGCAACCGATTGACTCACTGAGTTCAATCTCAGCTTCAACTTCAACTTCACTCCAACGGGGGAATGAACCATGACCAAAGAACTCTGGTGGCTTTCACTGACGCTGGCGCTGACGGCTTTGCTGGCGTTTCCCTACGTGCTCAACCGGATCGCCGTGCGCGGCCTGATGGGAACCATGGGCAATCCGTCTGCCGACGAGAAACCTGTGCCGGCCTGGGCGCAACGGGCTCAGCGTGCGCACGGTAACGCGGTGGAAAATCTGGTGGTGTTCGCACCAGCCGTGCTCGCCGTGCAAATGGCCAACCTCGGTGACGCCATGACGGCCACGGCCTGCAGTTTGTTTTTCTTTTCGCGCCTGGTCCACTACATTGTCTATACCGCTGGCGTTCCGGTGGTCCGCACCCTGGCCTTCTTTGGCGGATGGGCAGGCATCGCCATATTGGTCGGGCGTTTGCTGGGACTCTGGTGAACGCACCCAGGACACACAATGGAAGAACAAATATCACAGCAGGTACAACAGCCATTGCTGATTCATGGAGATCGCCGCTTGCCCGCGCTGGTGCAGGGGGATGAACTGCCCTGGCGGCCTTCCCCATTGCCGGGCGTGGAGCGACGCATGCTCGAACGCGTGGGCGGTGAGGTGGCCCTGGCCACGTCCATCGTGCGCTACGCGCCGGGCAGCCATTTCAGCGCCCACACCCATGCCCTGGGCGAAGAGTTTGTGGTGCTGGAAGGTGTGTTCTCCGATGAGCATGGCGACTACCCTGCCGGTTCCTACGTGCGCAACCCTCCGCGCTCAAGCCACACGCCCTTCAGCACCGACGGCTGCGTCATCTTCGTCAAGCTGCGCCAGATGCGCGAGAGCGACCAGCAAACGGTGAGGGTCCGCCCGGAAGCCCGCCAATGGAAAACAGCCTCCTCTTCATCTGGGGGCCGTGCTTTGCTGCACGCAGGGCAAGGCTTTTCCGTAGAGCTGGTTCGGCTGCCGGCCAATGCACTCTGGCAATCGGACGTGGCTTCAACCTCGACCGGCGGCGAAGAGTTGCTGGTCCTGGAGGGCAGTCTGGCTTTGACGCAACCCGCCGATGCGGCGCTGCGGCCATGGGGCTGGTCTCGCCTGCCGCAAGGCGGACACCAAGGCACGGCCGGCGCCGAAGGCGCGCTGTTGTGGATCAAACGTGGCCACCTCTGATGCAAAGCCCGATGGCCTTTGGCACGCCGCCCCGCACGGTGCAACGGAGCGAGCCTTGGTGACGCTGGAAAACATCGAGCCCTTCAGCCAGATGAGCGCTGCCGGCAAAGCGCTGTTGAATCAAGGTGCCTTGCAAAAGCACTTGCCGGGGCCGGGCTCGGTGCTGCACAAGGGGCAGCCCGTCTCGGGCGCCTATGTGGTGCTGGAAGGGCGGCTGCGGGTGTTCACCATGTCACCCAATGGTACCGAGGCCACGCTCTACTTCGTGAACCCCGGCGAGACCTGCGTGCTGGCACTCAACTGCCTGTTCAAGGAGTTGCTCTACCCCGCCTGGGTGCAATCCGAAGCGCCCGGAAACATCGCCTTGATACCCGGGCCGGTGTACCGACGATTGTTCGAGACCGAACCCGTCATCCAGAACCTCACGGTGAGTGCGATGTCGTCGCTGGTCTATCGCCTGATGGCAGAGTTGGACCAGGTGCATTCCTTCAATCACCGCCAGCGCCTGGCGCAATTCATCTTGCTCCACGCCGCGGCCGATGGCACGCTGCGCGCGACGCAACAGCAACTTGCCAGCCACCTCGGTACGACGCGTGAAGTGGTGGCCCGTTTGATGAGCGAGTTCAACACGGCAGGCCTGCTCGAAACACGGCGAGGGGTGATCTTCATCAAGGACCTGTTCGGCTTGCGCCGTGTGGTGGAGCCCAACACACCTTGACCTCGGCGGGGACTGGGGTTCTGACAAGGGAAATGGAGGTCAGGCTCTGTGAAGCGCTTCACCAGCGCTCAGCTCACTCCATCTCAACTTCCAGATAGGTGCGGTTCGCCAGTTGCGGCAGCCACACCTCTGCGTGCTTGAGCCCCAGGTAGGGCTGATGGTCGAATGCTTTCACGGCCTCTGCCAGACCGACGCCGTCTTCAACGGCCTGGCCCATGTGCTTTCGCAGCGCCAGCAGCAAGTCCCGGGTTTGTTTCTGCGCTGTCTTCAGATCGGTCACACCACCATGCCCTGGCACCACCACCTTGGGCTGGAGAGATTCCATCTGTTCAAACGACGCCACCCAGTTTTTCGTGTTGCTCACGGGGTGCAAGCCCAGAATCCGGTCGACGTACACCACGTCGCCAGCGAAGACTACGCCCTGCTGCGGCAGCCAGACCAGGCTGTCGCCGGGCGTGTGCCCACCAGCACGATGCTTGAATTCGATCTTCACACCGCCCATGTCCAAAGCGGTGCTCTCGCCGGACACCCATCGCGTTGGCAGCGTCAGCTCGGTGCCTTCCAGTTTGTCTTTCAGCACCGGCTTGAGCGCATTGAGCTGCTCAGGTCCACGGCGCTCCATGTCTTCCTTGGCGCTCTCGTGTGCAATGACCTGCGCGCCACGCTGGATGAAATAGCCACTGCCCAGCCATCGATGGTCTTGCCCGCCGGTGGCGATCACCCATTTGATCGGTTGCTTCGTCACCTTGGCTGCGGCCGCTTCAATCTGTTGTGCACTCAGGTAGGTCGCTCCCGCATCCACCAACACAGCGCCAGCGGGCGTGTCGATCAAGCCGATGTTGGCATTGAGCGCTTCGTTCTCGTAGGTGCGGCCTTCCAGATCACCGACATGGGCGTAAACCCCTGGCGCCACGGGCTCAAACTTCACCTCCAGCGCCCACGCCGTCGTGGCCAGAGTCGTAGACAATGCACAAGCCAGGCCGGCGATGGCAAGTTTTGTAAGCTGTTGGATGTTCATGGCCGCGTGCCTCCTGAAGTCAGGTGTTGGTTGGTTGTCCTGCCCTTGTCGGCCATACCAGTCAACTCGAGAAGTCCCAGGGTGGGAGGTTAACGGATATTGTGCTTCGACGGTTGTTGGATACTGGCACGCCATCCGACGCTTGCACGCCGCTCCAAGCCCGCTTTTTTCCTGTCTTCACTGCATCCTTGCGACTTTTGCCCGACATGGACCGACTGACACAGCAACTGGCCCGCTTGTACTTTGTGCCGGGGAACCCAGAAACTTCAGACCCTGCAGCAACTTCCTCCTTGACCGCGCCGGTTGAGCCGGGCGAGAAGGTGCGCATGGCCGTCATGGGTATTCGGCGACCGGCCGACTGGCGTGCGTTGGCCCTTGTCTGGCAAGGCATCCAGGATGACTTTTCATTGCCACCACCAGCGATTGCGGTGAATGGCAGTGATGCCCTGTGTCTCTGGTTTTCCTTTGACCAGGCGGTTTCCGCTGACGTGGCAAAGCGATGGCTGAATGGTCTTCAACACCGCTACCTGCCAACAATCGATCAGACGCGGCTTGTGAAATGGCCCGCTGGCACCAACATCTGCAACGCGGTGCCGGCACCCGTGGGTTCGCCCGATCACTGGTCGGCCTTCGTGACAGCCGGCATGGTGTCTGTCTTTTCCGACGAGCCCTGGCTCGAACAGGCACCCAATCCCGAGGCCCAGGCTGACCTGCTTTCGGGGCTCAAACCCATGCCCGTGGCCGATGTCGAAGCAGCCATGCGGCACATGACCTCCGGCTTACAGGAGCCGTCCGCCGCGCGTGCGGACCACGTGCGACCAACCGGGCACGGACATGAGCCTGAACATGAACATGCGCCTGATGGCGGCAACGGACGCGCTGCACGCCAGTCGCCGGCCCCACTCGCAGGGCTTCAGGTCGACCAGACCACATGGACCGACCCCAAAGCGTTTCTTCTGGCAGTCATGAACGACCCGGCCGCCCCGTTGTCGCTTCGGCTTGATGCAGCCAAATCCTTGTTGCCGCTGGCCAGACAAACCGACTGAAGCTTGTCTGGCACTGCCCGCGGTGTCTCGCCTCAAGCCCGCTGCGGTGCCAGCGTTTTTGTGTAGAGCGATGCGCCTTGGATGTCCTTGAGGGTCACGGTCATCGCCTGGGTCTTGGCATCAATGTCCACCTGACCGAAGAATTGCAGGCCATTGCTCGGTGGATCATTGGGTTTGGCCGGCGCCTTTTGGTATTTCACCTCGAGGCCGAAGGTGCCATCCACTTTGTTGGGGCCGAAGCCGCCAGCGTTGAGTGGTCCGGAGACGAATTCCCAGAACGGAGAAAAGTCGGTGAACTTCGCTTTGGCCGGATCGTAGTAGTGGGCCGCCGTGTAGTGAACATCAGCCGTCAGCCACACCACGTTTCGGATGCCAGCGCGCTTGATCTCCCGCAGCAGCCAGGCGATCTCGCGTTCACGGCCCTTTGCCTCCCCGTCGTCGCCGTTTGCGATGACCTCCCACTTCTCTTTGCCGTCCGGCACATGAAGCCCGATGGGCATGTCTGCTGCGATGACCTTCCATACCGACGTCGAGCGCTTGAGTCCTTCAAGCAGCCAGGTCAGCTGCGGACGCCCCATGAAGACATTCGCTTCGCTGTCCTCGGTCTGCAGGTTGGCCGAGTTCGGCCCTCGATAGCTGCGCATGTCGACCACGAACAGGTCCAAGAGTGGGCCCTGCGGCAAGTGGCGGTACACGCGTTCGCTCTCTCGGTTGGGCCCGCGCCGCAGGGGGGCGTACTCCAGCCAGGCTTTGGTGCCACGGGCCACCAGCAGCGGCACGTTCTTTTCCTGGTAGCGATCATCGCCACTCAAATCTTTGGAGTCCGACCAATTGTTGGTCACTTCATGGTCATCCCATTGCCAGATCTGCGGCACTTCGGCGGCCATCCGCCTCACATTGGCATCCATCAGGTTGTACCGGTAGCGGCCACGGAACTCATTCAACGTTTCGGCGACCTTGCTCACCTCTTCCGTCACCACGTTTTTCCAGACCGTGCCATCGTCAAGCGCTACTTCACTTTTGATCGGTCCGTCCGCGTAAATGGTGTCTCCGCAATGAAGGAAGAAATCCGGCTTGGTCAGGCGCATCTGCTCGTAGATCTTCATGCCACCCCAGGCTTCATTGATGCCCCATCCTTGGCCAGCCGTGTCGCCACTCCACACAAAGCGCACATCGCGAGTGACCTTCTTCTGGCCGGTCGCGGGAGGCAATCGCATATGCCCTGCCATGGCCTGCGACAGCACGCGTTCGTTGTGCAAGTCCTGGAGCACTACGCGATAGAAAATCTCCTGGCCAGCGGGCAGGCTCGTCAGGTCGAGCCTGCCCGTGAAATCGGTGTCTTCCATCAGGTAGGGGCCTCGCACACGTCTGGCATTGGCAAAGCTCGACACCGTCGACCATTCCACCCACATGCGAGAGGGGCGATCGCTTCGCGTCCATACCATCGCCGCATCGGCCAGCGGATCACCTGTTTGCACACCGTGGGTGAACTGCGGACGCTGCGCGTCTGGCGTGATCACTGCGGGCGCGGCACCTTGCGCCAGGGCGCGAGCGGGTTGGAGAGCGGCAGTGGCACCCAGCAATGCCCCTTGGGCGACGAACAGACGACGATCCATGAAATGACTCCAGTGGTGGCAAACGAAGAATGAGACGAATGGGTCGCATTCTTGGAGAACTGGATGTCATCGGTATGACGGATCGGCGGCGGTCATGTGTCAGGCCCTGGCCCAGCATGATCGGTGCATCAGGTCCAGGGTGTGTGCGTTCCAGCATGTTCTGAGCGAACGTGCAGACGCCGTTCCATCACCTTCACCGGTCACCGTCCACCGTTCAGGAGCAGGGCCAGAAGGGACCAATGCAGGGGTTCCCTAGGTTTCAGGAGACCGGGCTCATGTTTGAACAGCCGACCGCGCTTGATCGAGCCCAGAGCGTCCACAAAGAGAAAGACCCATCAGTTTCTCAACTTATGGGTCTCGATCTCTTGGCTTATGGGTCGCTCTACAACCGCAAATCAAACGTCGATATTGCCCGCGCGCAGTGCGTTCGTCTCAATGAAGTCACGGCGCGGTTCTACCTCGTCACCCATGAGCATGGTGAACACCCTGTCGGCTTCGATGGCGTCGTCGATCTGCACGCGCAGCAGGCGGCGCACGGCCGGGTCCATGGTGGTTTCCCACAGCTGCTCGGGGTTCATCTCGCCCAGACCCTTGTAGCGCTGGCGGCTGGTGGTGCGCTCGGCTTCGCTGATGAGCCATGCCATGGCCTGCCGGAAGTCGCTCACCTTCTCTTCCTTGGCCTTCTCGCCTTCGCCACGCTGAACCTTGGCGCCCTCGCCCAGCAGGCCGCGGAACGTGTTGGCGGCTTCTGCCAGGGCGGCATAGTCCGCTCCATGCACAAAGTCCTGGGTGATGATGCTGCTCTTGACGTTGCCGTGATGCCGGCGGCTGATGCGCAGAATGGGTTTGTCGGTCTTAGCATCGAACTCGCCGGCCACTTCCGGCGGCTTGCCAGTGGTGGACAGCTCGGCCAGCTTGGCCTGCATGGCCACCGCAGACGCTTCGGCCTCGGCCACGGTGTCGAGCTTGACGTCCACACCATCGGCCATGGCGCGCAGGGCTTCTGGATCCATGAAGGCAGACAGGCGGTCGATCACGCGCTCGGCCACCTGGTGCTTGCGCGCCAATTCGGTCAGCGTCTCACCTTCGAGTACGGTAGCGCCGGGTTGGCCGTTTGTGATGACCTTGGCGTCCTTGAGCGCCACACGCAGCAGGAAGTTATCCAGCGCAGGAGCGTCTTTGAGATACAGCTCTTCTTTGCCGCTCTTGACCTTGTACAGCGGTGGCTGCGCAATGTAGATGTGCCCACGCTCGACCAGCTCGGGCATCTGGCGGTAGAAAAAGGTCAGTAGCAGCGTGCGGATGTGAGCGCCGTCCACGTCCGCATCGGTCATGATGATGATGCGGTGATAGCGCAGCTTGGCCACGTCGAAATCGTCCTTGCCTTCGCCAGCGCCGGCCTTGCCGATGCCGGTGCCCAGTGCCGTGATAAGGGTGACGATCTCGTTGGAGGTCAGAAGCTTCTCATAGCGTGCTTTCTCCACGTTCAGGATCTTGCCGCGCAGGGGCAGGATGGCCTGGAACTTTCGGTCTCGGCCCTGCTTGGCAGACCCGCCGGCGGAGTCGCCCTCCACAATGTAGATTTCGCACATTGCGGGGTCCTTCTCCTGGCAGTCAGCCAGTTTGCCTGGCAGGCCCATGCCGTCGAGCACTCCCTTGCGACGGGTCATCTCCCGTGCCTTGCGGGCCGCTTCGCGGGCCTTGGCCGCTTCCACGATCTTGCCGCATATGGTTTTGGCGTCGTTCGGGTTCTCCAGCAGATAGTCGGTCAGCAGGCGTGCCACCACGTCCTCCACAGGGCCGCGCACTTCGCTGGATACCAGCTTGTCCTTGGTCTGGCTCGAGAACTTGGGTTCCGGCACTTTCACCGACAGCACGCAGCACAGGCCTTCGCGCATGTCGTCTCCGCTGATATCGACCTTGGCTTTCTTGGCCAGATCGTTCTCTTCGATGTATTTGTTGATCACGCGCGTCATTGCCGCGCGCAGACCGGTCAGGTGGGTGCCGCCATCCCGCTGGGGGATGTTGTTGGTGAAGCAAAGCACCTGCTCGTTGTAGCCGTTGTTCCACTGCATCGCGACTTCCACCCCCACCATGGTGGACTGGTCGCTCTCACGCTCGCCCACCGCATGGAAGATGTTCGGGTGCAGGACGTTCTTGCCCTTGTTGATGAAATCAACAAAGCCCTTGACGCCGCCAGCACCAGAGAAATCATCCTCTTTGCCACTGCGCTCGTCCTTGAGGCGGATACGCACGCCGTTGTTCAGGAAGGAGAGCTCACGCAGGCGCTTGGCCAGAATGTCGTAGTGGAAATCGTTGTTCTCTTTGAAGATCTCGGTGTCGGGCAGGAAGTGCACCTCGGTGCCACGCTTCTCGGTCGGGCCCGTGATCTTCATCGGCGACACCTCGACGCCGTCCTGTGTCTCGATGATTCGGTTCTGCACAAAGCCACGCGCAAACTCGATCTGGTGGACCTGGCCTTCGCGACGCACCACCAGACGCAACCACTTGGACAGTGCGTTCACGCAGGACACACCCACGCCGTGCAAACCTCCAGAGACCTTGTAGCTGTTCTGGTTGAACTTGCCACCGGCGTGCAGCTCGGTCAGTGCGATTTCAGCGGCCGAACGCTTGGGCTCGTGCTTGTCGTCCATCTTGACGCCGGTCGGGATGCCGCGCCCGTTGTCTGTGATGCTGATGGAATTGTCGGTGTGGATCGTGACGACGATGTCATCGCAGTGACCGGCCAGGGCTTCGTCGATGGAGTTGTCCACCACCTCGAACACCAGGTGGTGCAGGCCAGTGCCATCGGACGTGTCGCCGATGTACATGCCAGGGCGCTTGCGCACAGCTTCCAGGCCTTCGAGGATCTGGATGGCTCCTTCGCCATAGCCAGCGCTGGCGCCAGGCTGATTGGTGTCGATCTTTGTGGACTCGGGCTGCTGATGTTCGCCACCCTTTGGGTCGTTTTCAGACGGGTTGACGGGTTCGTTGGCGTCGGACATGTAGGCTTTCTCGGTTCTTTAGAAAGGCCAAACCCGCAGAGGCTGCGGGTTGAGCAAAGGGGTCAGCGTGTATGGCCGCTGCATGCGGGGCCAGCACAGCAGGTGCTGCAAGGTCGTCAAATTCTCATCGGCATGACAACGTACTTGAATGCGTTGTCATCGGGATTGGTGACCAGCGCAGAGCTGTTGCCGTCCTGCAGTTCGATGCGAACCATTTCCTGGCTCATGTTCTGCAGGGCGTCGATCAGATAGGTCACGTTGAAGCCGATTTCAATGGCATCCCCTTCGTAGTCGATGTCGAGTTCGTCAACGGCCTCTTCCTGCTCGGCATTGCTCGACGCCACACGCAACACGCCTGGTTCGACATTGAGGCGAACGCCTTTGAACTTCTCGCTCGTCATGATGGCCGTGCGCTGCAGCGAGGCCAGCAGTGGGGCGCGGCCCAGCGTGATGATGTTCGAGTGGTTGCGAGGGATCACTCGGTTGTAGTCGGGGAACTTGCCCTCGACCAGCTTGGTGACGAACTCCATGCCGTCAAAGCTGAATTTCGCCTGATTGGACGCGAACTGCAGCTCGATCGCACCTTCCTTGTCGGAGAGCAGGCGCTGCAACTCCAGTACGGTCTTGCGCGGCAGAATGACTTCCTGCTTGGGCACTTCAACATCCAGCTCGGCGCTGGCAAACGCCAGACGGTGGCCGTCCGTGGCCACCAGCGACAGGCTCTTGCCTTCGGCCACGAACAGAATGCCGTTGAGGTAGTAGCGGATGTCGTGCACCGCCATGGCGAAAGAGACTTGCGAGAGCAGGCTCTTGAGCGTCTTCTGGGGCACGCTGAACACTGGGCCAAAGCTCGGCGCTTCCTGCACCAGCGGAAAGTCTTCGGCTGGCAGGCTTTGCAGCGTGAAGCGGCTCTTGCCACCTTTGAGGATGATCTTGCCACCGGTGTTTTCCAGGCTCACCGTCTGATCGCCCGGCATGGTGCGCAAGATGTCGATCAGCTTGCGCGCGCCCAGCGTGGTGGCGAAGCTGGCGTCGTCGCCGTCAAGTTCTGCAGTGGTGCGGATCTGGATCTCCAGGTCGCTGGTCGTCAGCTGAACCTGCGGGCCGTTTTTCTGCAGCAACACATTGGCCAGGATGGGCAGCGTATGGCGCCGCTCGACAATGCCGGCCACCGATTGCAGGGCAGCCAGTACTTTGTCCTGGGTCGATTTGAAAACGATCATGACGGTCAGTCTCTCTTCTCAGTCAATGTCTCAGGGTTGGGCCTTGATGCATCTTTTCGTGCGCTGGACGCAACGACACAAAACCGATCTATTTTCGCCTGTTTATGAGGCATTTCAGCCGTACAGCCCCGGTTTTCTTGAACGAAATGTCCCCAGAGTGCTTGTGCAGTGCAGCAAATCGACGCAATCCAGGCTCCGCCCGGGTTCTGCCGCGACGCTGGAGGCACCGCCGACTCTGCCGATCAAGCCGTTGCGCGCTCAAAAAACGTCAGCCCTTGAGCGTTTGTTCCAGCACATGCAACTGCTGATTCAGTTCGGTCATCTGTTGCCGTTCTGCAGCAATCTTTCGCACCGCGTGGAGCACCGTGGTGTGGTCGCGCCCACCAAACAGCTCGCCAATTTCGGGCAAGCTCTTCTGGGTGAGCTCCTTGGCCAGGAACATCGCAATCTGACGCGGCCGGGCGATGCTGGCCGGGCGCTTCTTGGAGTACATGTCCGCGACCTTGATCTTGTAATAGTCGGCCACGGTCTTCTGGATATTCTCGACGCTGATCTGGCGGTTCTGGATCGACAGCAGATCTTTGAGGGCCTCGCGCGCCAGCTGGATGGAGATTTCCTTCTGGTTGAAGCGGCTGTATGCCAGGATCTTGCGAAGCGCGCCTTCGAGTTCACGCACGTTGGAGCGCACGTTCTTGGCCACGAAGAAGGCCACCTCCTCGGGCATGACGGCGTTCTCCACCGTGGCCTTGTTGATCAGAATGGCCACCCGCATTTCAAGCTCGGGCGGTTCAATGGCGACGGTGAGGCCGGAGTCGAAGCGCGAGACCAGGCGTTCGTGGATGTCGGCCAGTCCTTTGGGATAGGTGTCGCTGGTCAGGACAATGTGGCTCTTGCGGGCCAGCAAAGCCTCAAAGGCGTTGAAAAATTCTTCCTGGGTCCGTTCCTTGTTGGCAAAGAACTGGACGTCATCGATCAGCAGCAGATCCAGTGAGTGGTAGCGCTGCTTGAACTCGTCAAAAGTCTTGCGCTGGTAGGACTTGACCACATCCGAAACAAACTGTTCAGCGTGGATGTACAAAACTTTGGCATTGGGCTTGTCAGCCAGCAACTGGTTGCCGATCGCGTGCACCAGGTGCGTCTTGCCCAGACCCACGCCGCCGTAGATAAACAATGGGTTATACAGCTGCCCAAGGCTGCCTGCCACATGCATGGCTGCAGCCCTCGCCATTCGGTTGGCCGAGCCTTCAACCAAGGTGGAGAAGGTCAAGGCCGGGTTCAGCCGGCTGCGCGGCGCCGAAGTGACGCCAGCAGCCTCGACCGGCGCCACTTCGGGCAACTCGGACAGCACTTGATCCTGAACGGTTCGCGAGGGAGTGGTTCGACGAACGGGCGCTTCACGCGGAGTGATCGCTAACTCAAGAATCACCGGCGAACCGCTTTCCTCCTCAAGCAAAGCGGTGATGCGCTGTGCATATTGGGCCCGAATCCAGTCCAGTTTGAAACGATTGGCCACGGCGATGGTGACCTTGCTGCTGTCATCTGAAACTGTAGCGGTGAGGGGGCGAATCCAGGTGTTGAATTGCTGTTCCGGGATCTCCTGAGCCATGCGTTCAACGCAAGACTGCCACAGCGAACCAGGTGCAGCCGCCGCGGTGGCGGCTGAGTTTGAGTGGGCCTGTCCCTCGATCATTTGTGTTGCGCTCTCTACTTTTTCTTGTGGACAAGTTTGTCCAGGGGAGCCCTTCATTGTATGCGCAGCTACCAGTTATCCACAAGCTGAATTTTCTCCCTCACACTCCTGTTGCGTTCGCTGAGCTAAGGTGATATTTAATCCGGACAGCGTCAGCTTCCGTTCTTTGGGCAAGCGGCGGCGGGATCTTGATTGGGAACTTGATTGAATACCTACGGATTAATATTGTTATTGGGCCCATCTGCCGCGTTCGTCGGTCAATGCCCGAAGGGCTGGCAGCGACGCAGTCGTTAGGTGGGGCCAGTCTGAACACCCAAGAAGAGCAGAAGTCCGAAGTCAGGGAAGGACACTCGAACCTTTAAGAACAGTCGTCTCTCGAGCGCCGTCACCTTCTGAAAGACCTGAACGGCGATGTATTGGCCCAACCCGGCGAGATCCCCGTCACCGCCATGGTTTTGATGGACCCGGTGGATACGTTCGTCAAGGGGCCGATGCACATCCCCCGAAACGTTCGGGGGCAGGTGCTGGTCGTCAAAGCCGAGCATGAAACGCGCACCGAGCTCCGCCCCATTTGCTTTGACCATGACCCGAGGGTGACGACTGTCTGGCACCCCGGCAACCATGTCGGCATTGGTGGCGGCTATGACAGGAATGGAGCCGTGGCCAATGTGCTTGAGGGCATCACCGGCTATTTTCAGAGCCGGGGCATTCCCATTGTGGACGTGGCACCCGAGCGCGCCGGCGTTTCGACCGAATGGCCCGTGAGCGAATCGTATGTCCACGGGGGTGGTCCGCGGCCCGGGCGAGCCCTGCAGCCACAGCCGGAGGCAACGCCTGCTGTGGAATTTGAAGCGCACAGCCGCTGAACGGTGGTCCATCCGCTGACTGGCTTGCCTGAACCCGCGATTTCTTGCGATAATTGCGGGTTTCCCTGATTCATTCACAAACCGAAGGAGCCCCAACCTTGATGGTGTGGGGGGATTGCCATGGCAACGAAACGTACTTACCAACCGTCCAAGACCCGTCGTGCTCGCACCCACGGTTTCCTGGTTCGCATGAAAACCCGTGGCGGCCGCGCTGTGATCAAGGCTCGCCGCGCCAAAGGCCGCAAGCGTCTGGCTGTCTGAGCTTTCAGTCCATTCGCCGACGTGCCGGCTGGGCCGACCGCGCCAACACAGTTTTGTGCCGGAGCCGTCAAGGCTCTCTGGTCTGCCTGCGCTGCCCCTGCAGTATGGGTGGGGTGGTTGTATGGTCGCCCCCGGCAATTGACGCCTGATGCTGCGCCTTCGCAATCGACCGCAATTCCAGGCCGTCATGGCGAGTGCTCCTGTGGCCAAGACCGAGCATTTCGCATTGCATCGCGCACCGCTGTCCCGGGCCAATGCCCGCTCGCAGGACGGCCGTGCGCTGTTTCCCGTGGTCGATCAGGCTTGGGTGGGCGTTGTGCTGCCCAAACGCTGCGCCAAACGGGCCGTCACCCGCAACACGCTGCGTAGGCAGATTTACGCCGTTACGAGCGAGATGGGTGAAGGCCTGCCGGCCGACGCCTGGGTCGTTCGTCTCAAGGCGCCCTTTTCCAAAGAGCAGTACTTCGGCGCCACATCGGCGGCTCTCAAACAGGCCGCTCGTGCCGAGTTGGTGCAGCTGTTCGAGCGGGGCCTGGTCCGTGTCCGGGAAAAAGCGCTTCAAAAGGCGCAGGCGTTCCAGGCCGCTGCCGCGGGAGGCAACTCGCATGTGGCGTGAATGGCCTCGTCAGGTCTTGATCGCACTGGTCAAAGGCTATCGTCTGCTGCTCAGCCCTTGGCTCGGCAATTCGTGCCGCTTCGAGCCGACGTGTTCTGTGTACGCGATCGAGGCGCTGAGGCGCCACGGCGCGGCGCGCGGCAGCTATCTTGCGGCAGCGCGTATCGCCCGTTGCCAGCCGTGGTGCAAAGGTGGGCACGATCCTGTGCCCGAGGCTGCGCCTGGTGCCGGTCTTTTGACTCGCTGGACGAACGTCTCGCCGGTTGAAGGTCCCGCTCAGGTGCGTTCTTCCCGTTCTTCCTCTTCGCCCTCTTCTTCTCTCTCTGAACAAGGCAAGCTTCCGTCATGAATGACATTCGACGCTCCATCCTGTGGGTGGTGTTCGGTTTTTCGCTCATCCTGCTGTGGGACAAATGGCAGGTTCATAACGGCAAACAGGCCACCTTCTTTCCGACGGCCCAGACCGCGGCGCAGTCTCAAGCCAATGCGGTGGCCAATGCCCCCACTGTCGCGGGCGAGGTGCCTCAAGCCACCGCCGCAGCGTCTGCATCTTCTGGTTCGGTTGGCGTGCCAGCTAGCGCCACTGCAGCAGCAGGTATGGGCGAAGTGCCGGGTACGCCAGTGGAGGCCGCACCCGCAGGGGAACAGTTTGACGTCTTCACGGATGTCTACAAGCTGACTTTCAGTACCGAGGGAGGCTCCCTGGTTGGCGCAGATCTTCTCAAGCACGAGAAGAACGGCAAGACAGATGACCCGATTCAGCTGCTGGTTCAAAACGGCGAGCACACGTACGTTGCTCAAACGGGATTGATTGGCGCACCTGGTCTGCCCAATCACAAAACCGTCATGAACCTGGTGTCTGCCGAGCGCTCGCTGGCTGAAGGTCAGAACGAGCTCAAGGTGGTGTTTGAAGCCGCAGCCGCTGATGGCGTGAAGCTGGTCAAGACCTACACGCTGCGTCGTGGCCACTACGACATCAACGTGGACCACCAGGTGATCAATCAGGGCGCCGCAACCGTGACGCCGCAGCTGTATGTTCAGCTGGTTCGCGATGGCAGCCAGCCTGAGAGCGATACACCGTTTTACTCGACCTTTACCGGGCCCGCTTTCTATTCTGAAGATGGCAAGTACCAGAAGGTCAAGTTCGAGGCGATCAAGGACAAGGACGCCAAGTTCCAGGCCGAGGCAGACAACGGTTATGTGGCCATGGTGCAGCACTACTTTGCATCGGCATGGGTGTTTGGTCAGGGCGTGAAGCGCGAGAACTTCGCCAGGCTGATTGGCAACAACCTTTACTCTGCGGGCGCCATTGCCACTCTGCCCACTGTCGAGCCAGGACAGAGCCGGCAGCTTTCTGCCATGCTGTTCGTGGGCCCTCAGGAAGAAAAAGTTCTGGAGTCACTCTCACCCGGTCTGGAGCTTGTAAAAGATTACGGCTGGTTGGCCATTCTGGCCAAGCCGCTGTACTGGCTGCTGGAGAAGATCCACTCCATCGTGGGCAACTGGGGCTGGTCCATCGTGCTGCTGGTGGTGTTGATCAAGGCCGCTTTTTACTGGCTCAACGCCAATGCCTACCGCAGCATGGCCAAGATGAAGGCCATCAATCCTCGCATCCAGGAAATGCGCGAGCGTCTGAAAGACAAGCCGCAGCTGATGCAGCAGGAAATGATGAAGATGTATCGCGACGAGAAGGTCAACCCCTTGGGTGGCTGTCTGCCGATCGTGATTCAGATGCCTGTCTTCATTGCCCTGTACTGGGTGCTGCTGGCCACGGTTGAAATGCGCAATGCGCCCTGGATCGGCTGGGTAACCGACCTGTCCACGCCTGACGCCTTGTTCGGTGTGATTCCTGGCATCAATCTGCCCGTGGGCCCACTGCCCATCGTGATGGCCCTGACGACAGTGGTCCAGACTGCTCTGAACCCGCTGCCGCCTGATCCGTTGCAGGCCAAGATGATGTGGCTGATGCCCATCATGTTCTCGGTGATGTTTTTCTTCTTCCCGTCCGGTCTGGTGCTGTACTGGATCACGAACAACACGCTCACGATTGTTCAGCAGGCGTTCATCAATCACCGGATGGGTGTCCCGTTGAAGTTCAATTTGCCGAAGTTCAGCTGACGATCAGTCCGATCTCACCTCCCTTTGCAGCTTTGCCGCTGGGGAAGATTGGTTTGATGGTTTGAGAGAGGCCACCTCGTGATGGGGTGGCTTTTCTTTTTTTGTCACGTTGCGCGTGACGAAGGCGGTTGAGTTGATTTGCCTGCGGCGCGGGGCGTATTTCTTTCGAGCTACTTCTCTTTCGTTCTTCCTTCTCTTCCCCCCTATCCCCCCCGCCCCTTTCCACCCCCGCCGGGGCGGAAAGGGGAGCCTTTAAACATTCGGCTTCTGCGAATTGGACGGGTGGCTACTGGCGGGAGGTTGCCGCTGCGTCTGGCTCACCGCTGCTTCTCCACAGCTGTCGTAGAGACCTCGCCGGCCCTTGATGCGCCCAAGGCAGTCAACCAGCGTTGCCGCTGCGCGGCTCGCCGGTTGCCTGCGAGCGAGACATTGCAGGTCAACGAAATTGGCAGCGCGCAAAGCAAGCGCCCATCTGACAAGCCGCGAAGCGGCAAAGTCAGCTGGGCGCCGTGGGCGTGAAGACCAAGCCCGAGGCTCCTACGACAGCCTCAGAGAAATGCATGTACCCCAAACCACGGTGGAGACGGTTCGAGCCGTAGAAGCCGAGTCGGAGACCAGAAGCCAAATGAGAGCTCCCCCTTTCCGCCCGGCGGGGTGGAAAGGGGGTTGGGGGAATAGGGGGAAAAGAAAAAAAGAATGGAAAAAAGAAGGCTCCGCTCCCTGAGCAAAGAACCCGGCACAGCGCCGGAGTGCTCTACTCCCCTGGCAACCTCGGCACTACCCCAGCCCCCTCAATCATCCCCCTCGCCTTCTCCGACATCGGCACCGATTTCTGCTGCGGGAAGTTCACCCAGACGCAGGTCGCTCCGCCATTGGCATACACCGTCTCTGGATCGTCAGTCCGCAGCAACTCATGGTAGGTATCAAACGAAGTCTTGCCCATCGCGCCAAGATAGGTCCGGACCAGCACATCGCCCGGGAATTCCAGTTGCTGGATGAAGTTGCAGAACGCGTTCACGATCACCGGCCCCTCGCCTTTGGGGTCGACTGGCAAGCCCATGCCAAAGAACCAGTCGAGCCGGGCGATCTCCATGTAACGGAAGTAGATGGTGTTGTTCACATGGCCCATGGCGTCCATGTCGCCCCATCGGATGGGCACCACGATGGTGTGCACGAGGCGTTTTTCTGCAGGCAGTTCGAGTTTCACAGCGTTGCGCGCTCCATTTTGTCGAGAACGGAAGAAGGCCAAATCTTCGTCACTCGTTCGGAGAGTTTGCCATGTCACGCCCGCGAAATGCACGCCGGCATCCAAATGCATGAGAGGACTGAACTTCTACTCCAACAGCAACATACACGTTTCACTTCGATCCGCCCGTCGCTCAGGCGAAACGACTCTTGTCACGCTGGCAGCTGGTCACTCTTGCCCTGGGTCCTTGAGCTCGGGTCTGAGCTGCTGCTGCAAAGGACGCTCCATCTGCGCAGCCTTGGGCTCTGGCTTTGACCCGGCTCCCACACCCCCTGGCACAAACCTGATTTTGGGCAATACCAGGCCGTTGAGCGATTTCGGCGCTTTGCTGCCATCAACCTTGAACGGCAAATGCACGCCTCTTTGAAGCTTGGCATTCATGTCGGACGCATCTTCCAGTTCAAACGTACGCCAGTGACTCCAGGCCCCAGTGAACGCCACCCCTTCAGCCCCCTTCAATTTCATGATGTGCCTGGCTCTCATTCTTACAACGCCTTGCGCGTCCAGCGGCAAGGTCTCTGCACCGTATGATCCACCACCGGGGAATGCCTTCATGGCAACCGTCGGCGCAGCAAAGCCTTTCCATTCGTCACCCCCGACCCATCGCTCGAACCTCAACTGGTAGCGGCTTCCTGTGTAGTCCACTTTATCGGCTCCACATTGGCTGTGCAGTTCGACATAGGCAGCCAGTCCGTCCGGCTGAAAGACGACTCCCAGCGGGGGCGCCACAACCGTGGGTGCAGCGACTCGCCGCTCGGCATCACAGGACGACGCAGAGGGAAAGCGTATCTTGGGGTCTGCTGGATAAGCTGCTTCAATCTGCATCTGCAGTTTTTCCTTCAAGTCCATCTGGTGCAGCACCACGTTTCGGGAAAAAGGCAATTGCCTGAAAGGTTTGGGGATATCCTCAAGACACAGACCATCTGCAAAAGCCTTTGGGTTTCCCCATATGTGAGTCACCACCACGATCGATTTGGGATTCAGCCAGGGGTCGAGTGGAGCGATGCCTCGCATGCTCCAGGATTCATGGTTGTCATCGTTCAGCGGATGGTTCTTGCTGTCGACCTCGACATTCTCGAGGAATTGTTTCGTCGTTTTGAGGTACTCCCCCTTGGCGACGAAATCGAGCCGAGGATTGCCGAGCTTGCCTTTGGATTCATCGTCGTACAGCGTGCAGCTCCCATCGAACTGGTAGCGATTGGCCAGTGTGTTGAACGTGTAGTCGATCTTGTGAACTGAGCAAGCTATTTGCCCATCGTCAGGACACCCCAACCCGCCCTTTCGGTTCAGCGCGCAGCCGCCAAACACAAGCGATGCAGTGATCCAGAACGTCGTGGAACGGATAAAAGCTGAGACCTTCATAGGTGCACCTCCGTGCCTGCGGGGTTCAAGACCCCATGGTCCGCCTATGTTTCGCCTGAATCAACTCCAAATGGGGGAGGCAAGCCGGGGACGCAAAACCAAACCGCGCAAGTGAGAGCACCTTGATTTCAGCGATGCGCTCGTATCGACGCCAGAATGCCAATCACGAACATCAGGGCTGCCAGGCCTTGCAGCCAGCCCGGCCAATGCCATGTCCAGGCAAAAGCGTAGGTCAGGCCAAACAAGGTCTCGCTCACAATCAGTTGCCCGGCCAGGCTGGAAGGAAGCCGCCGGCTCGCAATGTTCCAGAGAACGGAAGCCACCCAGCCCGAGCCAACGCCCGTGATGAGGCAAGTCCAGACAAATGCAGACAATTGCCCCGCCGCGCCCAGTGCTGACAAATCCGGCCACCCCCAAGCCAGCGCCGCACCGCACGCACCTGCGCCAGCGGCCACGCTCTGCCAGTTGGCCCAGGCGGTTGACGACAGTTGCGGATGCGCCCGCAGCCACGCAGCGTTCCAGAAGCCGAATATCAGCCAACTCACCATGGCTGCACCGGCAAACAGCAAGCCTTTTATCGGGTCTGGGCCGGAGACAGCGCCGGCCTCCGCAGACGATGCCGAGGACGCATGCATCAACAGCAAACCCGACACGGTGAGAGCCATACCCACCATCAAATGTCGCCAAAGCACGCCTGCGGGCTTGCCCAGCAACATCATCCAAACAGGCAAAGTGCCGATGACCAACACAGGAAGCGCCGCCCCTGCAGACTCAACCGCCTTGAAAAGCAGCCAGTAGTACCCGGTGTACCCCAGGACACTCTGAGCCAATGCCACCAAGGGCGCAGAGGCCGGCAAGCCAGCTGGCAGACATGCACGGCGCCCGCCACGCCACCATTGCAGCAGCAGCACACACAACGCAAACGCACCGCAAGCCAGATACCGACCGACCATGACATCCATGGCGCGGGCGTGAGGCACCACCAGGGGCGCAATGAACGTCAACCCCCAGAAGGCGCCGGCGCCCAAGCCTGCGACGATGCCGGTGGCGAAGGCGCGGCTCGTCCAAGCCGCGGCACGCCCGCCGGCCGAAGCGTTTGCATGGGGAATGGCGGCTTCAGGCGCCGAAACCGTCATCAGCCGCAATCACGGCGCCGTTGACGAAATGGCTCTCATTGCTGGCCAGCATCACCAACACGGCGTCAAGGTCTGCAGGCTGGCCCACTCGCTTGCGCGGCAGCATATTGATCAGCTTTTGCCCCTGCTCGGTTTGCCAGTGATGGTGATTGATCTCGGTGTCGATGTAGCCAGGGCAGATCGCGTTCACATTGATTCCGAACTTGCCCCACTCCACAGCCATGGCTTTGGTCATGTGAACCACTGCCGCCTTGCTCATGCAGTAGATACCGATCTGAGGGAGTACTTTCAGCCCTGCCATCGAGGCAATGTTGATGATTCGGCCACCAACAAAGGTCCCCGGGGCTGAGCCCTTGCTGCGGGCCAACATGCGTTTGGCCACTTCCTGCGCCACGAAAAATGCACCCTTGGTATTGGTGTCGAGCACAAAGTCGTAGTCATCTTCAGTCACGTCCTGCAGACGCTGGGTCGTGCTCACCCCAGAGTTGTTCACCAGGATATCGATCGGACCCACCTGGGTTTCAGCATGTGCAATGGCCGCCTTGATGGAGGCCAGATCAGTCACATCCATGGCCACAGCATGGGCGTCGCCGCCGTCCGCCTCGATGTGAGCCCGCAAAGCCATCAATCGGTCGGTTCGTCGGCTGGCCAGGACCACGGCGGCCCCCGCCTTGGCCAAGGTTTTCGCGAATTGTTCCCCCAATCCACCTGAGGCACCCGTGATCAGGGCGACTCGTCCAGACAAATCCAAGCTGTAAGCCATTCTTTCTCCTGTTTTTGCGCCCTTTTGTGGGCGAGAGGTTCGTTCGTGCAGGGTATTTTGCTTCCCAGATACCTGCTACGCGGGAATGCCCAACTTTTCCATAGGAGCCCGTGCAGCTCTCTTGGATGTTCGCCTCCAAGGCATAGGCACACCATAGGCGACACTCATTGTCCATCAAGCCCGTCTAAAATCTGAAGATAACCTGTCAGACATGCACCAACCGACTGACATGAAACTTTCCCTGGGCGGCAGATCCGCAATAGCGGCCATGATGTGGTAGACCCACCAGGCACTCCGCCGTCATGGCTGGCCCAAGCCCACAGTCCAAGAACGAATCAGACAAAGCTAGAGACCATGACTCCAGAACAGATCCTGCAAGAACACGGCCCACGCGAATCCATGGAATACGACGTGGTGATCGTCGGTGGCGGCCCTGCCGGCCTGTCCGCCGCCATTCGACTGAAGCAACTGGCAGAGAAAAGCGGCCAGGAAATAAACGTCGTTGTGCTGGAAAAAGGTTCCGAGGCTGGCGCGCACATCCTCTCCGGCGCCGTCATGGATCCTAAATCCATCACGGAACTGTTCCCCGACTGGAAAGAGCGCGGAGCGCCACTGAATCAACCCGTCACTGGCGACGACCTTCTGGTGCTCAAAGAGGATGGTTCCTCTCGCGTGCCAGAGTGGCTGATGCCGCGCAACTTCCACAACGACGGCAATTACGTCATCAGCCTGGGCAATGTGACCAAGTGGCTGGCCGAACAGGCAGAAGCCATGGGCGTCGAGATATTCCCGGGTTTTGCCGCCGCTGAAGTCCTGTACGACGAGCAGGGCCGCGTCAAAGGCGTTGCAACGGGCAACATGGGGGTCGGCAAAGATGGGGAGTTGACAGGCAACTTTCAGCTCGGCATGGAACTGCTGGGCAAGTACACCATCTTCGCTGAGGGTGCCCGCGGACACCTGGGCAAGCAACTCATCGCCAGGTTCAAGCTGGACGAAGGCAAAGATCCGCAGACCTACGCCATCGGCATCAAGGAATTGTGGGAAATCCCAGCCGACAAAGCCAAACCGGGTCTGGTGGTGCACACCTCCGGATGGCCCATGGACCCCAACACCTTCGGCGGCGGCTTCCTCTACCACCTGGAGGACAACAAAGTGACCCTGGGCATGGTGATCGGCCTGAATTACACCAACCCCTGGATGAGCCCATTCGAAGAGCTACAGCGCTGGAAAACCCACCCGGACATTCGCAAGCACATCGAGGGTGGCAAACGCCTGTCCTATGGCGCGCGTGCCATCAACAACGGTTCTCCGCAAGCGTTGCCCAAGACAGTTTTTCCGGGTGGCGCACTCGTCGGGTGCGACGCGGGCTACATGAATGCGGCGCGCATCAAGGGCAGCCATGCGGCCATCAAGAGCGGCATGCTGTGCGCCGAAGCCATTGCACCGGCGCTGGCCGCTGGCCGCGCTCAGGACGAACTCACGGCGTATCCGGAAGCTTTTGAGAACAGCTGGCTCAATGAAGAACTTCAGAAGACCCGAAACTTCAAGAACTGGTTCAAGAAGGGTCCGATGGTTGGCCAGCTCATGACGGGTATCGAACAGTGGTTCCTGCCCAAAGTCGGTGTCCAGACCCCGCCATGGACCATTCACAACGACAAACCCGATCACGTCTACTTGCGCCCGGCGTCGGAGATGCCCAAGATCGACTACCCCAAGCCGGACGGCAAACTCACGTTTGACCGACTCTCCAGTGTGTTCATCTCCAATACGAACCATGAGGAGGACCAGCCGGCCCACTTGACGCTCAAGGACGCAACTGTTCCGGTCAAGGTCAACCTGGCCAAGTACGCTGGCCCGGAAAGCCGCTACTGCCCGGCTGGCGTGTACGAATTCGTAGAAGATGAAGCGAACGGAGGCGAACGCCTGCAGATCAACGCTCAGAACTGCGTGCACTGCAAGACTTGCGACATCAAGGACCCCACGCAAAATATCGTATGGGTCACACCGGAAGGTGGTGGCGGTCCGAACTATTCGGGCATGTAATTTCTTCCCTCGTCAAGCACTGTTCGGGCATTGACAACAGACAGGGCCGCTTCAAGCGGCCCTTCTCTTTGGCGACGCGTGTCCAGCACATCTTCCGGCAGAAAGCCTGAGAACCCACTGCATTGCCGCCGCCACGCGCGCTCGAGGTCAAAACAGGATGGATGGCGTGCCTGCTTGCCACCTCGTGTGCCCGGCGGCATTTTCCAGGGCAATCGGCGCGGCAGACGCCCATTTTTGGCCAGAATCCTTGGCGGGTCTTGGCATTCGCACCTCACCCCCCAATCCACAGAACCCACGGCGCGCGCGGCGCAGGTTGAGCATAGGTTCTCTCGAAAATGACATGCAAACCGTCTTGGTGGTCAACTGGTTTGCTAAAGACCTAAAAACCCCTATGCTTGGTTGGTACTAGGGAGACTCCTCCGAAAATGACGCTCGCCGAGCTCTACCGACTTCGCTGGCCACTGATTCGCCTGCCCTTGCTGGTTTTGGCGACGCTGGTGTGCACATTGCTATGGCTGAAGGTATACCCGCCCCCCCCAAGTCGCTTGGTGATCTCCGCCGGCATTGCGGACGGCGCTTACCACGCCTTTGCCCAAAAGTACGCAAAAGCCCTGTCCGCGAGAGGCATCAGGGTCCAAGTGCTGGGCTCCGAAGGTTCGGCGCAAAACCTGCAACGCATTGGATCCCCCACTCCGCAGGCAGACTTGGCTTTCGTTCAAGGCGGCTTCGGCTGGTCGGCCTTTGACGCGCCACCTGAAGCGCAAGGCCGTGTACTCACGCTGGCCACCGTTGATTTCGAAGGGCTTTGGTTGTTCACTCAGGATGTCGCCATCACAGACCTGATCCAACTGACAGGCAAACGTGTCGCCATCGGCCCTGACGGAAGCGGACACCATGTCTTGTTCACAAGACTCCTCAGGCAAACCGATGTGCCAGCCGATACCATGACACTGGTCAGTCTGACCGGCAGGGCGGCTGTCGAGGCCCTGGACAAGGGAGAGGTTGATGCGGTTTTTGTCGTGGCGTCACCAGAGGCTCCCATGGTCAAGTCGCTGTTGGAGCGTCCCAGGGCGCGACTTGCCGCCCTGGAACAAACGGGCGCTATCGTCGAGCGAAATAACTACCTGAACCACCGATTGCTGGCACAGGACGCCCTTGGGCGCGATCGCCCCGCCATCGACACTTCCATCCTGACCACCCCCACCCATTTGGTCGCACGCCATGACCTTGATCCTGCTCTGGTTCGGGTGATCACAGGTGTGGCCATGCACATTCACGATCATGAAGGCGTCTTCCACCGCCAAGGGGAATTGCCCAGCATCAGATTTGCAGACTTCCCCTCTTCGCCGGATTCGCGCACGGTAATGACAAAAGGGCTGGGGTGGATGGAGGCCAACTTGTCTTTCACTGTTGCTCAGGTCATCCAACGTTTGTTGGTGATCGGCTTGCCCGTCTTCCTGGTTGCTGCCATTTTGATGATGGTCTTGCCCGCCTGGATCAAGCTGATACTCGAAGGGAGAATCAGTCGCTGGTATGGGGAATTGCGCTTCATTGAAAACGATTTGAGCGGCAATCAGTTCGAAGCTGGCGGATTGGAGATGAGTCGCATCAACTCACGACTCAAGGAACTGGAGCGCTCGCTGACAGCCATCAAACTTCCTCCGGAACTGGCCCACCGCTGGTTTACGTTGCACCAGCACGTGGCCTATGTGCGCACCTACCTGAGGAGGTATCGCGGGCGATGAAACTGCTCATGCTTTACCGCCGCCGGTGGTGGCTGTTGTACTTGCCATTCATCCTGGCTGTCCTTTCCATTCTGGCGCTTGCACTTCGCTTGTGGGAGCCGATCCCGCCCGCAACCGTCACGATTGGAACCGGTCCTGCGCAAAGCAGCTATCTGCGCCTGGCGCGCGCCTATGCCCAGCGCCTAGAGGCGATGGGGATCAAGGTTCAGATCGTCACACACGAACGGCCGCAGGACCCGCTTTACCTCATGAAGGACTCCGGCAACCGGATTGACGTGACCTTCGCCCAAGGCCTTTACGCTGACCCGAGCCTTCCAGTGCAGGCGCTGGCTGTGGTCGGGCACGAAATTGTCTGGGTAGTGGTGCGCGATGGCATCTATTCAGCAGAAGACTTGAGAGGCAAACGCCTTGCCGTCTCGGTGGAGGATTCGTCGAACTGGCGCGCGGCGCAGTCTCTCATCCAGCACCTGCGCTTCGACCCGAACGACGTGGAACTGGTGTCACTGGTCGGTGACGCAGCCATCAGCGCCTTCTCCAAGGGAGATGTGGATGCCGTGATTCACGTTGCAACGGGCTCGTCGCAAACAGCGGCGACCCTGGTGCGTCTGCCCAACGCACAAGTGCTGGGCATCGATCGAGCGGCAGCACTCTCCTCTCGGGACCCACGCCTTCGCGCCGTGGTCATGCCACAAGGCTCCATCGAATTGCGCGCCAACCTTCCCGAGTCGGATCTGCCCACTCTCGTCACGCAGACACATCTGGTGGCTCGCCAGGGGCTTCACCCGGCACTGCAAAGAGCCTTGATCAACGTAGCGTCGGAGTTGCACGTCATGGGCGGTTTTCTTGAGCGTCAAGGCGACTATCCTTCCATTCTGGACAGCGACTACCCTGTTTCCAGCGTGGCCGCCAATACGTTCCGAGGCGATGTTCCGTGGCTCGAAACCTTGCTTCCTTACCGAACGGCCCAATGGACACAGCTGATCTTCTTCGTGCTGGTTCCTCTCGCTTGCGTCACGGCCTTCCTGTTCATACGCACGCCCCAGTTCTTTCAATGGCGAGTCGATGCCATCCTTCAGCACTTCTACGGAGAGTTGAAGTTCCTTGAAGAGGAGTTGATCCAGTCAGAAGACAAAGGCGTCAAGGATTTCCGGCCTCTGATGCAGCGCCTGGAAACGCTGGAGAGGCAGGTGACAGGCATGGATTTTCCGGACAACTACGTGGATCGCTGGTACACGCTGCGTGAGCACATGGACCATGTCCGTGACCGCTTCAAAGTCAGGCACCCGGGTTGGGCGACAACTTCGCGACGCTGAAACGGGGATTTCCCGCCTGGGTGCTGGCTCCACGCCCTGGCATCCGCTACACTACGGTTCTGTCAGGAGAGAGCCATCGCTTTGTTGCGAGGGCCGCCGAAGGCGCAGCAACTGAACGCTCAGGCAAAAGGACTGGCAAACACCCCCGGCAACGGAGGTGTCCCCGGCTGGAGAGAGGCAACCCTTGCGTTGCCCACCGAAGGAGCAAGTGCGGCATCGCCCGCGTGAATCTCTCAGGTAAAGCGGACAGTGGGGCAGCGCACAAATGCTTGTGCAGGCGTGGAAACACGCCCCTGCCCACTACTCATTCAGGACTCCGCCTGCCCATGTCTGACACCGCCGATCTGCTGACCACCCCCTTGAACGCCCTCCACCTGGAACTGGGGGCCCGCATGGTGCCTTTTGCCGGTTACTCCATGCCAGTGCAATACCCTCTGGGCGTGCTCAAAGAACACCACCACACCCGCGCATCAACTGGCTTGTTCGATGTGTCCCACATGGGGCAACTCACGATTGCAGGCCCCGATGCCGCAGCCGCTTTCGAGAGCCTGATGCCCGTCGACGTGATGGGCCTTGGCATCAACAAACAACGCTACGGTCTGCTGCTCAACGACGAAGGCGGCATCATTGATGACCTGATGTTCGTGAACCGGGGTGAACCGAGCGCCGCCGGGCCGTCCCAAGGCGCGAGCGCCCCCGCGGGGGGCAGCGACCCACACGCAGTGGGGGAGCGTGGGGGCCAGGAAATCTTTGTCATCGTCAACGGAGCCTGCAAGCACGGCGATCTGGCGCACATTCAGGCCCGCATCGGCGGCCGCTGCACCATCTCCGAACAGTTCGACCGCGCCCTGCTGGCGCTTCAAGGCCCCAAGGCCGTGGATGCCTTGCAACGCCTCTTGCCCGGCGTTGAAAAGCTCGTTTTCATGACCGGCATGCCCGCCACCTTCCACGGCGCCGACCTCTACGTCACCCGCAGTGGCTACACCGGCGAAGACGGTTTTGAGATCTCCTTGCCGGCCGATGCCGCTGAGGCCTTTGCCCGCGCACTGCTGGCCGAACCCGAGGTGGAAGCCATTGGCCTGGGTGCCCGCAATTCGCTTCGGCTGGAGGCCGGCCTGTGCCTGTACGGCAATGACATCGACGGCACGACCACGCCGGTGGAAGCCGCGCTCAACTGGGCCATGCAAAAGGTACGTCGCACCGGTGGCGAACGCGCTGGCGGCTTCCCCGGCGCTGAGCGCGTGCTGGCCCAACTGGACGGCACCGAAGCCCTGCCCCGCAAGCGCGTCGGCCTGGTGGCGCTGGAACGCATTCCGGTGCGCGAGCACACCGAGTTGCAAAGCACCGACGGCCAAAGCATTGGCGAAGTCACCAGCGGTTTGCTGGGCCCCAGCGCCGAGAAGCCAGTGGCCATGGGTTATGTGGGTCCGGAGCATGCAACCGTCGGCACACGCGTCAACGCCATCGTGCGCGGCAAGGTCGTGCCCATGGAAGTGACGGCGATGCCGTTCGTTCCGAATCGCTATTTCAGGGGCTGACGCTTGATCCGCGAAGCCACCATCGCTGATGCGCCGGCCATGGAGGCCGTCATGCTGGGCGAAGCACCGCTGATCACCTTACGCCCCGATGCCAAGGGTGCCGAATTGGTGCTGGCCAGCATGAAAGCGGATGCCATTGAAGCCAACATGGAAGGTGGACATTTTGTGTACTGGGTCCATGCGAGCCAGCAAACACCTGACGCGATCAGTGGATTGATCGGCCTTCGCAACGGAACTCACCTCTACCAGCTGTTTGTGGCCCGCCCACACCACCGAAAAGGCATAGGCAGGCGTTTGTGGAACCACATGTGTGCCCACTGGCCCGAACGTTGGCCACAGCCTGAACACATCACCGTCAACGCCAGTCCTTTCGGACTGGCGGCTTACGAAGCCTATGGATTCCAACCCACCGGACCGCGCAAAGAGACCAATGGTGTCGCCTTCATACCGATGCGTTGCGCGCTCAACTGATATTTGAACTACCTCTAACAGGAGCCTTTCCCATGACAACCAAGTACACCGAAGACCACGAATGGATCACCGTTGAAGGCGATATCGCCACGGTCGGCATCACCGTCCATGCGCAAGACGCCCTGGGCGATGTGGTGTTTGTGGACTTGCCCGAAGTGGGCAAGTCGTTCGACCAGAAGGAAGTGGCCGGTGTGGTCGAGTCCGTCAAAGCCGCTGCCGACGTGTACATGCCTGTGTCTGGCGAAATCGTCGAAGTGAACGAAGCCCTGCGCGATGACCCGGCCCTGGCCAACACCGACCCGCTGAAGGCGGGCTGGTTCTTCAAGGTCAAACTGTCTGACGCTTCGCAAGTGGATGCGTTGATGGACGCCACCGCTTACGACGAGCTTCTGAAAAACAGTTGAAAACGATCACCCCCGCCGCGCTGCGCGCGTCCCCCTCTAGTGTGCTGTGCCGTAAATAGTTGCATGAGATGAAATGGATGGATTCGCGACCAGGGCAAGGCGCAAACCGCAGTGATAGCCGGAGCTATCACGAGGATTTGCAACGCAGCCCTGGGTGTGAAGACGCCATTTCATTTGCAAGCTATTTGCGGGGCAGTACACCAAGGGGCGCGACGTGGCCGGCCGGGAAACCCGGACCGGCGGTCGCCTTGCCTAGCGCCTTTGGCGCTCGGTCCTTGATTTGCCAATTGCCTGCCCGATGTGGTGCCTGCGCTATGCGCTACCAGTAGCCCGCACCACCTGCCCTCACCTTTCCCCAAGGTATTGCCATGTTGATGTCGTCTGTTCGCCCACTCGGTGAGCTTGAGAACCCTTC
>JBNKNN010000074.1:0-17546 GCA_050293865.1 Hydrogenophaga sp. | reverse complement strand
TGTGAACACATAAAGCAGCCCGGTCAGGCAAGCGACCAGCGCGAAGGGGCTGGCAAAGATGGCGGACCACAGGTGCAGTCGCCACAAGAGGGCGCGCCGGCCAGCGCGCACCTGGCTTGCGGTCATGGGTTTTGAGGAATTCATGGAACTCATGGAATTCATGATGGGTATCTCCGGCGGTGGCTTTGGGTCAGTTCGCACCAAAGGATTTGTTGATGCCCACCATCAGGCTGCGAGGCGCACCCACGGTGTAGCTCGCCTGCCCGTTGGACGAGAGGCTCACGCTGTCGGCATAGCGTCTGTCGGTGAGGTTGCGCACCTGTGCCCACAGCTCCCAGCCATCGCCAAGCTTGTGCGAGGCGGTCAGGTTCAGCAGGGTATGGCCCGGATAGCGACGGGTGTTGGCATCGTCCATCCAGTACCGGCCCTGATGAACCAGGGCCAATGCCACTCGGGACGTGGGCAGGAAGTTCCAGCCTACTTGTGCGTTGACGGTTTGCTCAGGCGCTGAACTCACCTCGTTGCCGGAGTAGTCCACCGTCGGGCTGACGCGGTAGGTCAGATATTCGTGGCGGGCAATCGACGCGCCGAAGCGCCAGTCGAAAGCGCCGATTTTGTGCTTGAGCGCCAGCTCGAAGCCTCGGCTGCGCGTGCTGCCTGCGTTCCTTCTTTCGGACAGACCGGGTGCGACAGAGTAGGAGACGATGGTGTCTCGACCTTTGAGCTGGTACACCGCTGCGTCGACGGAGACGCCGTTGGACATTTGTGCGCGGGCGCCAAACTCCATGTTGGTGAACACGCCGGGCTTCAGGTCAGGCACGGCATAGCCGCCATACAACAGCCCGACTTCCGGTGGCGTGAAGCCCTGACTCCAGTTGGCGTACAGGCTGGCCTGCTTGCTCGGCATCCAGGTCGCTCCGAGCTTGGGGCTCAGGCGGGAGAAGCTGCGCTTTTCGTCGGCTGCGCCGAAGTTGGCGCCAGGCGTCAGGTGGTTTTCGTAGTCGTATCGAATGCTGTCGTACCGTGCACCTGCCACCAGGCGCCAGTCCTTTGCCGGGCTGAATTCGAACTGCGCGAACAAGGCATCGTTGGAAATGTCGGCAGTGTAGTCGCGGCGGCCACGCGGGTTCACATCGTTGTTCTCCACATAGCTGACATTGATGCCGTTGACGCGTGTGATGGCCAGGTTGTCCGATGTGTAGTCGTTCTGCGACCGGTCTATGTAGACGCCGGTCACCAGCTTTGCGCGCATCCAGTCGAAGTTCTCTTCATGCTTGAGGTCCAAGCCCAGGGATTTGACCTTGTTGCTGTTGATGATGCCTTTGACACCGGTAGGGCAGCTTGCACTCACCTCGCAGCTCGATACGCGGTAAGAAGGCAATTGGTCATGGTTGTTGTCCCGGCCGAAGGCGGTGACAGTGGTCACGCCGTTCTCGGTCGTCTCGCCTTCCCAGGCCAGGCTGGCGCGGGTGGCGTCATTGCGGCGCCAGGTGAAGGTGTTGGGGCTTTGCTCGGGCTGTGTCAGGTATTGCTGTTCAGACAGGCCACCGGACGTGTCGGCTTCGAGCGACGAATGCACCAGCGATGCCTTCAGGTAGGACGTTGCGTTCAGGTCATATTGCCCGCGCAGTGTGATGGCGTCTTTGCTCGCACCGGCGTAGGACAGCCAGTTCTCCGAATCGCGGCGCGAGGAATAGTGGGACATCCTCAGACCCAGCGGGCCCCAGGTGTTGCTCGCACCAGAGTCCACGCGCGTGAACTTGTCGGTGTTGTCATGGCGAATACCCAGCATCCCGGTGGGCGTGCGCGAGGGTGCACGCGTGATCATGTTGACCGCTCCACCCACAGCATTGCTGCCATACAGGGAAGAGGCAGCACCTTTGACCACTTCCACGTCGTCAATGCCATTGATGTTGGTTTCATTGAGGGCGTTGTGGTTGAACACACCCAGCGGGCGGGTCGGGATGCCATCTTCCAGGTACTGGTACATGGCGTCGGTGCTGATGGGCTGGCGAATGCCCATGCTGTGCTGCTCATTGCCCAGGTCGTTCCAGTTCACGCCGGGAACGCGGTTGATGACTTCGCCGAAGGTCTTGGCCTTGTCGGCCTCCCATTCGGTGTGATCAACGGTTCCGATGGCGATGGGCGTTTCGGACAGAGGCGTGGCAGAACGGGAACCGGTGACCACGATGGTCTCCAGTGTGCTGCCTTCGTCTTGAGCGAGCGCAGCGGGGGAGAAGAGGGCAGCGGTGGCCATGCCAATGGCGGCACGGGCGAACAGATCGTTTTTCATTGTGAACAGGTGTGGGCCGGGCCCAGGCCGCCTCACGCGGTGGGCTGCGGACGTTCAATGGGCAGCTCCGCTGCAAGGCGGTCGGCTGCCATGCGGCAGCTGGCCTGTGGCCAGGTCAGCGGATCAAATGGGGGAGGGGGCGACGGACTGCGGCCGCGGCACGCGCTTCAGGCGCGCCAAAGGGCCAGAAAGGCTCCGTGGGCGGAGCCCCGGTCCATCAAAGGCGAGCGGTGGGAGGCCCGCGTCCGGGTAGAGGGGGCGCCGTGATCGACGCAATGTGTGCTGCCCTGGCTGGCTTGAGCGCATGAGCAAATGGGCTTGCCGCCGGCTGAGCGACGGCAACAGGGGAAGGGGGTGCGTCTTGGCTGGCGCACAAGGGGCATTTCATGCCCATGTCTTGTGCCGTTGTGGATTCGTCTTCTCCGGCCACCTTGACCAGTTTGATGCTGGCGCCCGAACAAATGGCCTGCCATTCTTCTGGCGCGACCACAGGTGCCGCCGCCGCGACGCCAATGAACAGCACGTACCACAGCAAGGCGGTACGGGCGATCAGGCGAAGGGCTTTTTCGGGGCGCATTTCTTCATTATCACTTGATGCTTATGCCACGCCGCATACGCCCAACCGAATTCGTGGGACACCTTTCCCGGCGTCAGTCGTACGAGCTTGCCGATCCTCGCGGAACTTTGCTTCGCCAGGCTTCCAAACAGCGCTCCAGCTCTGCGCGGTAGTTGAATTCCGGATCAGCGCGTTCCTTCAACTGCTCCAGCACTTCGAAGGCGAACTGACCTTCACCCAAGGCTTTCCAGTCCTTCATCAAGGCTGGATTGCGGTGGCTCCCAAAGCGCAGTTCAGTGCGGTGCCGGTTCAAGGAACCGGGGAGGTTGGTGCTCAAGCCAATGAGTAGCCTCCCCGATTGCACATTCCGAATGGCGTAGATGCCCATCTCAGGAAACGCCAGCTTGTAGGCCCGTACTTTGGACTTGCGGTCAGCCTTGTCCATTGGAGGTGCTCCACGCTTGCGCTGCCATATCGGTGATGGGTTGTGCCACCTCAGGCGGCCATCCGGTTGCCACTGCGCCCAGGCGGAAGAGGTCGCCCGCAAAAAGAGCACGACAGGCTTCTTCGAAGTGGGGCCGGTCGCCCGCCAAATCCCGCATCAGGAAATAGCACTCGTCTTTGAGTCGTTCGGCTCGGTGGCGGCCATCGGCGTCCTTTCGCGCGTCTTCCACCATTTGGCGAAGGTTCGCGTTGGCGCTTCTGGGTTGCGCGTCGATCCATGCCCATTGCCTGGGCAACAAGCCCACGCTTCGGAACTCGAGTCGCGCATTGGGTGGACCTGCGGCGGTAGGAGGTGATGGATTGGGGGTCTCAGTCATTTGAATCTCCTTTGAGTGAAGAGTAAAGACAACAAGGAAAGTAGAGAGAACGTCGCTGGAGGGGGAGGGTGCAGCCCACCTCTGCCAGCAATTTCAATTATTACCCGGGTAATAATATGGCGTCAATAATGCCCGGGTAAAAATACAACGCGAGATCTGCGTGTGCTTGGGCGCTGAGTCCATACATGCCGGCAACCATTGGGGTTACACACGTTCACTGAAGGGGTTTGCATCGGTGCCCTACGATGACCTCCATGAACGACAAAACCACCCCCTACACCCCTCCTGCCGTCTGGACCTGGGATCAGGCCAACGGCGGTCGATTCGCCAACATCAACCGGCCCATTGCCGGGCCGACGCACGACAAAGAGCTGCCAGTAGGCAAGCACCCGCTGCAGCTTTACTCCATGGGCACGCCCAATGGTGTGAAGGTGACAGTCATGCTGGAAGAGTTGCTCGCGCTGGGCCACAGTGGTGCTGAGTACGACGCCTGGCTCATCCGCATCAGCGAGGGTGATCAGTTCTCCAGCGGCTTTGTTGAAGTCAACCCCAACTCCAAGATTCCGGCCCTGCTAGACCGAAGCACCGAAACCCCCACCCGGGTGTTCGAGTCCGGCGCCATCCTCCTGTACCTCGCAGAAAAGTTTGGCGCCTTCCTGCCCAAGGATTTCGCCCAGCGCACCGAAACGCTGAACTGGTTGTTCTGGCAAATGGGTTCGGCGCCGTATGTGGGCGGCGGTTTTGGTCACTTCTACGCCTACGCGCCGGAGAAGTTCGAGTACCCCATCAACCGTTTCGCCATGGAAACCAAGCGCCAGCTCGACGTGCTCAACCGGCACCTGGCGGACAAGTCGTATATGGCAGGTGACGAATACACCATTGCCGACATCGCCATTTACCCCTGGTACGGCAGCCTGGTTGAAGGCAAGGCCTATGAGGCCGGAGAGTTCCTTTCGGTGCATGAATACGCGCACGTGCAGCGGTGGGCTGCCTCCATCGCCGAACGGCCGGCCGTGAAGCAGGGCCGCCGCATCAACCGCAACTGGGGTGATGAGGCAGAGCAGGTGCCAGAGCGGCATTGATAGGCCCCGTCGGTTTGGGTGTGCTGCCTCGTACTCTGTGCGCTCAGCAGGCACGCCATCCATCCCGCTTTGATCTCGAACGCCCATCGGATAGTTCGGTGCGTGTCCTTGCGCTGCTCGAGCTGCGGCATACTTGCGTCGCGTAGGCAACTGGAAAATATCGAGAGCAGCGGGGGACGGATTGATGGACAAAGCGCAATTGGGGCGTAACAAAGGAATCCTGCATATGTTGGATTCGCTTGCCCTGCGCACCAGTGTGGGTATGGCGCTGGTGTTGCTGGTGTCAGCCTTGCCTGTACTGTTGCTGGGCATCTCGGAACTCTGGCCGGGGTCGGAGCCCAACAGCCCGATGTTGGGAGTTTTGCTGGCCCTGATGGGCGGGCTTGTCGCCTGCCTCATGGGGTGGAGCTTGTGGCGGCAGATCCAGCTCCGTCAGATGCTGCAAAGGGAGAAGCGAATGTCAGCCAAGACCTCGGGCGAACGACTGGAGGAGAAGCTGTCCATCCCCATGAACGAATGGTCGCGGTTGGAGCCGGAGCAATTCACCAGTGAGCACATTTGCAGCGGCAGGCCTCACAGCGGACTGAATTGCCACTTGAGCGTCGGCGGTTTGTCTTTGTCCTATGGGAGCGATGTTCGCCTTAGCCCGCATCTGCGAGTCAACTTCGAGGGCGACAAGTTGATGGACTCCATCCAGGCTGCATCGGGTCCTGCTCTCCGTCTTTCGGTGAATGAACGACTACCAAGTGCAGATCAAGGCGATTCTTGCTTGGGAATGATCGACCTCTATGCGGGTTCCGTGGCTGCCGACAGCGGAAGCTACAGCCGCAGGATTGAGTCTTTGGCGGTGACTTTGCAAGCCACCCCTGACGCGATCAGAATACACGCGAAAGGATTGACGGGGCCGCTCATTGCCAGCAGTGTGAAGGATCGTGAGTGGCTGACACCGCCCTTTCCAGGTCCCTACGCCGTCGCAGTAGAGGTCAGCATCGCTCGGCAAGACTTTTTGGAGAACGTGCATGATCTCGCACTTCGCGAAGCCGTCGAAGCCTGGCTGGCACGATGCGCACCGGGTTGAGCTTGTATTTGCTGGTGCATCAGGTGGCACCAAGGGCAGTGCCTACGGCATACCTCGTCCCTGGGGCATGTCCCATTTGATCAGGCCATCCTGAGCCAGTTGGCCAAGCCAGCGATCCACCTGGGCCTTGGTTTCGGCGTCCCAGTCTCCGACAACTTCTTCCGCGGACGAATCCTGGCCCTTGTCGGTGTCGGCGGCGTTGAATCTGTAGCGGTGGATATTGCCCCAGTCGTCAATGGTCAGGCGAGGTCTATTGCGAACGTCTATGGTCTTGCTGGTACCAGATTCAGCGAACCCCCCGAACTTCAGGCGACGACCACCGTCCACCATCTGAACCACCGGTCGCCCGTGTCGGTGGGCGGGCCGCCAATAGTCGAACGCCGCCCATGCGCAATATGCGAAGAAAGCAACGCCATAGAGTACCGGGAACACGCTCGGGAAGGGTCGGCCCCGTGTGAGGCCGACGGTCGCGTCGAAAGCAACCATCGCCGCACAGAACGCAACTGCCCGAAAAGACCGCTTCAATGTGGCATCCGGCATTGGGCGAAAGACGCCTACGTCAGTGACGCGAAGCATGGCGTTCGCCCGCTGCGCTTTTTCCGAAGGGATTGTGGTAGTCGCCGACGTGGCGTCTTCGCCGGGCATCAGATGGAGAAGCGCGCGCGAACCTCGTCGATTTTCTTGACCATCGCCGGGCTGAGTTCGGCCGGTGTCAGGCGGCCAAAGATGTTGCTCAGCACGCGCTTTTCGTTGGCATCAACAACACCGTCCTTGAGTGCGATATCCACCAGCTTGTCCAGCTCGCGCACGTCCAGCTTGCCATCGTCAGCGAAACACTGAATCGATTTGAAGGCCATTTCCAGGTAGTCTTTGCTCTCTTTTTGCATGTGAATCCTCTCTGTTGAAATCTTTTGGCACACCATCACGGCGCAGAGCACACTCTAGTTCAAGAGGCGGGAAGCAGTTGCCCCAGAGGAATGATCGATGCGAATTTGGTGGCGAAGCCGACGCTTCCGAATTGGTGCGTTGGACTTTAGCAACAAGCGCCTGGGGCAAGGGCAGGGGCCGCCACCGGTGTGGGTCGACAATGAGAACCAACGAACTAAGGGCTTTTACCCTCATTCTTGTGCCCTTACGTGCCGATATAGCAGGCTTATCCTGCGTGGATTACCCACGGGAACCGATTTCATTGGAGCCAACCGGAGCCACCTATGTCTGCCAGCCTCACCCATTCCCTGCACGACGTCAACGAGCGCACCCAGCTCACTTCATCCAACAAGTTCGAGCTGATGCTGTTTCGCCTTGGCGAAGCTCCGGGGAGTGATCGCCGCGAGCTGTTTGGCGTCAACGTCTTCAAGGTGCGCGAGCTACTGGTCATGCCCAAGATTACCAAGATCGCCAACGCGGCACCGCAGGTGCTCGGCGTCGCCGACATCCGTGGCCAGGTTATTCCGGTGATCGATCTCCCCGCCATGGTCGGTTGCACGCCAAAGCGCGGGCTGAACATCCTGCTCGTGACGGAGTACGCGCGCTCCACCCAGGCCTTTGCCGTTGAAGAGGTGGCAGAAATTGTCCGACTGGACTGGAGTGACGTGCTCGCAGCCGAAGGCAACGGGGGTGACCTGGTCACGAGCATTGCCAAGATCAAAGGCGAAGACGACAAAGTCGACCTGGTCCAGGTGCTGGACGTCGAGCAAATTTTGCGCAACGTGTTCCCCAACACCACTGCCGAAATGCACCTCGACGAAGTCAAGGACGCTGTCAAGATTCCGGAGGGCACCTTTGTGCTGGCAGCGGACGATTCGCCAGTGGCGCGCATGATGATCGAGCAGGGCCTCACCGCCATGGGCGTACCGTTCGTCATGACCAAGACCGGTCAGGAAGCGTGGGAACGCATCCAGGCCATTGAGAGCGAGGCCCAGGCCGATGGCCGCACTGCGAAAGACAAAGTGGCGCTGGTGTTGACCGATCTGGAAATGCCGGTAATGGACGGTTTCACGCTCACCCGCAACATCAAGCAGGACGCACGCTTCAAGAACATCCCGGTGGTGATCCACTCCTCGCTCACAGGGACCACCAACGAGAGCCATGTGGCTTCGGTGGGGGCAGATGCCTACGTCGCCAAGTTCATGGCCTCGGAGCTTGCTGCTGCGCTCAAGCAGGTGATGCCGCACTGAGCACCCACCGCTTGACGGTGGACACCCGCGGCCCGCCGTGGGCTGCCGCGTCTCTTTGCGTCACACGCCGCTGCCCAACAAGTGGCCCCTGAACTCGGTGCCGTACAGCGAGTCCTGGCTGTCATGGAATTGCTGGCGCGTCTCTGCCACTGATCCCGTGAACCGGGGGTCTTGGGGCCGCTCATGGCTGTTCATGAAGGCAGCCACGTCCCAAGCCTCCTGAATGCTCAGCGTCTGGCCCATGCCCAGCGGCATGTTGGCGCGTATGAACGCCGCTGCGTTGCTCAACTTGTGCATGCCCGCGCCCCAGTTGAACGAGCGTGGTCCCCACAGCGGCGGGAATACCTGGCGGTTGCCAGCACGTTGGCCCTCGCCGTTGTCGCCATGGCAGATAGCACAATTCGCGGCATACACCTTCTCGCCCCGCAGATAGTCCGCTGGCTGCGGTGGTGCGGCCAGGGTGTGATACCCGCCGCCCGTGACCGACTCCCCTACCGGCACGCCTTTGGCCAGCCAGAAGGAGTAGGTCTGCAGCGCGGTGATAACCTCGCTGTCTGCTGGTGGCGCCTTACCGTTCATGCTGTACTTGAAGCAGCCTTGCAGCCGCGCGGCGTAGGTCGAGACGTTGCCTGTCTTGGAGCGGTACGCCGGGTATTTGACGAACGCGGCCCATAGCGGTGCCGAGTCCGCCCGGCGTCCCGCGTCCAGGTGGCAGTTGGCGCAACTCAGGTCGTTGCCCACATAGTCTTTGGCATAGGCGCCCGTGTTCAGGAAGATATTCCGCCCCAGTTTGACCATGCGGCCGAACTCATCATCCTTGAGCGTGGATTCCGACGGCGGCTGATGCCAGGCCGTCTTGGGGTCCGTGGCGTCTGCCGGCACGTTGGGTGGCTCCACATGGTCAAGCGCTGTGGTAGTCGCCGGTGCAGTGGCATTGGCCGATCCGGATGGCGAATCTGATGCCGGGGCAGAGGCCGTTGCGGGTGCGGCTGCTGCAGCGTTTGATGGTGTTGCTTTTGACTGGAGGGAAGGCTGGTCGTCGGCTGGCGAGCAGCCAGCCAGTGCGGCAGCCGCCGTCATGGCCAGAGCCATCATGACCTTGCCATGGCGGCGCTCAGTGAGGCCTGTATGCTGACCTGGCTCTTTCAAAGTGGTTGAACTCATTGGGCACCTCTCTTCGCTGTGTTCGCCAGGGACGTTGTGGCATCCGCTTGCTTCGGTGATCCCGCTCCGGCCAGTGATTCGTAGTACTTCGCCACGGCCTCCATTTGCGCCGTGCTCAGGCGCCCGGCAATGGTTCCCATCAGGTTTTGTGGTCCGCCAGGCCGCGTTCCCTTGGTAAAAGCCGTGAGCTGCTCCACCATGTAGCTCGCAGGCAGCGCTGCCAGGGGTGGAAAGTGCTCGCCCACGCCCAAGCCAGCAGGTCCGTGGCATTGGGCACAGGCCGGGATGTTGTTATCCCAGTTGCCGCGCTGTGCCAGCCAAGCCCCCTCCTGGTTGGTCGTGGCCTCGGGCGCTGCATGCGTGTCAGGTGCCGGCAGACTGGCGTAGTACCTGGCGACGGATTGGCGTTGTTCAGCATTCATGCTCTTGGCATAGGGCTGCATGATCGCGTTCTGACGCTTTCCGCTAGCGAAGGCATTCAGCTGTGTGAGCAGGTAGCCCTCGCCAGCGCCGGCCAGTCGGGGGAACGCGCTCACGCCTTCACCTTCGGCGCCGTGGCAAGACATGCAAGCGGGGGTTCCTGCTTGAGGCAGACCCGCTTGAGCAATCGCCTTGCCGGCGTCTGCAGCGCCTTTTTCCGGCTGGCCAGCCGCCGCTTCCGCGTTGACATAGGCCAGGGCGACCAAGCCAGCAGCGAGAGCAGTGACCAAATGCTTGCGCCAGGAGGCGGGCCGCTTGGGGCGGGTGAAGATCAAAGTTCTGAAGGAGTTCATGGCGTGCATCCGGTGTGGAGCATCCGCCTTGCCCACCGAGGCAATGCGTGCTCTGTTGGGTTCGAGGATGCGCTGCTCTGGATGAACACTTTGTAGGACGACGCCGCATCAGCGGCTGGGAGAAGCGCGCGAATGACATGCGGAGGGAAGACATCGTGTGGGGGCTTTGCGCGCGCCGCGCCGCTGACCGTCTGCCTTGCCTATGATCAGGAAGCGGTCTTGCCAACGTCTCTGCAGGCACGCCGATCGGTGTTAAGCGATGCCTAAGCCTGACGGCGGACAAAGCTGATCAGTGATGGCTCTCTTTCACCGTCGGCCCTCTAAACAGGCAGGTGAGGTGAAGCCGGGCGCAGGCGAAGAGAAACACTTACTGGCACATTCAGAGATGGACGGAACGAACCAGGCTTCGAAGGAGGCAAACAAGACAGTGAAAGGCACACCATGTTCAGAACCCTGAAGGACCTGCTCAATCAGCTCCTGTCCCCCGAAACCGAGCCATCCCCCGAGGAACAAGGCCGCGCCCTGCTACTGGCCACCGCCGTGTTGCTGGTGGAGGTGATGCGCGCAGACCAGAGCATCGGCGCACCTGAAAAGCTGGCTGTGCTTAATGCCCTGGGCGAGCGTTTTGACTTGCCCTCAGGGGCTTTGGACGAACTGATCGTCCACGCGCAGGAAACAGCGAAGACCGCCAACGACTTCCACACCTTTACTAGCCAGATCAACGACCGGTTTTCACATCCGCAGAAGGTTGAGCTGGTTGAGAGCCTGTGGCGTGTGGCTTACGCAGACGCGCACTTGGACGCGAATGAAAACCACGTCATCAGCAAAGTGGCTGGCCTGCTGCACGTGACGCACGGGGAATACATCGCCGCCAAGATGCGGGCAAAGGCGGCGCTGGAAGGCTGAGGCGGCCGCAGCATCAGTCTGCTTGGCAGCCCCCAGACATAGGTTCGCATCTTGGCAAGCGTTTGGCACAACGCTCGTACCACTTGAGGGCCTCAGCGATTTTGGCGCCGTCAAATACGCCCATGTATCGAAAGCCGCGGCGATACGGGTCCGCTGGCGTGCCCAAAGGCGACTGGATGGCAGACGAGCGGTAGCGCAGCGTCACCGGGCCTGGCGTGACCAGATCATCCACATCGAACTGGTAGCTACGTACATCAAACTCGTCCAGGTCAGTACGTTCCATGCTCAAACGCAGCGCGCCATAAGTGTCTTTCTTCGCCTTGTCCTTGTCCGGCAGAACAAACAAGTAGTGCAGATACCCGTCCCAGAAGCCGGCTTTGTCAGGGACTGACCAGTCGTTGTAGTGGTCCACCACAATGGGCAGGGACAGCAGGCCCAGCACTTCTTCAGCGTTCATTCGTTGCACGAATCGGGCGCGCCAGTATCGCCCTGCCTCCGCTTTGCGCAAGGCGTCATTCCACACCGCTTCAACCACAGCAACTGCGTCCGCCTCAGACCAGATGGGACGAAACCCGGACACGCCAGCGTCCACATGCTCGTAAACGGCATTGAGTCCCGCCTCGCTGCCCACCATGCGCTTGAGCAATCCGGGCGATTGCACCCACATGCGCACTTCCATCCCATCGTCTCGCAGGATCGTCAGTGAATCCGGCACGGCGACGCCGTCGCCCTGGCGTCGGTGGGCTCGTGTCACGAAGACGTCTGCAGCCATGGCATCACAGCGGAACTGCTGCTCGGGCTCGTCTGTTGGCACATCCTCCAGCAAGGCCGCGAACAAGGCTTCTTGATCCGTCATGGAGGCGTGGTCGCTCAGCGACACTTCGGCCCAGATCCGAGGCACGGGTTCGGTGCAGTCTTCTGCCTGGAACTCTGCTCTGAGTACGGCCTCGCCTCGCAGCAAAGCCTCAATCACCTGATCCCTGTCCACCACCGTACACAAAGCCCATTGGTCCGATTCGTCGTAGTCAACCAGTTCGTCAACAAAGTACCGGGCAGCTACATCGGCCAGATCTTCTTCCAGCTCGTCGGTGTCCTGCTCTTCCAGCAGCGCTCCGATGCGGTCGCCTTCCCGGTCGGATAGGTTTGGCAGATGGTATTCCTCTGTGGCCATCAGCAGCCTCACGTCCATGCGCCCGTTCACCATCAGGTCGCCATGGTTGTAGTCGCCCCAGAACAGATCGGTGGCCCGAAGTTCCCCCATCACCAGGATGAGCTGGCCACCGACCACGGCATGTCTGACCTCCAGGTTACCCAAGACAACCAGTCCTAACGAAGCGTCGCTGTCTTCGCAATACAGCGTGTTCACGCGCAGGTCACCGTCAACCACCACCGTCAATACCATCTCTTCGTCGACGGTGACCGACGCATCGCTGCGCAGCAAGTCGACCATGCCAGGCCATTCGTCCAGATTGATCGAGTCAGTCTCAAAGGGCCCGCGCACCCAAAGAATCCGCTCGCGATGGAAGCGGCGGGGACTCAGGCAAAAGGCTTCAAGCTGACGGCATGCTTCCGCGGGCAGGCGCCTGACGGCTTCCTCCATGCGGATGATCTCAAGGAGAGGGGAGCGCGATGGGGTCGGGGCTGACTCGGGCATGGAGAGATGAGGTCCGCAGAGTTCGGCACAGAGATGGCCAGGAGGCGGGTGCCTTGCAACCACTCGCTTGCGAAAGGCGGCGGACAGAAGCTTGGCATGGGAGCGGGTTACGAGGAATTGTATTTTTTTCCCGGCGTCCGAAGGTCATTTGACCCGGAGGCATCGCCTGAGAAGTGAATCAAGCGCACGTCAGCGCAAGGGCGGTAGCCGAGGTTGGCGTTGTGAGCTTGCTTTAAGCTATTGGGTGTGCTGTCAGATTGGCCCGCTTGGGACAGAAGAAGCGATGGGGGCGTTGATTGTTGAGCAACAGGTGTAGACCCTTGCCCCGGCGTTCCTGCCTCACGCCTCATCGGCGCAAAGCCCATGAAGCGCCAGCCGCAGGTTTTGCAGAGGGACCCTGATACGGCGGCAGCATACTCATGATCATAAGAATTGGGAGGGAATGAAGTGAAAGCAGTGGCAGAGGTGAAACAGGTCAAGGCCAATATTCTGACAAACACGTTCGCCTGGATCTTGCTGGATGTGACGTGGTCCTCCATGGTGAATCCGACCGAACAGCGTCTGCACCGCCGCCTGGTGGGCGAAGCTGAGGTTGCCTGAACCCACTGATCCGCAATGGTCAGTGGCCGTCAACCATGTTCAAATTTCTTCGTTCCCTGGGCGCACGAGGACGTACTCAGGCATCGGCGGCATCGGCTGCCGATGCCATTGCTGGCGCCAATGCTGATGCCAGACCTTCGCGAGTCTATTCAGTCGTAACCGCCGAGGCGCCTGCCGTGATCGAAGCCAACGGCGGTGCATACTGGCCTATCGAAGCTCATCTTGTGTTGTCCGAGGGAATTCCTGCACTGGATTGGGCCGTCGTGGATGAGTGGGCACAGGCTTTCTTGCATGATGAAGCCGATCGCCTGAGGTTCAGACGCGCCTGCGAGGTGGGTTGGCTCTTGCATCTGCGGGACGCTTTGGGTCCGCAGTATGTGCTGGCAATAGATAACGGCGTGGCTTTGCTCTCCAGCCTGGAGCCCACTGTGGCCAAGGCCACCATAGCCTACGTGCGCAAGACCCAGCAGAGGGTGCTGCGCGTGCTGGGCGACTTGGCTCGCGCTCCTGAGAACGAGCATGCCATCCTCGTCGTCTTTGACGAGGAAGACGTCTATTACCGGTACGTGGCGACCTGCTACCCGGACGAAGGCACCTTCGCCACCAGTTCGGGCATGTTCGTTGACCAAGGGTGTGCGCACTTCCTGACCATCAAGAATGACTTGCAGGCGATTGAACCTGTCATCGCGCATGAGCTCACGCATGCGCGGCTTTCGCACCTCCAACTGCCCTTGTGGCTTGACGAAGGCATGGCCGTCAATACCGAAGATCGTCTCTGCCCCAGGGCGATTGGTGCTTTCACCCAGCGGTCCACACCGCAGCAGATGAAGTCCCGCCATCGTCGCTTCTGGCAAAGTGAGAAGATCCAGGCGTTCTGGAGTGGCGAGTCGTTTCACGAGCCGGGCGAATCACAGGAACTCTCCTACGACCTGGCACGCATCCTCGTCCAACAGATCGGGCGAGAATGGGCAGCGTTTCAGCCGTTCGCATCCGCTGCCTGTCGGGCAGACGCAGGCGCCGCTGCGGCGCAGACCCATCTGGGCGTCGGGCTGGGGCAGATTGTCTGTGCCTTGCTGGAGCTGGAGTGGTCCCCAGTGATGGAGCCCTTGCCAAAGACACTCCAAAGCGCGAACCTGACCAGGGTGTGATCGGTTGTGTCCAGCGTCACAGGCAATGCCTTTGCACTGGCTGCCGTACCATATACGGCCAGCCTCTTCACATCTCCTTTGCATGCACCGAACCATTTTCACGACCCCGGTGGTCAACACGCTGCTGCGGGCGTTCTCTGTCTCCTTTCTCAAGCTCACTGGCTGGAAGGTTGAAGGCAGCCTGCCGGCCGAGGCGCGCACGAGTGTGTTCATTGCTGCACCGCATACCAGCAACTGGGACTTGCCGTACACCCTGATGGTGGCCTTTGCGTTGCGGCTCAACCCTTACTGGATGGGCAAACACACGCTTTTCAAGGCGCCGTTCGGGCCTGTGATGCGGTGGCTGGGAGGCATTGCCGTCAACCGCGACCAAGGCAGCAACCTCGTTGCCGCTTCGGCGCAAGCCATCCGAGAGGCGGACGGTCCGCTGCAGCTCATCGTGCCGCCCGAAGGCACGCGCAGCAAAACCCGCTATTGGAAAACCGGCTTCTATCACATAGCCAAAACGGCCGACGTACCTATCGTCATGGCCTATATGGACTATTCCTCCAAGCGCAGCGGTCTTGGCCCTTTGTTCATTCCTACAGGTGATGTCGATGCCGACATGGCAGCCATCAAGGCTTTCTATGCGCCGTTCAAAGGGAAGAATGCGGAACAGTTCGAGAGTGAGTAGGGCGCCTTGCCGAACGGATCATTGGGCGTCACACTGGCCTGAGCCAGTGTGAGCGCAGACGGCTGAACCTGAAGTCGACATCCCTATCGGGACATCTCTTTGGTCTTCTCGATACAAGTGTAGTAGCGGGAAGGTTGCTTCCAGATGGCCATCGCTGGCTCGTCGCCGATCTTTGGCACCAGCGATTTCAACGTGTCCCAGTCTCTTGCCATGCAGGCGTAGTAAGCAAAAGCATTGAGGTTCCATCCGGACTTCGGGTAGTCCTGCATCAGTCGCTCGAACCCTTGCTTCATTGGTTCCCATTGAGCATTGCCAGGGTCGAAGGTGCGATCGTGCAGGCGATGCAGCATGTACCAGTAAAGTCTGGTGTACATCACCATGCCTTCCTTCGCGCGAGTTCTCTCAACCGACTCTTCAACGAACCTTCTGATCTGTGCATGACTGCCGTGCCAAATCGGTTGGTAGTATTCCGTCGCTTTGAAGTAGAGAAACTCGTAGCCCGGATACGCAGTGACTCCAGCTTCAAATAATGCCTGATAGCTTCTTGAATCCCAAGACTGCAACTTGGCGATCTCGAGCATGTAGAAAAACCACAGCGGATGTTTCTCCGTCTTGAAAACGGGGTGTTCCAGTTGCCTTCGTGCATATGCGATCCTCGCTTTGAAGAGTTGCATACGCTCGGGTGGAACCTCTCTGGCGAAGCCTGGCCCACGGATGGACCAAGCATAGCCAATCTCAATCGTGGCGCGCGCAATGCGCGGAAGTGCCTGGTCCGGATATTTGGCTATCCATTCGTCGGCAATTTTCTGCCTGACCGTCCACTCGTCGAAGCTCGAGGAATTCCCGCTGGAGAGTTCGAGTTGATCGAAAAGGAAAGTAATGCTCCAGCGACCGTCCGAAAGGCGCTGCCGCTTTGGGTCCTCGCGGAGCTCTTTGTCCAGATACTCAATCGCCTCGAATCGACGAGCGAAGAAAAGCTTCTGGGCCTGGTGGCCAATTTCTGTGGCTTCGTCAACAGCGTCGCCAGTGGAAACTTTTGCATATGCCGGCATCGCCAGCAACAGAATAAGGATGAAACGAAGAAGTGTCATCAATCCTCCCTTTGGTTATTCGTGCCTAGATTGTGCAGCATGACCGACACCTGTCGAGTTGGATTCGTCAGTATGGTTCTGGGAACATGTGTAGTAGGCCGCCGGGCGTAGAGCCTGCGTCAGTGGAAGCGCCAGTTGGGTTGAATCGATTCCTGTTCGAAGTCGTCCCTTAGAGCTGCCACATCAATATCCTGCATCTTCTCTGCTCCCATCCAGCGCTGATCGATGTATGTGTTGGAGCGATAGAGGAGTATGCCGAACTGGAGGGAGCCCGCATATCGCTTTTTGGGGGGCTTCGGGGTAACGGCAACACCTTGGGATCCCTTTGCAAAAACTGCTGCACCGTGGCCCGCTTTGGTCCACACGCGCATAGGGGGAGGCTATGCAGAGCATCCCCAGGCTCGGACCAGATGCCTCGTTATGCGAAAACTGCGTCGATGCAGGCGTCACACACCACCCTGGGGCTGGCAGTTCCGTTATCTTGTGACTGGCGCCAATGCCGAGCAACAGGAGACACCGTGGACAGCACTGCCAGTACGCCCAACCAGACGACCAACCACGCAATTAACGGTGGCAGCCTCCATGCGGGCATTCCCGATGCCGCTGCCAGCGCCTGTGTCAGCGAACCCTTCAACGTCGAAGGACCGGATGCCGGCTTGCACCAAGTCGTCATCATTGGCGGTGGTGCCGGAGGCCTGGAACTGGCCACCCGGGCGGGCGACAAGCTGGGCAAGAAGCGCAAGGCAGCGATCACACTGATCGAGAAATCGCAAAGCCATTTCTGGAAACCACATCTGCATGAAATCGCGGCCGGCAGCATGGACTTGGGTACCTATGAGATCAACCACCTGGCTCAGTCCTTCTGGCACGGCTATCGCTACAGATATGGGGAAGTCGTGGCCATCGACCGAGAGAAGCAAACGGTCACCACTGCGCCCTACATCGACGAAAGCGGCGAGCAGGTCATTGCGCCGCGTGTGTTCCGCTATGACACGCTCATCATCAGCATAGGCAGCCTCACCAATGACTTTGGGACGCCAGGCGTGAAAGAGCACGCCATTGCGCTCGAAACGCCGCAGCAGGCGGCGCGCTTTCATCGCCGCATGGTCAATGCCTGCATTCGCGCTCATGCGCAGCAGACACCTATGCGGCCCGGACAGCTCACGGTAGCGATCATTGGCGCTGGCGCCACTGGCGTGGAGCTGGCGGCCGAACTGCACAAGACTACCCGCACGTTGGTGTCCTATGGTCTCGACCGAATCAAACCCGGGGAAGACATCCGGATCGTTCTTATCGAAGCCGCCTCGCGCATCTTGCCCGCGGTGCCCGAGCGGGTATCCACTTCCGCCATGCGCCTGCTTGGCGAAATCGGCGTAGAGGTGCGTACTGGCGCCCCGGTGGCCGAAGTGCTGGCCGAGGGCATTCGCTTTGCCAGTGGCGAGATCATGCCGGCCGAGCTGGTGGTGTGGGCAGCGGGTGTCAAGGCCCCCGAGATGCTCAAGGACTTCGGCGGGCTCGAATCCAACCGCA
>JBNKNN010000073.1:0-4104 GCA_050293865.1 Hydrogenophaga sp. | reverse complement strand
CCGAGCGGCGCGTGCTGGTGTTGGCCAACCCAGGCCATGGATTGGAGAACATGAAGGCCAGCCCCGCCATCTACCTCGGCATGCAACTGCTACTGCCAGGAGAATGGGCGCCCAGTCATCGGCATACACCCAATGCGGTGCGGATGATCGTCGAAGGCGAAGGCGCTTACACCACGGTCGATGGCGAAAAATGCCCCATGAGCCGCGGCGACCTCATCCTCACACCCACCGGCTTGTGGCACGAACATGGCCACGACGGTTCTGATCCCGTGATATGGCTCGATGTGCTGGACTTGCCGCTGGTGTACTACATGGAAGCCAGCTATCACGTCAATGGCGAGCGCCAGGAAGTCAGGCAAGGCAATGGTGTCCGCGCCTGGAGCCGACCTGGTGTGGTGCCCACTCAGGTGTTCGGCCGGAACGACAAACGCTATCCGATGCTGCGCTACCCGTGGGCAGCGACTCGATCAGCGTTGGAGGAACTCGCCGCCGACGATCCCACGTTGGAATGCGTGCAGGTGACCTACATCAATCCCGAGACAGGAGAGGACGCCGAGAACATTCTGGGCTTCTACGCCTTGATGCTTCGCCCTGGCCAAACGCTGCACCTGCCCGCGCGTTCACCCTCTCAAGTGTTTCACCTCATCGAAGGAGGGGTGGACGTGAACACCTGCGGCAAGACCTTTGCGATGGAGGAGGCCGACACCTGCTGCGCACCAGGCTATGAGCCCGTCTCGCTGAAGAACCGCTCGACCGACAATGCAGCCTTTGTCTTCATTGCCGACGAATCACCGCTGCATCGCAAGCTGGGGGTCTACGAGGTGCGCTGAAAGCGCCTCCCTCGCCCATGGGTCATGCATTGACCATACATTCACCAACTGAAATCCGACGCCTGTTTCTTTCTCCGCGACACGAAGAACACCCCCTCATGAGCAACTACCTCTTCTCCCCTCCTCCCATCGCCGCACTGCCGATTCGCGGCCAGTCCGAGCTGTTCCCCGTCAACCGACTGTTCTTCGTGGGTCGCAACTACCACGCCCATGCTGTGGAGATGGTCGGCAAAGAGGTCGACAAAGCCAACGAGCGGGCCTTCTACTTCACCAAGGCGCCCAGCACCTTGACGCGCTCCGGCGCCACCATTCCCTACCCGCCGGAGACCGGCAACTACCACTACGAAATGGAGTTGGTCGTGGCATTGGGCAAGGGTGGCTTTCGGGTGAGCGAGGAGCAGGCCGACGAGATGATCTTCGGCTACGCCTGCGGCCTGGACATGACCCGCCGCGACTTGCAGTTGGTGGCCCGCGAAAAAGGCCGCCCCTGGGATCTGGGCAAGGACATCGAAAACGGCTCCGTCTGCAGCGAAGTCGTGCCCATGCCCGGCAAGGTCATCGAGTCCGGCAAGATCGCGCTCACGGTCAATGGCGAGACCAAGCAAAGTTCCGACGTGAACAAGCTGATCTGGAACATTCGCGAGCTCATTGCCGACCTCTCGCTCTACTACCATCTGCAGCCTGGCGACATCATCTACACCGGCACGCCTGAAGGCGTGGGCCCGGTCAAGGCAGGCGACGTGCTGGCTGGCGAAGTGGAAGGTGTGGGCTCCGTGGCACTGACCATCGGTCAGCCTGAATAATCGCCCAGCGCTCTCACGCTCAGCGGAAGCAAACGCTCCGCTTCACGAACCGCCCCACACCGCGGGCGGTTCGTTCGGTTTCCACGGTGCAAACTTCTCCATCACGCCGATGAAGTCAGGGTGGTCCAGCCAGCGCTGCAGCCAAGCCCGCACTAGGTGCCATTCACAAGCAGCAAACCAATCAGCATCCACTGCCGCAAACTGCCGCACAAAGGGCATGAGCGCAACATCGGCAAGGCCTGGCGCATCGCCTGCAAGATAGGCCTGCCTGGACAGGCAGGCTTCCATGGGGGCAATGAGCACGTCAACACCCACCGAGCGGTGCTCTGACTGCAACGCCTGCGGGTTTCGCTCCGGATACTTGTAGGCGTCCAGCGCCTTCTTGAAGGGACCGTCGTTGATCGCCAGCCATTCCCGCTGTGCAGGTTCGCCGGCATGCGCCATCCATCTGTCAGGATCGTTCTGCCCCAAAGCCCAGCGCATCACGTCCAGGCTCTCATCGATCACGCGCCCATCAGGCAGCACCAGTACCGGTACCGTACCTTTGGGTGATGCGGCCAGCATTTCAGGGGGCTTGTGGCGCAGCACCACCTCGCGCAGCTCCACCAGCACCCCCGACTTGCGCAAGGCCATACGCGCCCGGATGGCATAGGGGCAGCGGCGAAAGCTGTAAAGAACGGGCAAGCCGGTCACGGAGGCTGTGGCGGTGACAGTGGTGGCGGCGGTGGGTTTGAACATCGCAGGCCCAAGCTTAACCTGTTCACTCCTGGAGGCGACGGGGTGTGTTTTGCTCGGGAAAGAAACTGGCCGTTGCGGCCTTGCTAAGCTACGCACAAACAATGTTGGGTGCCTGGCGGCGCTTTTCGCTTTATAGAATCAACAAGGCAACCGGGCATACGCTGCCCCAAATTCACCTCACCTCACCCCTCCTCACCATGCTGCAAAACCATCCTGGCGAAGCCCCATTTCCAGTGACACCGGATTGGAACGCAAAGGTCTCACTGCGACTGACCGATCGAGAGCGTGTCACCGTCAACGGCATGGTGACTCTGGCCGTCATCACGCTGGGCCTGGCCGGCATTGGCGGCGGTGTCCTCTCCGATGTCTCAGAACCGTTCCCGGAGGGTTGGTGGTTTGTCACCGCCTGCGGGACCTTGGGTGTTGCCTGCTTGTTTGTGATGGTCTTCGTGCTCTCGCGTGCTGCGACTCGCCGAGTGAAAGAGCAACAACGCTACTACACGATTGCAGGCATCTCACTGCCTTACCCTGAGCTTCACCGCCAGGCGCTGCAGCTCGATGGTGTCAACGCTGTCGGCAACTGGAGCGAGACCCTGGAAAACTGGCCATGTGAGCGCCGCGTCAATGCCAACCAGACAACCGCTTTCGTATCGTTTGGACTGCTAACAGTCGATGAGCAGAAGACGAGCCTCGACGCCGATTGGGGCATCCTCACTCGAGACGACTACTGGAGCATGGTCGAGGCCCTCAAGCAGGGTATGCACACGCGCGAATTTGTGAGAGTTGCCGTTGGCCCTCAACGTGAAGCGCTCTTTGACCGCCTGTCTGCGTTGACGGACATTCCTGCGGCAGAAATCGCGTCGCTGTTGTCTTCGTCCTCCGGCGGGCCCAACGCCGTTCCAGCACTGATTTGGGCATGGGATTGGTGGCGCGTCTTCCCGATGACACGGGGCGCCTATATCGCGGACCTCATCACGGAAGAAGAAGCATGGGCCACCATGCTGCAGGTCAGCGACTGGATTCACGCCCTGTACGGAGACCTGCACAGCTACCACCGCAATCTGCGAATCGGCCACGCCTACTGGTCTAACAACTTTGCCGTCGTTCAGGCTCGCAAGAAGGTCCTCGACACATACGAGGCGAATGCCAATCGCTTGGCGATTCTTGAAGTGCCTTGGACGTCGCGCCCTTTGTCCGTTCTGCCGGACTATGTCACCGGCGGCTGGATGCAACTGCTCGGTACCGACGAAGATGATTTCGACGCGGACGAGAAGGACGACGAAGATGACAGCCCGAATGCCGGCGGCAGGGTCTTGAACTGAGGCGCTGCGCAGCGGAACAGGCCTCGCTTCGCATGCAGTCTCATCACTCCCTCCAGAGCAACGCCGTGCTCTTCAAGCCGCAGAGGATCAGAGGTCAGGCCTACTGGGTTGACAACGAGAAAGCTTGAAGCGACACGAACAGGCTTGTCTTGCCGCCCGCGCTGCCTACTCAGCCTGATGACACGCCACACAAAGCTTGTTGCCGTCGGGGTCACGAAAATAGGCGCCGTAGTAATGGGCGTGATAGTGCGGCCGCAGGCCAGGCTCGCCTTCACAAACGCCACCATTGGCCAAAGCCAGCGCATGGGCCTCATCCACCTGGGCTCTGGTAGCCGCCTGAAACGCCACCATCTGTCCATTGCCGGGATGGTGAGGTTCCCGGTTGAACGGTCGCCCCACGATGAACAGCGG
>JBNKNN010000072.1:0-21274 GCA_050293865.1 Hydrogenophaga sp. | reverse complement strand
TCATGGCTCAACAGGTCGCCAACCTTCCCGTCGGTGGCGGGGCGATCGGATCGATCAAAAAAATTGACACAGCCATTGAAGCCGCACAAGATGCCGCCAGGCTTGTCAACAAGGTTGATGGGCCGGGGTTGGGTAAGGGGGGTGGGGCGAATGGGGGTGTGATTGCAGGAGAGTTGACTGGAACACGCACGGCTATAAGCGCAGCTGACGATGCGGCGACAGTACGTTCGCTAACTCGCGAAAATGAGAGTGCATCTACGCTGGCCAAACATGGCTATAAGGTTCAACAAAATCCCCCAACTTTGCCGAACGGCAAAAATCCCGACTACATCATTGATGGGCAGGTGTTTGACAACTATGCTCCTTCGACCGGAAGTGTGCGGAATGCAGCGGGAGTGATTGGAAGCAAGGTTGCTGCCGGACAAGCAGACAATGTCGTCGTAAACTTGGCAGACAGCCCAGTAACCCCTTCCGCGCTGAAAAACCAACTCGAGAACTATCCCATTCCCGGGCTCAAAAAGGTCATCATTATTGACAAGAGTGGGGTACCAACTGTTATTAAATTGGAGGAGGAATAAGGTGGCCATTGATTTGTTTTGCCATTCCTCGCTCCCTTTGCCGCACGTGAAAGAGATGCTTTCGGTGCTGCTGATGCGACATCAAGAGCTTTTTGCGAGCAGGTTCTTGATTTCTGACGTCAGGCCGTCCTCTAGTGTCGACAAAGAGGTTGCCTGCGATCACGGACTGGATGCGCAATGCCTGTTTCTCATTCGCGTTAACGACAAGAGTGCCTTGAATTTGCTCCCCAAAGTTGTCGATCTTGTCAAGGATGCTTTGAGTGACTCAAATGTTGTGATCTTGTTAGAGAACGAAGATCCACGTTAGTCCCGACAGGGAGGGGCGATTGGGGCGGCTCCCAATACCGCGTCTAGGGGCACTGGGGTCGGATCTTGCCTTTTGCCTCTCTCGCAGGAAAAGAGGTGAGCGCAAGTTCTGACACCGTAACGCCGTCCACATCGACTTCAACAGCTTCGAGACTGACAAAGAGCTGTTCCTGAAGGACCTCGATTTCTACGACGGCAGCATCAAGCCGGGCCATCCACGGGGAGCCTCTGCGCCGCGTGCGCCAAAGCCCTTGCGGGTAGCGGGAGCCGGCTGCACCTGTTGGTTTGTGTGTGCCGTTGGGCACTCGGTGCGCTATCAGGAATGAACTTCATCGTGGGGCCTGCAGCAAGGCGAACCGACGGAGAATGGGCCAACAGGCCCGACTTGCAGACCTGATCGACGTTCGCGTTCCGTTGGAAGAACGTGACCGCTTGACTATCGGGGAGCAGGACGTCTTTGCCGACCCTTGGATCGACAGCCTGAAGAACTCCTGATTGCTTGGATGCCGCAGGGTATGCAAAGGGGACGCTAGGGGTGCCCTGGATTTGGTGTCGTCTCTAGGCAACGACGCCCTTACGCAGGAGCTCAAACAAGAGCCTCCCAGATTGACCCCGCAGGCGATGCGCTGGCTCCGAGGCTTGGTTCGATTCAGGCTTGCGCTGGCATAACCAGATGGGCATGAACCCAACAGCGCCGCGCTTAGCCTGGGCCGTGAGGGGGGGGCCACCGCGCATTCCATGTGATGTGGAAAGTTCGCGCAACGGGGGTAGACCTGCGCCCGAAGACCATGCGCGTTGCGGGAATTTTGCACGGTTCGCCCCGAGACAAAGCGCTTAAGTTTTCCGCTCAACGTGCCGACAAAAGGACTACAGGTCTGCCGCGCAAATGTGCTCTTTGAGGAAATAGCCTCAAAACCACGCCGCGATTGACCTGTTTATCCAGCCTTTGGCGCGGCTGAAAGGCGCCTATCTTTGTATCAGGATTTCGCCATGAGTCTCGCTATTCGTCATCTATCCATTCTGACCTTGTCGCTGGCCTTGCCGCACTGGGTCGACGCAGCTACCACCAGTGGCACGATGCCCGTCACAGCGACGGTTTCTTCGTCTTGTGTGGTGAGTACGTCGGCCGTGGCGTTTGGCAGCTACAACCCCACGGGCGGCTCGCAGCTGGACGGCACAGGCACGGTTTCCGTGACTTGTACCAAGGACACCAGCTATACCGTTGCGCTTGATGGGGGTGGCCAGGGGGCAGTGGCTTCGCGGGCCATGCTCAGTGGTGCCAACCTGCTGACCTATCAGCTGTACAGCGATGCAGCCCGCACGACAGTGTGGGGCGACACTGCCGGGCAGTTGGTCAGTGGCACGGGCACTGGCGCCCAACAGGATCTGACGGTGTTTGGGCGTATTCCGGCGAGCCAGAACGTGCCGTCAGGGGCTTACGCGGACACCATCAATGTCACTGTCACCTACAACTGAGTCGTCGTTTTCGGGGCCTTCGCCCCTCAACCAGATTGGTGAGAAGCCGCGCCGATGCGGCAAGTGGCGGGCAGGTGCAGCGATGGCCTGCCTGCTTTTGCTGTGCGCGGGTGCGCCCCATGCGCAGGCAGGTAGCCTCACCGTGATGCCAGTGGGTGTTCATCTTCTGGCACCCGAGCGCGTGCGCGAATCTTTGCGCGTGACCAACAATGGCGAGGAATCGATGACCGTGCAGGCCGATGTGGTGGCTTGGCGGCAAGTCGATGGTCTGGACGAATACACCCCCACACCAGATGTGCTCCTCAACCCGGCGATATTCGACGTTGAACCGGGAAAGACCCAGGTGTTGCGCCTGGGTTGGCGTGGGCAGCAAGGCGAGACGGAGCAAGCGTACCGCCTGATTCTTCGGGAAGTGCCTCGGCGGGCGAGTTCGCCTCGCGCTTCTGCGCCTGTGTCTATCATGAAGGCCGCACCCGGGAACGCCGTGCAAGTGTTGCTGGAACTGAGAATACCCATTTATGTGGCGCCGGCGGACGCGGGCGATGCACCAGTCTGGCAGGCAAAGCGCGTCGACGGCGACGCCGTGGAAGTGACGCTGGACAATCGGTCCAGGGTGCACACGGTGGTGCACGAGGTGAACGTCAGCGCAGAGACAGCGGAGCAGCCTGTTCTGGGCACTCGTGGCGTCCACGCTGCGGTTTTGGCTGGTCAGCGCCGCCGCTGGGTGATGGACCTACCCAAGGATGCCAAGGGTGACTTGGCGGTGTGGGTGCAGGTTGATCAGCAACGTCTGCGGCTTCCCCTGCAACGCTGACAGGGAGAAATTCATGGCTTTTCAGCCATGTCATTCAATACTGCCCTGGAAGACCCGTTGGTTGCGTCTTCTTGTTGTGTTAGGTGTGGCTTGTACAAGCATGCAGGCCATGGCGCAGGCGGCTTTGCTGAATGTGCCCCCGCAGGGAGGGAGGACCAAGGATGCAGCAAGTCCGGCTCATCAGATGGTGCAGGCGCTCATTGTCGACGTTGAGATCAATGGGCAGGCCTGGCCGCAATCCCTGACAGTATTGAAGGCGCCCAACGGAGGGTGGGCGTTGGACCGTTCCACTTGGGAGATGCTTCGCCTCCAGGCGCCCAGGCAATGGCAGCAGCATGGGTTGGCGGAAGACCACGCCTGGCTCAATGACTTGCCTGGTGCCCGCCTGCAGTTTGATGAACAACTGCAACTGCTGCAGATTGAACTGGCACCGGCCGCATTCGAAACGTTTCGCGTGGGTGTGGATGGCAGTGGAGCCGAGCGTGCGATGGCTGGTGTCACGCCCGGTGCTTATGCGAACTACGATCTGCGGGTGCAACACGCTGACAGCGACTGGCGACTTGCCGGTCAGGTGGAAGCGACAGCATTCTGGGCCAACGGGAGGCTGACAAGTTCGAGTTTTGTGCGGCGTCAGCCGGGTGAGCGCGTCGAGCTGACCCGGCTCGAGACCACGCTGGGTTGGGACGACCCTGGTGGGATGCGAGCGCTTCGTTTGGGGGACTTTGTCTCGCGCTCAGGCCTTTGGGGACGGCCGGCGCGCCTGGGTGGCGTGCAGTGGGGCACCGACTTTTCCATCCGGCCCGAGTACGTCAGCCATGCGGTGCCGCTGGTGCGCGGCGAAGCCTATTTGCCATCGACAGTTGAAGTGATGCTCGGGCAGAACCGCGTGGCGAGCACGCAGGTGCCAGCGGGGCCCTTCGAGTGGACGCAGTTGCCCATGGTCACGGGTAGCGGGGACCTGCGTCTGGTCATCACGGACGTGTTGGGGCGTACGCACGAAGTGGTGCAGCCCTATCTGATCAGCGAACGCTTGCTTCGCCCTGGCCTGAGCGAGTTTGCGGTGGAGGCGGGACGCATACGCGAGGACTATGGGATACGCAGCAATGCTTACGGCAGGACCGCGGCACTGGCTCAATGGCGCCATGGCTGGCACGAGCGCTTCACAGGTGAATGGCGCGCCGAGTGGGCTGATGGACAGGCAGCGGTCGGGCTGGGCGGTATCTGGCAAAGCAGCTCCTGGCTCCAACTGGAGGCTGCGGTGGCGGGCAGTGCGAGCCGGGAGGGCTTGGCGGGGGATGGATTGGCGCGGAAAGGCCATCTGTGGCAGTGGGCAGCCGAGTTGCGGCAGCCCGCCTGGAGTGCCCGTGTACGGTCTAGCCGACAAAGTGAAGGTTTTGTGCAACTGGGTTCGATTTTGGGAGAAGGCCGGCCACGGGGCACAGACCAGCTCACCGTGCTGCTGCCTTGGTCAAAAGGTGGCCTGGGACTGACCTGGGGGCGCCAACGCCTGCAGCAGTTGGAAGATCACCGTTTTTGGATGATCAACCTGAGCGCCCAACTGTCGTCTCAGGTGTTTCTCAGTGCATACGTGCAGCGTAGCGACGACGATCGCCAACGGCCCACGGTCGGTGTGATGATCCTCATGCCGATCGGAGACAATGGCCTGGACTGGCGCGTGCATGCCAGTCGTCAGGACAAAAGCCGCACCATGGGTGTTGAGGTGGGCAAGCCGGTGGGGCCAGGAACGGGTTGGGGCTATCGCGTGCTGGCCGAAGACCGCGACGGAGCCCATGTGCAAGCACGAGTGGAGCGTCGCACCGCCCAGGCGGACTGGGAGGCTGAGGTCTTTGCGCGAGAGGGCACGTCGGCGCTCTCGGCCGGCGTGTCTGGCTCTCTGGTGGCGATGGACGGTCAATGGATGGCCGGTAGGCCGGTACAAGGGAGCTTTGCGCTGGTGAAGGTCGGTGCTGAAGAAGGGGTTCCGGTATACCGAGACCACCATCTGGTGGGACATACTGACGCCAACGGACGCTTGCTGGTGACTGATCTTCGCCCCTACCAGTCCAACCGGATTGAGGTTGACCCGAATGATCTTCCGATGGAAGTCAGCTACGACGCACTGGTGCTCAAACTCTCGCCTGCGCTTCAAGGGGGTGTGGTCGCGGATTTAGGGGTTCGTCGCCAGCACCCCTTGACTTTGACGCTTCTCGCGCCGGACGGACAAGCTTTGCCGCCTGGCGTATCGGTACGTGCGGTCCTGGAGGCAGGTGACGACGAGGAGCGCCGCGTCGGCTTCGAAGGGCGACTGTTCGAGCCCGATGCTTCTGCAGTTGAGCGCTACGAGCTGAACATGGGGGGCTTTCATTGTGTGTTCGCCTTACCCGCAAATTTGCGTCGCACGACGCCCGAGCTGAACCAGCCTGTGGCGCTGGTGTGTGAGAAGGAGGTGAGATCATGAAATGGTGGCGTAGAGCGGTGGCAGCGCTCTTCCTGGGTGGGGCGGCTCTGCCGGCGCAGGCTTGCATTCTCTGCAGTTGTTCCGCGAGCACGCAGTCCGTGGCCTTTGGAACCTATAACCCTCTCAGCGGTACCACGGCGAATGGAACTGGGCGTGTGCAACTGAACTGCACAGGCACCTTGTTGACAACGTTGAGCTTTCAGGTGGCGCTTGGCCCAGGGTTGTATGGCGGGTCGGTGTTAACGCGGCAAATGGCCAATGGCACCAACCGACTGGGTTACCAGCTGTATGGTCCGGTCAGCGGCAACCCTTGTGGTGGCCTCTGGGGTGATGGGTCGAGCGGCTTGGGCGTGTTGACGGGCTCCATAACGTTCAGCCTGCTTGGTTTGGCTTTCTTGGACCAGGCAGTGTGCGGCGTGGTGCCTGCCAACCAGACCAGCGCCGGCGTGGGAACCTACACTGATACGGTATCGGTGGTGGTTACCTACAACTGAGCCGGAAGACCTTTGGCTCCCTTCCGCGACGCCGCTGGTGTCTGGAAGGCCTTCGGCCTGGTCCGCGTTAAGATGAAGGGGCTTTGGGTGTTGCGCTGTCTGTCTTCGTGCCTGGCTGACCTGCAGCATCCGTTTCCTCTGTTGAATTTCGCGACCCTTGGAACCCATGCTCAATCGCTCGTCTTTCTCACTCCCCGCCGCCGCTGTCTCTGCCTCCGTGATGGTGTTGTTCGCCTTCTCTTCTTCTCCTGTGAATGCCGCAGACGGCCATGATTTGCTGGAACAGTGTGAAGCGGTGGCAGAGCAAAAGCGCGGCGGGACGTTGGATGAAGTCGGGAGGATCAAGGCCGCTAAGTGCTTGTCGTATCTGTCTGGCTTTGGTGGGGCCGACGCACTTTCTCCTCTGACCCGAAAAGGCAGAAGGATGTTTTGCATCCCCAAGGACGTCTCACTGACAGACGCCGCGTTGGCCACGGTGAGTTGGATGCAGAAGAATCCGGACAAGCTGAAGTTTGGTGCTCATGAAGTGCTGGCCATGGCAAACATCGTCAACTACCCTTGCGCACCCAAGCGCTGAAGTCAGGCGCCCGAATGCTCAGTGGCGCATGTCGAGCCATTCCTACAATTGTCCGGCTGTGCCGTCCCTCGTTGGGAGCTGCCACTGGGAAGCACGCGCGGTGACTTTCCGCCGACGAGTTATCAAATGAAAAATTTGCGTCCGATAAAGCACTTGGTTTCGTTCTTCGTCATGACTTCATTGCTGGCCGCTTGTGCAACGACGAGCAATGTTGATACCAGCAAGCTGTCTTTAGTGAAGGAAAATCATGCGGAGATGGTCGTCAATGGCAAAAAGTATACTCTTGATAGCTATTTAAAGCCTTTTCAGAGACCATATTACGTCTCAATCTCCAGTGCTGACAAGACTCCCATTGAGAAAAGTGAGGCCATTTTACTAGCGCGAGAATATATCAAACCGAGGGGATGCACGAAACCTATGTCTCTTCGTCCAGATTTGGATCAATTCAATTCCGACAGAAATAAATGGCTCATTGGTATCGAATGTTAGATTTCAGAATGCAGTGCAAAATATGCAAGTGGGGCAGCCTCTGTTGGGCGGTCAATGAAAAGGTGCGGCACTAAGGAACCGAATTGATGCGTTTCCCTCTATGCGGTCTCATTTTGGTTGGCATTGTGGCCGTCTGGTCGTAGGGGGCGCTTTGCAGGACCGAGCCGCGTTCTCGGTGTTCATACGATAGAGGAAACTCTTTCGTCTAAGACCGACTCTCCACGTTGGCCTCCGGATAGTTCGGACGGGTGAATCAGGCTGAATCCGTAGAATGTACGTCACAATAGCACGGCTTTGATTCACCAATCTGCTCAGCTGTAGTTCTTGTTTCTGCTGAGCGGGCGCTCGCACCGGTGGATCGATATCCAGCAACGATGATCGCTTGTGGTACCTCGTCCCGGAGGACGCCGCACGGACCACTGGACCATTGAATCGCATGAATAAAACTACCTCGATCTATTTAGACTTGCTAAGGTTTTCTTCCGCGATGCTGGTTTTTACTTTTCACGCCAGGTACAGCAGGTTTGATGGAGCGTGGTTGAACAACATTGGTGCCTTCGGGCATGATGCGGTGATGATTTTCTTTGTTTTGTCGGGGTTTGTCATTGCCTATGCAACCAATAAAGAAACTGGCGTTATGGCCTACTTCAAGAGCAGGTTTGCCAGGCTGTATTCAGTTGTAGTTCCAGCCTTACTCCTGACGCTGATATTGGACTCGGTAGGGAAGGGGCTCAACCCGGCCATGTATATTGGGGGACATTATCAAGACTCTCAGCCAATTTTCAGGGTGCTTGCAAATCTATTCTTTGTCAATGAAATTTGGTTTCAGTCTTGGCGTGCTTTTTCAAATGGGCCTTTTTGGTCTTTGTCCTACGAGTTTTGGTACTACGTAATATTTGCGTCCTGGTTCTTTTTCTCAGGTTGGAAGAGATGGTTGCTCACAGCGGTTTCAGCATTGGTGGCGGGGCCTAAAATACTGATTCTTTTTCCAATTTGGCTTATGGGGGTTGCGGCTTTCAGGCTAAGCGTCAAGAAAGAATTGAACAAGTATTTATCTTGTTTCTTGCTATTGGCGCCTTTGGTTGTGTATTTTTTGATAAGAGAGTATGGAGTCCAAAAGATTCTGCTGGCGCAGACCGTGGAAGTTCTCGGAAGAGATTTTGTGTATCATGGCCTCAGCTGGAGTCGAAGGTTTATTAGTGACTATATCGTCGGGGTGCTAGTTGCAACCCATATCGTGGGTTTCGTCGCGCTTTCAAAAAAGATTTCATTTTTCCCCATCTTCGAGAGGTCAATTAGATATCTTGCAGGCATGACTTTTGCAATTTACCTGCTTCACTATCCGTTTTTGCAGTTTTACGGAAGCTTTGTCAAAGAGGGGGTAGCCATATTTACTTTGACATTTTTTTCGGTGGCCATTTTGGCGCCTTTCACCGAGGGGAAAAAGCGGGAATGGGCCATATTCCTTGAGAATGTTTCGAGATTGGTAATTGGCTATTCAAGAGCTGTGCTTCGGGCTGGACGTCGCTGATAGTCGGTCATACCGTGAGCATTGTTTGATCGGACCATGACGCGCTGGTGCTCTCTAGCTGTTTGCTCAGATGATCAGGTTTCGAAGAGCATCGGCCATGCTGCGGGAGACCTGCCTGCCGATTGTCAATGAGGCTGCAGGGCAGGTTTTGCCGGCGAGGCTGTTGATGCGGATGCGGATGCGGATGCGGATGCGGGATGTGTGCGTTTGACGAATGCCGGGCTGCCAATTCACCTGCTGTTTCATTCAGAGGACTTCGGGCAGCGGCATTTCATCGCCTCAGATCCGAACGGTATCCCTGCGGTTGCAGGAAGGCGGTGAGCGTGCGCGCAAAATCAGCGTGACATAATAAAAAATGAAAGCGGGGGACTTGCACTACCCCTGCCTGCGGATAAATGTGAACAGGAGGGAGAGTCGCTCATGCCAGTGCATCTGATTTGGCGTTCAGGTACGCGAAGCGAAGGGTTGAGGTGCGTATCGGTAGCGTGCAGATCGATCGGTCGGGCGGCTCCAGGCCGAGCTCGCGCTCTTCACTTGCGATTCCTCGTACGTCTGAGGTGTTGAGATGCATTTCAACGCCTCCTTGCACGGCTTACGCGGTCTGGCCGCGATGTCCGTTTTTGTCTTTCATTGGCTGGGGTACTTTCCGGCATTTGCCGATGCGGTGCGCGAGGTGCCTGCGCTGGGCACACAGTGGGACCTTTTCATGTTCCCCCGCATGGGATGGCTCGGGGTAGATTGGTTCTTTGTCCTCTCCGGTTACGTGCTGGCAGGCACACTATGGCACAAACGTCTCGCAATAGGAGAGGTCCTGCAGTTCTGGAAGCGCCGGATCCTCAGGATATACCCCGCGTTGTGGTTGCAATTGGCCATCTTGCTTCCGACTGTTGTTGCGTTGGGGTATCTGCCAGAAGTTGATTGGGGCAGAGTGCTGGGCAACGCCACACTTTGGATGCGTCCGTTGGGTCCTGGCGTTGCGCCTTACAACAATGTCTACTGGTCCCTGGTGACCGAGTTCAACTTCTACTTGTTGATTCCGTTTTTCTTGCTTCTGTACCGGCGTGCCGGACCTTGGGCCGTGTTGGGTGTGGTTGCCGGCTTGCATATTCTGCGTGTGTTTGGCCGCAGTGTTTATGCGCAAGTGGATCTGCTTGAACAGGTGCTGGAAAGCATCTACCCGTTTATCCCGGGGATGCAGATCGTTTTCGTGCTTGGCATTTTGATGCACCATTTCTCCATGCGCTTGAATCCGGTCGCTCAGCGCAGAATGTTTTGGCTGGTGGTGACTGTCTATGTGGCGATGCTGTATTGGGGGCACTGGGCCCAGGGCGTTTTGCCGCGCTATCACTGGTCCATTGATGTGTGGCGGATATCGCTGGGGCCGGTGATTGCGCTGATGATCTGGCTGCTTCAGGTGCCGATGCACGGCACACATTGGTTGGGCTCCCGGCCCATGGTGTTGCTGGGTGAGTGGAGCTACGGGATCTACCTTTGGCATCTTCCCGTACTCACATTTGCCAAACGCTGGTATCCCCACAGTTTCGATACCCCCGCTGCCGCCTTGCTTGTCTTCGCGCTGAGCATTGTCTTCACTTTTGCTCTGGCTGCGATGAGCTACTACCTGGTCGAGCGCCCCTTGATGCGCCGATTTTCCTCCCGACGCTCTCGCCGGCACTCTCCTCCGGAGCAAGAGGGCGCTGCTTCCAAGCGCGTTTATGGCAACCGAGAACACCGCGCTTGAGAGTCATTGAGACCAGCCATGCCCTGTCGCAAGGCGTTAGGTGAGCCGACTTTGAATGGGTGCGCCAAGGGTGTGCTTTGTTTCAAGGGGCCTGCGTTCTGTCATCCGATCCGTAGTCTCGCATCACGTGCGCTACCCGCAGCCTGTAATGGCTGAACACGCCGTGACGCCCTGCCTCTTGGGCACTTCTGTGGGCCGGGGCGTTTCGCCATGCCGTGACTGCGGCTTCGTCTCTCCAGAAGCTCAGAGAGAGTAGTTTGCCCGCTTGGGTCAGGCTTTCGAAGCGTTCAATGGAGATGAACCCGTCCATGCCGTCCAACTGGTGCTTGAGCTGCGCAGCAAGGTCCAGGTACGCGCTTTGTTTTCCGGGCGCGGGCACGGCCTCAAAGATGACGGCAATCATTCGGCAGCCTTTTGCGATGGCCAGGCTGTTTGAATGTAGGTGCCGTCGACCACTTCGGTGAAGCTGCGGGTTTCCTTGAGAATGAAACGCTCTCGCTTTGCCAGCTCGAAGTTGGCGCGTCCCTCGGGGTCGGTGCGCAGACGCTGGCGATATGTTTCGTAGGCGGCCAGCGACGGGAAGGAAATCAGGCCCCAGGCTTCGATGTTGCTCCCTTCGTGTGGCAGGAAGTAGCCAAGGAGGTGCCCTCCACAGCGGGGAATGATGCGCCCCCAGTTCTCTGCATACGCCTTGAAAGCGTCGCGCTGGAACGGGTCTATCTCGTATCGGATGAAACAGGTGATGGTCATGGCTGGAGTGCGTGTGGTCGACGTGAGTTGAACAAGCGCCCATGTTGTGCCTGCGATGTGAGGTAACGCTTCGCGCTGGAGCGAAGCGTTGTTGGTCGAGTTGGGGCACACTGTGGGCATGAAGACCAACCAGTTGTCCAAGCTTGCGTCGTTGATTGGCGAGCCGGCGCGCACGGCCATGCTGCTGGCACTGATGGATGGGCGCGCCTTGAGTGCGGGCGAGCTGGCCAAGGTGGCGGCCATTGGCGCACCGGCAGCCAGCAGGCACCTGCAGTTGCTGATGGAGGCCAGTTTGCTGGCGGTCGAGCAGCAAGGCAAGCACCGGTACTACAGGCTCATGTCTGCCGAGGTGGCTACCACCATTGAAAACATGCTTGTGTTGGCGAGCGCGCAGTCGACTGGCGCACTTCCCGTATCGACCGGGCCACGGGATGCGGCCTTGCGGCTGGCGCGCTCCTGTTACGACCACACCGCCGGTCGATTGGGAGTCGCGTTGGCTGACCAACTGCACGAGGCCGGCGCGGTGGCGGCAGACGCCAATGGTGCCATCAAGGATGGGGCCGTTCTGGCTGGCGCCTTGGCTCAGGCCGAGCTGGCATCCGCTGCCGAGGTGACGCGCTGGCTGAATTTGGCCACGCGTTCACGGCGTCCGTTGTGCAGGCATTGCCTGGACTGGAGCGAACGGCGTAGCCATCTGGCGGGGCTGCTCGGTCAGTGGCTGCTGCAAGCCTGTATTGACAATGCCTGGGTGGAGCGAGCCGGTTCAAAGCAAGCCCGCGCTTTGCGTGTGACGCCCAAAGGCGAGGTCAGGCTGCGAGCATGGATGGGGCTTGAGCGATGGGCCTGGATTCAGGGCGATACGGCGAGTTGAAGCCTGTCAGTGGACCTGTGCGGCAATCAGGCTACTTCACCTGACGTGCATCGTGCAGGCGATAGTAGAAGCCCTTGTTGTCGTTCTTCAATACCTCGAATCGACCTTCAACGACGACAGCGTCCATCGAGTAGGCCACATCTTCCTCTGCATTGACGTCCACGATGCTTTCGGGTCCGCCTGGGGTACAGAAGGGGCAGCTCAATGGGACCGATGCGACGAGAAAGTGCCGCTGCTGTTCACCTGCGCCCAGTGGCATCATGAAGCCCTGGATGCGAACCGTCTCCCCATGGAGCGCTTGCACCTTGTCGGCAAAGGTGATCTCAACGGTGCGACGAACAAACACCTGTTTGACTTGAGTGAGATCTTTCCAGCTCACCACGTCATCACGCGGCTCAAGTGGCTTGAATGGGCTGTCCGGGCTGTGGTACCCCGCGCCCTGTCCCGACAGCGGAGCAACGCCAGCGACGGGCGAACTGAGCAACAGGCCACCCAGAGCGTCTTCCTCGGCGCTTGCAGGGGAGGGTTCGGTTTCGACGGTGGTCGTTGAGGGCACTTGGCGGGCGGATGGATTCGCGGGCGGGACTGGCGCTGGGACTGACGGGATCACCCCAGACGATGTGTCGTGAGACCCTGATGTTGCAGAGAGCCACACGGCCCCAGTCACCAAGCCTGCGAGTGCGAGCAGGCCTACGGCCCAGACCATGGCCTTGCCTGACGAAGCTGCTTGTTTGTGCGAGAGCACCGCGTCAGTGCGCATGCTTCATACCGCAGTACTTGCCAATGGCCAGACCCTTGCACGCTGCGCGAAGCTCGGCCAGGCAGGCTTTCTCGTCTTTGCCGCTTTTCAGACACTGCGCAGCCGCCTGGTGCGCAGCAGCCATGGCTTCGTGCCGCTGGATGTCCTGTTGCCGCTCCTTCTCGCTGTGTTGAGCCAGTGCAAATGAACCGGTCGTCAAAGTGAGCAGTGCGATGGCCCAACCGCGCGCCAGGCTGTGCTGTGCGGGGCGAAAAGAGGAGATTCGAGTGATTGTTGGCGTCCTGTGTGGAGGTCGTGGTGAGACGGTCATGGGTGCATCAGGTTGGATCTGGATGGAAGAGGGGGTTGGTGTCGGCCCGGTAGGCCGCCAAGGCCGGAATGGTGGCTGCCGCCAGGGAGAGCCCAATGGCCACGAGTGGAAGCCCAAATTCGGCTGGAGCCCACCAGGTGGCGTCCCAGTGGACGTGCCGTGCCAGTTCACTCGTTTGCGAGAGCACCCACAGCGCGGTGTGGGCCAGCAACAGGCCCAGAAATGAAGCGATCACACCCAGCCAGAATGCTTCGATGAGCACCAGGCCCAGCAGGCGCGATGCGGGCGTCCCCAGCATGCGTAACAGCGCCAGGTCGGTTCTGCGTTCGCGCAGGGCCGTCCACAAAGCGATGAAGACGGAAAGTGCCGCTATGACGAGAAGAAGCCACCCCATGCCTCGGGCGGCCTGGGCTCCCACGCCGACCATGCTGAGCAGCCGAGTGATCTCCATCGCGGGCGCTGCGGCCTGCAAGCCGGGCAGTTGATTCACGTAGCGGGGGAATTTGACTGCGGCGAGGTGGGACCGATAGCGGATCAGCATGGCGGTGATCTCGCGCTCTGCCTCCATCGCTGCGAGTTCCTCGGCATCGAGCGGGTCTTCGCCCGTGTGCATCTCTTCATGTATCTGCCAGACGGAAGCCTGATCGGTGAGCACAAGTCGATCCAGTACGCATTGGCATGGCGTGAGAACGCCCACAACGGTATAAGGGGAGCCGTCGTCGTGTATTTCTCCTCCCTGGCCCAATCCGTGATTGCCATAGAAGCGCTGTCCGACTGACCATTGGCGTTGGGCGACCACCTTGGCCCCGAGGACCGCCTCCATGGGCGAATTCCACCACCGCCCTTCGCGCAAGGTGGCGCCGTAAAGTTCTCCCAGCTCAGTGGTGGTGCCCACGATGCGCCAGCCGCCGACGTTGTCTCCCAGGCTCACTGGGATTGCACTCTTGACCTGAGGGTGTTTGGCCAGGTCCTGGGCCTGCGAAAGAAGGATGTTGCCGTTGGGCGCATCAATGTGGAACACTGTCGAGAGAATCAGTTGCATGGGGCTGCCTTTGGCGCCCACCACCACATCAATGCCTGCGAGATCGCGCTCAAAGGCATGGTCGACCTGATCCTGCAAGTTGACCACCAGTGCCATGGCGCCCAGACCAAGCGAGAGCAGGATGATATTGAGCGCAGTGCCCAAGGGCCGCGACCAGAGATAGGTCCATGCGAGCGACCATGCGTTCATGAGCCTGAATCCTCCCCGGCGGCTTCGGGCTGACCAAGCGGCGCGTCTTCCTCGTCAAGATACATGACTTTGGCGTGTGGCAAAGCGCGGACGATCCTCTCGTCGTGGGTGGCTATGACCACGGTGGAGGCATGCTCCCGGGCGCATGCCATCAGCAGCGACAGGGCAGCGGCTGCGGCGTTGCTGTCCAGGCTGCCAGTTGGCTCATCTGCGAGGAGCAACCGTGGCCGGCGCAAGGTGGCTCGGGCCAGTGCGACGCGTTGCGCCTGTCCGCCCGAGAGTTGACCAGGTTTGCGCGTTGCCAGCTCTCTGACGCCGAGACTGATCAGGACCTCTTCAATGCGGGCACGGTCTGGCGGTAAGCCTTGCGCGAAGTAGGGCAGCGCCAGGTTTTGCCAAACGGTCAACGCAGGACTGAGCGCCATCCTTTGCGGCAGAAAGCCGATGCATGCGCCACGCAAGCGGTCGCGCTGGCGTGCGTCCATGGCATTGAGCGACTGACCCGCGACATCGACGCCGCCCTCGGTTGGTTTGGTCAGCCCCGCGGCGAGGGAAAGCCAGGTGGACTTGCCACTGCCCGATCGTCCCAGCAGAAGCAAGACTTCGCCGGCATCGAGCGACACGTCCTCGAAGGCCATCTGTTCGTTGGAGCCGGGATACCGGAACTGGAGCGACCGGGCTTGCAACATCGGCCCTGCCGGCGCGAGTGCGGGGGGGCTGTCCATGGCGGCGGGTGGCTCAGTCACGGCGCTTCCTGGCACTTGGCGCAATGGCCGAAAACCTTCAATTGAAGCTCTTGCGGTCGGTGGCCCTTGCGACGAAGTGAGGCACCGGCCTTCTGCCACCACGCCTGCCAGGCTTCTGGCGGTAGGCTCAGCGGCAGGCGTTGATGGCACTGCCTGCATTCGAACACCGGCGCAGCCAGCGAGCCGGCATCGGTCTCCGCCGATGTTTCGTCGGGGGCGAGCCAATAGCGAAATGCACGGGCTTCATCCACTTCACGCTGTAGCACATCGTGGTGAGCAAGCCGGTCGAGCAGGCGATACAGCGTGACTCGATCAACGTCGATACCGCGTGCGCGCAGCTCACTGAACACTTCTGTGTGGCTAAGACCCTGACCCTTGCGTGAAAGAAAGAGGCCAAGGACAGCGCGGGTGGCCAGGGTTCGGCGCAGTCCGGCGTCACGAAGGCGTACCACCATCGCCGATGGCAGGGCAGTGACGCTGGTGGAATCGGAATCGAGGGCTTTCGGGAAATGGCTGTCGATCATGTTGCGAATTTATCACAGCTTTGTTGCGTTATGATAATGCAACAATGTGGCGAAAATGTGCTGCAACAACGGAACCGATGCGCTCTTCAACGATGCTTCTGAACAAGAAATCGAGGTCCAGGCCGAACTCGACCCACTCGCCGCTCCCCGCCGAGCTGGCGCTTCGCGCAGAGGACCTGACGGCGGGTTACGGGCAACACCCCGCCATTCACCATGTGGGCTTCGAATTGCGCAAAGGTAGCCTGACTGCGCTGGTGGGACCCAATGGCGCGGGCAAGAGCACCTTGCTCAAGGTGCTGGCTGGCCGGATGACGTCCATGGGCGGGCGAATGGAACGCGCAGCCGGTATGCGAGTGGCATACCTGCCGCAGCTCAGTCAGATGGATAGGCAGTTTCCGCTGACGGTGAGTGAGTTGGTGGAGCAGGGCTTGTGGCATGAGCGTGGCCTGCTGGGGCGAACCACTCGTGAGATGCGCCAGCGAGTGGATGCGGCTTTGCATGCGGTTGGCCTGGAGGGGTTTGAAGGCCGCCTGGTGGGCAACTTGTCTGGCGGGCAGTTTCAGCGAGCGCTTTTTGCCAGAATGATGGCCCAGCAGGCGGAGCTTTTGCTGCTGGACGAACCCTTTGCCGCTGTGGACGAGCGAACCACGGCAGCGCTCATGGAGGTGGTGCGCGCTTGGCACATTGCGGGGCGTACCGTGGTGGCCGTGGTGCATGACCTTCCGATGGTGCGCAACTGTTTTCCCCGGACGCTCATGCTGGCTCGCCGTCAGGTGGCGCATGGGCCAACAGAACAGGTGCTCACAGATGAGCAATGGCGCCGCGCCCAGGACATGCCGGAGCCCTTTGATGACGATGCGCCGCTTTGCCATGGCGCTCCAGTCGGCGTCACGGGCGAGGGTGTTGACGCAGAGCACAGTCATGCCATGGGGCAGGCGGCATGATGGACTGGTGGAACTATGAGTTCATGCGACATGGCATGCTGGCCCTGGTGTTCTTGTGCCTGGGCGCAGCGCCGGTTGGCGTCTTCCTGCAGCTCAGGCGGATGAGCCTCACAGGGGATGCCATGGCGCATGCCATCTTGCCGGGGGCGGCTCTCGGCTATCTGGTGGCTGGGCTTTCGCTGCCGGCCATGACCCTTGGGGGCATGGCTGCCGGATTGGCTGTGGCAGTGACTGCCGGTGTGGTGGCGCGCCGCAGCGCACTCCGTGAAGACAGCAGTCTGGCGGCTTTCTATTTGTTGTCATTGGGGCTGGGTGTCATGCTCATATCGGCGCGGGGCAATAACGTCGACCTGCTTCACGTCCTGTTTGGCAATGTACTGGCGCTTGATGCCGATACATTGCTGTTTGTGATGGCTGCGGGCGTGGCAACCGTGGTGGTGATGTTTTTGTTGCGTCGCCCTTTGGTGATGGACAGCTTCGACCCGGAGTTCCTCAAGGGCATCAGTCGCTGGGGTGGCGTGGCGCACGTGGCGTTCATGGCTCTGATGGTGCTGAACCTGGTGGCGGGCTTCCACGCCATGGGGACCTTGCTTTCGGTTGGCCTGATGGTATTGCCGGCCGCCACGGTGCGCCTTTGGGTGAACCGGCTGCCCGCACTGCTGCTTGGATCGGTCCTGCTGGCCATCGCTGCCAGTGGAGGAGGACTGGTCGCATCCTTCGTTTTTGACTGGCCTACCAGCCCACTCATCGTGGTGGTGCTGGGGGCGCTTTACGTCCTTTCCATGCTGGTGGCGCCCCAGGGCGCGGTCAGGTACCAGCGTGCTTCCCGTCAACACCAGGAGAACTGAACATGCCCCGTGTCGAGTCATTACCGCCAACCCATTCTTCACGCATGAGCAGACTGGGGCGGTGGTGGGTGTCTGCCAGCCTGGCGCTGGCCTGCGGTGCTGCAGTGGCGCAAGCACCAAAGGCGGCGTCTGGCGCTGGAGTGAAGGGGGACGGGGTCAAAGTGCCTGTCGTGGCCAGCTTCAGCGTGCTGGGCGACATGGTTCGCGAGGTGGGCGGAGAGCGAGTCTCGATCACGGTGTTGGTTGGGCCGGGGGCAGATGCCCATGTGTATCAGCCTCGCCCGTCCGCCATCCGTGCGGTCCGGTCCGCACAGGTGGTGTTTTCTGTGGGCCTGGGTTTTGAAGGCTGGTTGCAGCGATTGGCTGCGTCTGCTGGCGGCAAGGCGATTTCGGTGGAGGTGGCTCAGGCGGTGGATGCCTTGGAGACGGATGAAGGTGAGGACGGGGGTGGCGGTTCACACGACAGCCATGATGGGGATGAGCACCATCATGACCACGACAAGCACGACAACGAGACGGCACACCACGACCATGGGGACGTGGACCCCCACGCCTGGCAGGATGTGGAAAATGCAAGGCGGTTCGTGGCGGCCATTGCAGAGGGGCTGTGCCGCGTTGACCGTGCTGGCTGCTCTCAGTACAAAGACAATGCGAGCGGCTACGACGCGCGGTTGGTGGCGTTGGACAACGAGATCAAGAGTGCGTGGAAGGGTGTGGTTCCCGAACGCCGCAAGGTGATCACTTCGCACGATGCGTTTGGCTACTACAGCCACGCGTATGGCGTCCGCTTTCTGTCGCCTCAGGGTGTGAGCACGCAAAGCGACGCGTCTGCCAGAGGCGTTGCGGAGCTGATTGAGCAGATCAAAGCGGAGAAAGCCAGGGCTGTGTTTGTGGAAACGCTGACCGACCAGCGACTGATTCAGCGCATTGCCCGGGAAGCGGGCGTGTCAATGTCGGGAGCGCTGTACGCTGACACGCTGTCAGACCCCGACGGACCGGCACCGACGTATCTGGACATGATGCGCTACAACACGCGTCTCATGGTCGAGGCTGCGCGTTAGTGGCCTGCTCAGGTTTGCGAGTGAGCCCGGTTGCTCAGGCGATGATTGAATGCAAGGCAGGGTAGGTTGCCTTGAACCGTGCATACCGAGCCATCAAAGCATTGTGGCTGGCTGGATCAGGTAGGTGGGAGCGCGTCAGCGGTGGCGTCAGGCAGACGTCATCCACACTGGCGCCAGAGCACAGCCAGGCAAGGCGGGCCGCACCCATGGCGCCGCCGCTCTCCGCGTCCTGATGGACGGTGAGCTTGACGTTGAGGGTGTCCGCCAGAAGTTGTGCCCACCAGGCGCTGCGCGATCCGCCGCCAACCAGGGAAAGGGACTGCAGGGGGCCGGTGCTGGGTTGGGGGATGGTGCGCAAACCATCAAGCAGGCCGAAGCCGACGCCCTCGGCTGCTGCGTAAGCCAGGTGGGCTCGCTCGTGCTGCGCACGCAGTCCTGTCCAGGAGGCAGTGGCATGCGGGTTGGCATGGGGTGAACGTTCACCACTGAGGTAGGGCAGAAAGACAGGGGCGAACTCGCGTCCTTCTGCGTCGATTGTGCTGGCTTGTTCGAGCAGCGCTGGTTCATCCGCATATCCCAGCATGCGTGTGGCCCAGGTAAGAGCGCTGGCAGCGCTGAGCATCACGCTCATGTGGTGCCATTGGCCAGGCAATGCGTGGCAGAAGGTATGAAGGGCTTGGCCTGGGTTGGGCTGGAACTGGTCACCACTGACGAAAACGACGCCTGATGTACCGAGCGAGACAAAGCCCTGACCGGGGCGGACCAACCCCATGCCCACTGCGCTGGCCGCGTTATCGCCTGCTCCGCCGGCCACAGGCGTGCCGTCTGGCAGGCCCCAGCGCCGAGCAAGTTCGGGCAAAAGGTGTGCCGAGAGGGCGTTGCCTTCCACCAGCGCCGGCATGTGGTCGCGGGTGAGGCCGGTGGCAGCCAGCATCTCGTCAGACCAATCGCGCCGGCCGGTATCGAGCCACAGCGTTCCCGCCGCGTCTGACATGTCGCTCGCAGCTCTTCCGGTGAGTTTCAGGCGCAACCAGTCTTTTGGAAGTAGCACCCGCTGCAACTTGGCGAAGCATTCAGGCTCGTTCTCCCGAACCCACTGCAGCTTGGGGGCGGTAAAGCCTGGCAAGGCGAGATTGCCAGTGATGTCAGTGAGCGCGGGAATGCGCTGATGCAGTCCTTCGCATTGTGGACCGCTGCGGCCGTCATTCCACAAGATGCAGGGACGCAAGACCTCATCCTCTTGGCCGAGCAAGGTGGCTCCATGCATCTGTCCCGACAGGCCGATGGCCTGAACCAGGGCCAAGGCTTTGGGAAAGCGTTGCTGCAGGTCGTCCATGACGATTTCAAGGGCTCGCCACCATTGGTCGGGCGACTGCTCCGACCAGAGAGGCTCTGGGCGTTTTACCGTCAGTGGGGCGCGGGCGGTACCGACGACACTGTGATCGTTCTTGAGCAGAAGGGCTTTGAGCTCGGAGGTGCCGAGATCCAGACCGAGGAACATGGAGAAGACTCGCGATGTGGCTTGATGCGGAAAAACGTGTGACGGCTTGACTGCAGGGCGCGGGAGCTGCGCCGGCAACCGATCAGACTGATCCTCGGAAGCGGTTGAGTGACTGCTTGCGGAACTCGGAGGGGGTCATGCCCTTGATTTCGAGGAAGCGCCGGTTGAAGTTGGCCACGTTGTTGAACCCGACTTCATAGCATATGTGGGTGATCTGCTGGTCGGTGTCCATGAGCAACTGGCAGGCGCGGCTGATGCGCACGCGATTGACGAAATCTGTGAAGGTGTTTCCGGTAGCCTTGCGGAAGAAACGGCTGAACCGGCTTTCGGTCATGCCCAGCTCTTCGGCCAATGCGGCAGCTGAGTGCTGATCTCCCAGGTTGTCGGTGATGCGGCTGACGATGGCATGAATCCGGTCGGTGCTTTGATCATCGTCTTCACTCTGCATCTGAGCATTCGAGAGCAGACGGTAGTCATTGCAGGAGGCCAGATCTGCCATGAAGTCGCAGAAGGCACTGAGGCGGCGCACGCCACGGTTGCCTTTCACCCGGTGCCAGTGGGCTTCAGCCTTCTCGGCCATACCGAAGAACTCGATACCGTTTCGGGCGCGTTCCAACAGGGGGAAGATATCCTTGAGCTCCGGTATGAGCTCGGCGGCCTGAGCCAGCGGCTCGTGCGGGAACTGGATCACCAAGTCGCGCTGTTCAACGCCGTCCTCAGGCATGTCCAGGCTTACCCAGTTGTGCGGCAGACGTGGTCCGGTCAGCACCAGTTGGCCTGGTGCAAAGGGCCCGATCCAGTCGCCCACAAACACCTTGCCACTGGTGGAAGTGATCAGGTGCAGCTCGTATTCGTCGTGATAGTGCCAGCGTGCCAGCGGTGTTGGGAAGCCGTGCGAAAGGCAGCGCACAAAACCAACGTCAGACGACACCTCATAGCCAAGGTCAGGTGAGCGCGCGAACTCGTGTTCAAGCTCCGGGCGGATCTGGCGCGGTATGGAGGGGGGCTTGATGGTGGTCGGCATGGCTCGGTCGTCAGAGTGGCATTACACCATGGAGGTATGTGGATTGCCGTGTTGCTCGACGAATGCCTGCACGCGCTGGTAGGCCGTGCGAAGGGTTTGGAGCAACTTGGGGTTACCTGCCATTTCGCCCCACAAGGTTTCGTCTGCCGCGTAGGCGGCGACCGAGTCCTCAGCCTCGCAGATCGCGTGTGCTGCCGTCGGGTCCATGGCCTGGTCCTGATAGCTGTAGGGAATGTAGCC
>JBNKNN010000071.1:0-20919 GCA_050293865.1 Hydrogenophaga sp. | reverse complement strand
TTTGACGAATTCACCCCATGACAGGATGGATTCGGCTCGAAAGAACATGATCAGTGGGGCCTTGTCGCGCTCATCCTGCACACGGCGCGCCCGTCTGCGCTTCCCATCTTGATTCGTTCCGGCCTCGCTTGTTCCTTGCTCGCCGTTGCCCCTTGGGGATGGGGCGTTCGCCTCTTCAGAACTCGCTGAAACGTTCGACTCCAACCAGAGCCAAACCGGCGCGACGTCGTCCGCTTTCACGCTATCGGAGCCCGCGGGAGCCACACCGGTGCTCAGCGCCTTTTGCACGACCATCTCCGCCATTTCCAGCGGGCGTGAGAGCTTGGAAGGGTCGGGCCGCAGCGACAGATGTGCCTGCCTCAGACCAAAGTACCGGCTTTGAAGCCCAGGGAACATCGCGAGCACAGACTGGGTGGCTCGAACATTGTCAGCCACCCAGTCGCCGGTGTTCTCATGAACCGAGGCCATGGCTGCCAGCCAGAGGTAGAGCGAGCGATTGAGCGAGCGTTCAGCGAAAACCGACAGATGGGCAGGCAGTGAGAGAACATCTGGCTCCAGCCGCGCCGTGGCAGCCCGGTCAACCCGACCGGCGACACGCTCGATCCAGCGGCGATGCGAACGGTGCGTCCGCTCGCTGCCTGGCGCCACACGCACGCCATGGGCGCCACCACCGGCCCGGAACAGCATGCCGATGCTGCGCTGAACGTCAGCAAGAGACACTTGTGCTTCCGGGTGATCGCGCCGCACGATTTTGTCGATGAATCGATGCCATTGAAAGCCTACCCATTCTTCCATCAGCCTACCTCTTCTTGTTTGTCGCGGGCGTCCAGATCCGAGCGGCGCTGTCGCAAGGTCTCGCGCACAGCGTCGGCATCGATTTTCCATGTCAGCAACGGTGCTGTTCCCTGCCGCGTTTGCTGCGACTCTTCGCAGGCAGCCAAACACTTTCCGCACTGGACGCAGGAAAACATCATGCGTTTGATGTTTCGTGGGTGCAGACGCATTGGGCAGCCACTGTCGCAAGCGGCTCCTTGCGAGAAGCGAGCGGTGTGACAACTGCGGCAGTCACGCGCACGCGACCGTTCGAACGCCACCACCATGCCTTTGGGGTTGGCCATCCAGACGAGACTTTGGAAAAAGCCCACGGCACATCCAAAGCGACAAAAGAGGTGCCGGGCAAACGCGAACTCCAATGAGAACAACAACGTGCCAACAGCGATAAAGCGCGCCTGATTGGGGGTGGAAGCGCCTCGAATGAGATTGCCCCAGACTTCGGCGGGAGGCAAAAGGTAGGTCAGCAGGGTAATGGCCCAGGCGAACCCGAACACTGCACACAGCAGGAAAAACACTGGCCACCAAACGGCCGAGGTTTGGACCCCGGCTTCCACCGGTCCGCGCTTTTCCCAGACACTGAAGCGGCCACTGGCTCGGTACAGCAACTGGTTCAGCGTTTCAACCAGCCTGAAGTGAGGGCAGAGCCAGCCGCAGTACAGTCGCCCATAGCGCCAGGCCACGGCCAGAAATGCCCCCACGAGGGCGATGGCTGGAAGAAAAGCGCGGGTGACGATCTGTAGGGCGGCCTCGGTGGACGAGATTTCGCCCGCACGGAATGCGTCTATACCCAGACTCCACCGCTGCCCCAGAAACCACAGCTGGGTTTCGGTGAGGTCGAATCGAAGCAGGTTGAGCGCCGGGGCTGACAGGAAAAGGGTAAAAAATCCCAACTGAAAGAAAAGGCGGCGGCGCTGCGAGCGGGTGACCGCAGAGGAGTTCAACAGCACCACCGCTGAAACCTTCGCGTTCAGGCGGTTTCGCCAATGACAGCCTGCACCACTTCGCCCAAAGCTTCGGCGGTGTCCATGTCGTCGGTCAGAGCGTCCACGATGGCCGCCTGGCACGCCTGCCGCAGCGGCAAACCGCTTCGATACAGGCGGCCGGCCATCACCAGCAATCGAGTGCTGGCAGTCTCCTCCAGATCATGATCAGTCAGGCGACGCAGCGCACCCGCCAGCTGAACCAGTTGCGCGGCCACTCGGGAATCAACGACCGCTTCCTGCTCCACGATTCGCTGCTCGACATGCGCGTCGGGGTAGGAAAACGTCATGGCCACAAAGCGCTGGCGGGTACTGGGTTTGAGGCTTTTGAGCAGGTTCTGGTAGCCCGGGTTGTAGCTGACCACCAGCATGAATCCGGGAGCAGCCGAGACTTGTTCTCCCGTGCGCTCGATGGGAAGAACGCGGCGATCATCGGCCAGAGGATGCAACACGACTGTGGTGTCCTTTCGGGCCTCCACCACTTCATCAAGGTAGCAAATGGCGCCCTGTCGAACTGCTCGTGTGAGTGGTCCGTCCACCCACACAGTGCCTTGAGTGCCCAGCAGATGGCGGCCAACCAGGTCAGCTGCACTGAGGTCATCGTGGCAACTGACCGTGATGAGAGGCCTCCCCAGGCGGGCCGCCATGTGCTCCACGAAACGGGTCTTCCCGCAGCCGGTTGGCCCTTTGATGAGCACAGGCAGGTTTTGCGCATGTGCATGTTGGAAGATCGCTTCTTCTTGCCCTTGTGGGGCATAGAAGGGAGCCGTTGCAGCCAACCGCGTCTGGTCACTGTGGTCCATGGTTTGCACTCTCCGTCAGGCGCGTTGCGCTGGACTGGCGCCGAGCATGCCGCCACCGCCACCCCCGTTGACGACGCGAGGTGCGTCCTCAGTCGTCACCGGTTCGCCCCCGATGAAGAAGCTGGCGAAGTACAGCAACTGGCCAATCAGGAAGATCACGCCACCGGCCACGCGGGTCCAGTAAAAGAAGGCCAACTGGTCTTGAGTGGCCATGAAGCTCATGGCGCCCTCCGAGGGCATGCGCTGCAACCACACTTGAAGAATGCCGGCACCGGTCAAGGCGAGCACCATGGTGGCCATGCCGACGGTCATGATCCAGAAGCTCCACATTTCAGCCGACTGAGCTTTGCGGCTGTTGGCAATGCGGCCCCGCAGTGTGGGCATGGCATAACTGATGAGGGTGATGACCACCAGCACATACGCTCCATAGAAGGCGAGGTGACCGTGGGCCGCCGTGATTTGCGAACCATGGGTGTAGTAGTTCACCGGGCTGAGCGTGTGGATGAATCCCCACAGACCAGCGCCGAGGAAGCCCAGCACAGCGGTGCCCACAGCCCAGAGGATGGCTGCCTGGTTGGGGTGGTCCCGGCGGCGGCGCTGCACCATGTTGAAGGCAAACACCGTCATCATGAAGAAGGGGATGGGTTCCATCGCCGAGAAGATCGACCCGATCCACTGCCAGTAGCCGGGCAAGCCGATGAAGAAGAAGTGGTGGCCCGTGCCCAGGATGCCGGTCATCAGCGCGAAGGCGATGATCACGTACAGCCACTTGTCTATGACTTCACGGTCCACACCAGTGGTCTTGACCAGCACATAGGCCAGCAACGCACCCAGGATCAGTTCCCACACGCCTTCCACCCAGAGGTGGACGACGAACCACCAGTACATCTTGTCGCGCACCAGGTTGTGCGGGTTGACGAAGCTGAACAGGAAGAACAGGGCAAGACCCCACAAACCCATCAGCAGCACAACCGAGATGGAGGTCTTGCGGCCCTTGAGCACCGTCATGCTGATGTTGAACAGGAAGCCCAGCGCCACGATGACGATGCCGATCTTGGTCGGCAGCGGTTGTTCGAGGAACTCGCGACCCATGGTCTCCAGCAACTGGTTGCCCGTCAGCTCCGCCAGCTTGGCATAGGGCACCGTGAGATAGCCGACGATGGTCAGCGCACCGGCCACCAGGAAGACCCAGAACAGGATTTTGGCCAGCAATGGGCTGTAAAGCTCTGTCTCCGACTCTTCGGGCACCATGTAGTAGGCAGCGCCCATGAAGCCGAACAGCAGCCAGACGATCAGCAGGTTGGTGTGGACCATGCGGGCCACGTTGAAAGGGATATAGGGGAAGAACAGATCCCCGATGACGTATTGCAGGCCCAGGGTGATGCCAAAGATCACCTGGCCGGCAAAGAGCAACATGGCGGCGATGAAGTACAACTTCGACGCCGACTGGCTCTGGTACTTGAGAGTGGATATGGTCATGGTGGTTTTCTCCTGTCAGCCTTCGGTGTCGATCAACCTTCGATGTTGGGCGGCCACTGCTCTGTGTTGATCTCGCTCGTCCATTTCAGGAACTCGACCAGATCGTTGAGCTGTTGTTCGTCCAGGTTGAACTGGGGCATCTGGCGCCGATGTGGCGCGCCAGTGGGCTGAGCCTGCATCCAGGCCTTGATGAATTCACCGCCGCGACGTTTGTAGACGTTGCCCAGCTCAGGCGCGAAGTACGCCCCTTCTCCCAGCAAGGTGTGACAGCCGATGCAGTTGCGCGTCTCCCAGATCTTCTTGCCCGCAATGACGCCGGGCGTGATGGCCTGCGCGTTGGAGCGCTCTGGTATTCGACTCTCCGTGTCGAATACGATGACGGCGAACAGCAATGCAAAGAACATGCTGCCTCCGTAGAAGATGTTGCGGGCCATCTGCTTGGTGAACCCGCTCTGGCTCTGGTTCATGGTGGAATTCCTCCAACGGTTGTCGATGGGGTGAATCCTCCCTTTTTGGTCGGGTATCGACCTTGAACCAGTTCAAGGAACAGCGAAGAAGGATTTGTCCACCGGTATCGAAAGCGTGGAGGAAGCGCTATCAGGGCCAGAGGCTGATGGCAGCAATGGCGCCAAGCACCAGCGCCAGCCAGCCCACCACCAAATTGCGCCAGATTGCCGGCGCATGGAGAAGCTCCATATAGGACAAAGCGATCAACAGCCCTTTGGCGGCGGACAGGATGAGCACCGCCCCTATGACCATTTGCCCCAAGCCTTCCGTTTGCGGATGTTCGCCCAGCCAGGCCGTGAGGACACTCCCACCGACCAGCGCCAGCCAGATCCAGTCGATCCGCCGCCACCAACTGGCCAGTTTGCCAGGAACCGCCGGTGGCTCCTGGGCGGTTTTGTGATTTGATGCCATGGACATGCGCATTTCTAGCGGATGATGTACACCAGCGGGAACAGGACCATCCAAAGGAGATCGACCATGTGCCAGAAGACAGCGGCAGATTCGGGGGATCGGATGGAACTGGGACCGAAGCGCCCTCTACGAGCGCTCAAAATCATCGCCACAAAGACGAGTGCGCCCACCACCACGTGAAGGTAGTGAAATCCTGTCAGCATGAAGTACAGCATGTTGAAGCTGGACTCCGCCCAATCAAACCCCTGGTTGAATCGCTCTGCAAATTCAAGCGACTTCATTCCGAGAAAGGCCAACGCCGACAACAGCGCGCCCATCCACCAATGCCACGCCCTGCTTGCCCCTGCACGGTGTGATCGAACGGCCGCCGCCGCGCACGCGCTGGCCGCCACCAGCGCCAGCGTATTGGCCAGCCCGTGACCAATATCCAGCGTTGCCTGCCCCTGAGCAAACAGATCGGGCTGCCAGCGCCTGGCGAACGCAAACGAGAGAAACAGCAGGGCGAAGGTGAGCAGCTCGGCCAGCACCAACAACCAGACCACCAGGTCTCCTGGCAAACGCTGTACTCGTGCAAGTGCGGTCAATGCGACGTGCCTTCTGAACGTGTGATCTTGTTCCAGACGTTGTACTTGCCCACTGGTTTGCTCATGGGCAGGCGCTTGACTTCCTTGAACGTGGATGCGTCGTACACAATGAGCGCGCCATCCATCTCCCAAAGGCTGGCGAGCGCATATTTGCCATCCTTGGTGAATTCAATGTGCGCCAGCGTTTTGCCTGGCTCGCTCACTTCGGCCACCACCTTCAAGGTCCGTTTGTCGATGATGCTCAGCAGGTCCCTGGCCTTCGGGCTCATCATCGAATCCGTCCAGGCATAGGGCGTGTTTTCGTGACTGCGCATGAAGAAACCTGGGCCAGGCGTCGGAATCGTGGCCACCGGCTTCCAGTTGGTCATGTCAATCACATCAATAGCACCGTCCTTGAGGTTGGGAGACGCCATGACCGTGGTATCACCCCAGGCAAAGGTAATGCCCGAACCGAGGTGTGGCATACCGGCAATGGGCAGCTCTGCGATCTTGCGGCGGACATCCAGATTCACCACTTGCGCGGTGGCAGCCCCTTGCCCGCTTTTGGGGCGGGTTGCGCCCAATACATGGTGATAGCTTTGGTCGAAAAAGAAGTCGTCCAGAGGCTCATCCAGGGGCGTGCGACGCACGCCATGGAATCCAGACTTGGCGATCCCTTCGCCCATCTTGTAATCGTGCACGTAGCCGTCGAAGATGGGCTCTGCTTTCGGATCGTAAGAGATCTCCCAAAGCTCTGGAATGTCCTTGAGCGCCACCACAAAGCTTTGCCGTGGCGAAGCGTCGTAGACCGCTGAAACACGCGAAGTGCTTTTGCCGTCCAGCGTTGACGCCTCGTAAGTTCGGACCAGATTCAGGTCTTTATCGAACAAGGCGACAGAGTGGGGCAGGTAGTTGGCAGCCATGATCCATTCGCCATCGCCACTGACGGCCACGTTTCGCATGTTCAAGCCCGCACGAACCTCAGCCACCACCTCCAGCGCCCACAGGTCGTACTTGGTGATCCAGCCATCGCGTGAGCCGAAATACACGTAGCGGCCGTCCGGCGTGAACTTGGGGCCTCCATGCAGAGCGAACCGGCTCTGAAAGCGGTGAATCACGTCGAATTGGTCGCCATCGAGCACGCTGACATGGTGATCCCCTCCCTCCACCACCAGAAAGACGTTCATGGGGTCGGCGGACCAGACCGGCTTGCCCAGTTGGGCAGCCTTGTATTGAGGGTTTTCTGTTCGCGAAGCGCGAATGTGCTCGTCGTCCCACCGAGGCGCGGGAACCACAGGCGTGCGGACGAATCTTTCCAGCGCTGCGATGTCGTCTGGGCTGAGCTGATCGGCAAATGCCGGCATCTGCGTTGCAGGGCGCCCCTCGCGGATGACCTTCAATGCTTCTGGCGTGCGCAGGCGACTCAGGCTCTCCGGCAACAAAGCGGGCCCCATGGAGCCAGTGCGTTGCTCCCCGTGACATGCGGCGCAATGCGTCTGATACAGCCTCGCAGCATCGACGGGACTCTCGCCGGACGGGAGGCGGGAATCGGACGCAGGCAGGGCCACCGACTCGGCGCGCACCGATTGAGCGGGAACCAGGTCCACGCCCATCCAGAACAGGCCGGCGACCAATGCGGTCTTCGCAGCATCGGCCAAACGCTCTCGCCAGACTGACGGGCAGGTGCCAACGAACTCAGGCATGTTGAACCTCCACAATCGGAATCACTCGATCGGCAGCAGCGCGATGGGTTGTCTTATCCGGCGACTGCTGCGCAACACCGACCTCTTCATCTGTCAGGTAGCAGCCGGGGTCTTCTGCCCAGGGGTTGCCAGTGAGCTGCTGCGCCCTCACCCGCGTGTTCCCACCACAAATCGAAAAGTGCTGGCATTGGGCGCAGCGCCCCTGCACCGGCCGCGGATGCTGCTTGAGGCCAGCCATGAGCGGATCGGACACGTCCGACCAGATAGATGAAAAGGGCCTTTGGCGCACATCGCCGAGCGTGTGATGCCACCACATGGTGTCAGGATGCACCATGCCCTGGTTGTCGATGTTGGCGACGAAAACGCCGCTGGCGTTGCCACCCCATGAGACCAGACGCTGGCGAAGGGCATCGGTCCACTCGGGAAAGCGAGCCTGCACCCACTGCAACAAATAGGGGCCATCAGCGTCGTTGTTGCCAGTCACGTACTCCTCATCCAGGTCTCGCTCGGCCGCTTCCCAGGCGCGGTCGAAGAGCATGTCCAACGCCTCCCGGGTGGCCTGGAAGTGCGCATCTTTACCGCGATGGATATTCCCTCTGCCCGCATAGTTGAGGTGAGAGAAGTAGAACTTGTTTACTTTTTCTTGCCGCATCAGGTCGAGCAGTGGCTCGAAGTCGTGACCATTGAGCGAGGTCATGGTGAAACGCAGCCCCACTTTCACGTTCCGATCGCGCAGGAATCGAACCGCTGCCAAGCTGCTGTCAAAGGCGCCATCCAGCCGCCTGAACCGGTCGTGTGTTTCCCGCAAGCCATCCAGGCTGATGCCGACGTAATCGAAGCCCATGGCCGCAATTCGATCGGCCATCGGCTCGTCAATCAGGGTGCCATTGGTGGACAAGCCGGTGTAGAAGCCCATGTCGCGTGAGCGCTGGGCGATTTCGAATATGTCCGGGCGCATCAGTGGTTCCCCCCCTGAGAGGATCAGCACAGGCACGCAGTACGACTTGAGGTCGTCCATGACGGTGCACACCTCGTCAAAGCTCAACTCACCTTCATAGTCATGGTCGGCGGAGAGCGCATAGCAATGCTTGCAGGTCAGGTTGCAGCGACGAATCAAATTCCAGATCACCACCGGCCCAGGCTTGGTGTGCGCCGTCGGCGCAGAAGAGCCTTTGTTTGTGACAGGGCCGGGTTGCTGGCGAGCGCGCCGGGCGGGTTGAGGATAGCTTCCAGAGCGAACGGCCTGTGCCAGCTCGCGCATGTATTGGGTGACGCGAAACATGGTGTCTCAGCTTTCAGATAGGCGCAGCCCGGTTTTCTTCAGGATGGCCGTGGAATACAGGATGTCATGGGCATGGCAGGCCTTGCCCAGAATGGTTTCAAGTTCTTTCGCCTGCGCCTCAACCTCATCCCTGCTGCGACCATGCAACATGGCAAAGAGGTTGAAGCGCCAGACTGGCAAACGCCGCGGACGCCGGTAGCAGTGGCTCACGCTCGGCAACTGCCCGATGCGCTCGCCCAGTGCATCCACCTTGTCATCGTCCACATCCCACACACTCATGCCGTTGGCCGTGAACCCCATGCGGTAGTGGTTGGGTACAGCCCCTATGCGGCGAATCACCCCGCGATCAAGCATCGCCTGCAGACGCTGGCGAACCACTTCCCCGCTGATTCCCAGCGATGCACCGACAGCCTCATAGGGGCGAACAACCAACGGAAGCCCAGCTTGCGTGGCGCGAACGATCTGGCGATCGAGGTCTTCAAGCATGGTCATGACCTACCTCCATCAAGGGCAGCTTGAGTTCAACAAAGTACTCGCGCTCTTTGGGAAAGGAAAAGACGGGCAAGGCGGTGGCCTTTTCGATCTGCGCCATCACGGCTTCTACCTGACTGGCATCTTCCACCGCCACCACAAACCACATGTTCAGAGCAGCTGCGCTGCCTTCCTGGCCATGAACCGACTCTCGGCGGTAGTTGTGCGCTACTTCGGGCATGGCATCCAATTGGGCAGCGACTTCGTCGAACCGGTCGTCAGGCACGGCCATCGCGGCCAGCACAAACCGACCGCCGGCCCGTTCTATCTGGAACAAAGGCCCGAACCGCGTCAAGTCACCTCGCGCCAGCAGGCGCTGCAAGCGCTCGACCAACATGTCCTCGGAGCAGCCGAACTTGTCCGCCAGATCGGCAAACGGTCGATCCGATAGCGGAAAGCCTCCATGCAGCATGGCAATGAGCCGCCGATCATCCTGAGACAGCATCTGACATGTCCTCCGTGAGGGCTGCTTGGGGAATCGCCGATGCAAAGCGGCGTCCGCCGGTCTGCTTGAAGCGGCGACGCGAAAACAGGACGCGTCGGTCAAAGCCTTTCAATCCCGCTCGTACCGTGATGAGGTCGATCATGGCGGCGACATCCTCGCGCTGGCGGCCATGCACCATGGCGTAGAGGTTGTAATGCCACTGACCATGCCGCATACGCCGGTAGGCCAGGGTCACGCCGGGCTGCAACGCCAGTCTGGCACCCAGCTCGTCGGCCCTTTCATCAGGCACGTCAAACACCGTCATGGCATTGGCATCAAAGCCCAGTTCGTGATGCCTGACCACCACGCCAAAGCGCTTGAGCTGTCCTTGCCGGAGCCATGCCCCCAGTCGATCAATGACCTCCCGCTCGCCGGTGCCGAGCCATTTGGCCCACTGAGCGAATGGGCGATCACACAATAGCAGCCCCTGCTCTACCAGCGCCGCCAACGCGAAGTCGGACGGTTGCAAAGCCTCGCAGAACCTGCGCTGTGGCCGCATTCGCGACGCTTGGCGATCAGCCGCCAGATCGAAGCCGAGGTCGATGCAGTAGGGACGCACCATGGGCAAGCGAATGGCCTGCAACCCAGATTCATTCTCGATGTTGTCGATCTCGGCCTCTACCGCCAGACGGTCAGGACCTGTCACCACAAACCAGAGGTTGAACGCGGCTTCGCGTTCGTAGTTGTGATTCACACTGGCGTGCGCGGACACTTGCAAGGCCACAGCCTCCAGGCGCTCAGGCGGCACAGCCAGCGCCACCAACATGGCGTCACCGCCTGCGCCATGAGCGAATACACCACCAATGCGGCTGATGCGGCCATCGTCCAGCGCTTGACGGTAGAAGGCCATGACTTCGCCTGCCGAGGATGAAGTAGCGCGTGCCACAGCATCAAACGGTTGGAAAGTCAATGGAAAATCATGCTGCCAGTCGTTGATCCACCGGGATTGCATGGCCCGCAAGGTCAATACAGCTCCAAGCTTTGCCTCCATGATCAAAACCCCACGCGGGCAGCCCGCGATGTCATGAAAATGCCAGAGGGCGCTTTGACATTGAGCGTGGACAGCGTCTCGAAATTCGCCGTATCAATGACGCTGACCCGGTCCACATCCCGGCTGCTGATCCAGACCGCTTCGCCGCGCGGTGTGAACTCCATGTGCAGCACGGCTTTGCCCGGCTCCAGAGTTTTGACAATCTGCCGAGTCTGGGTGTCGATGACCTGCACGCGATGGTAGTCAGGCACCGCAAAGTTCACCCACACCTGGCGGCCGTCAGGACGTGCCATCACAAACACCGGCTGGCCAGCCACGGGAATACGGCCAACCTCCTGCCATGTATCGGTATCGACGACCAGCACCTCATGTCGCCCGATGGCGGGCAGATAGGCATGACGTCCTGCCACGGCCCAGCCACGCAGATGTGGCATCTTGTAGACCGGCAACGGCGCCTCGCCCTTGCCGTAGCCGCTCAAAATGCGTTGCACCTTGGGCTGCGGCTGCCACAAGTCGATCATGGCCAGCCCGTCTTCACCAAAGAGACCAGCAATGTAATGCCGGCCATTGGGCGTCACCAGCGCATCGTAGGGTTGATGTCCGATGCGCTCGAACTTCTCCGTTCGCACTGCATTGAGATCGGAGCAGTCGATTACCCAGATGGCATCGGCATCAAACAGGCTGTAAGCGAAGCGCCGCCCCGGTAGGTCAACCAGCCCCACGACTCGCGAAAGCTGCCCGCCACCATAGGTCGCGGGAACATCGGCCACCAGTTCCAACGTGTTCGCATCGAACACTTTTACACCGCCTGGCTTGTAGTTCTGTGCGGTCACCAAAGCCCCGTCGGCACTGATGGCTCCGCCGATGGAGTTCCCGGCCTGCATCACACGTTTCTCGATGCGGGCGCTCAGGATGTTGACCTTGGTGAGACCGCCATCGCGGCCAAAAACGTAGGCATAGAGCCCGTCTCTTGAAAAAACAACCGAGGCATGGGACAGGTCACCCAGACCCTCCACTTTGCCGAGTATCGTTCGGCCGCTGGTTTCAACCAGCGTCAGCGTGCCGTCTGCCCTCCCAATGATGACTCCCAGGTCACCCGTTCCTCTTGCGCTCAGTTGTCCCATCGATGTGGCACATCCGCCGAGCATCAGGCCCGTCGTCGCCAACATCGAGGCCTGCAACCAGGCACGTCGATTCATCAAATGCATGGCGTTCACTCCTCATGGGGAAATCCCGCTCGGAGGCGGGCAGCAACCCAGGCAGCCTCTTTCTCTGTCAACATGCCGCGCCATCCTGGCATCGGCGTGCCGGGCCGTCCTTGGTATATGACAGCGGTCAGGTTCTCCTCCGGCCAGTGGCCAATGGCCTCTGGCGTCAATGCAGGGCCGAGCCCGCCCGTGAGCTTCATGCCATGGCAGGAGCCGCAATCCTGGCGCACCATGCGCACCAGTTGCTTTTGCCTGCTGGCGTTCAGTTCATGATCGAATGGCTCTGCATGCACTAACATGGCCGGCAGCGCAAACGCCAGGCTGACGAGCAATGTTCGGGCAAAGGAGTGCATGTCCGCCGCGCTCCAGATTCAAGAAGTCTTGAGAATCAAGGCAATGGCATCCTTGAGGTCGCTGTCACTGATCTTGTCCGCGCCATTGGGCGGCATGGGAACAGGGCCATAGACGCCGGATCCGCCCTTGCGAACTTTCTCCATCAGTTTGGCCGTGGCGTCCTGCCCCTTGTACTTGGCGGCAATGTCCTTGAAGGAAGGCCCCACCAGCTTTTTGTCCTTGGCGTGGCAGGCCATGCAGCCGGCCTTGGTCAACGCAGCGTCTGCATCCGCCCACGCTGCACCACTGGTCAACGCCAAGGCAACCACAGCCGCCACTGCAATTCCAAGTCTTTTCATCGTTTGCTCTCCTGAATGAAGACGATCGCTGCAAAGAGACCGGGCCGGATGTCGAGTGGCCCAGTCTCATCGTCATCAATAGACGTCGTGCTGCGTGTTGTAGACGTTGAAGTGGCCCGTTGGCGTGATCAGCTTCGGATCCTTGATCACCGCTTTGAGCTTGAGCGTCTTGTCGTCGACGACGACCACAGCGCTCTCTTTGTCCTTGGCGCTCCACACGGAGAACCACACCTCATCGCCCGCCTTGTTGAACTCAGGCTGGACCACGCGCTTGGCGCCGTCGTCCTTGAGCCCGGCCCATTCTGCAATCGGCAACACCGTGAACCCTTTGTCAAGGTTGTTGATGTCATACACCGCGACTGACTGAGACAGCTTCGGATCAGGGTTGAGCGGTGTATCCGAGTACAGGTGAGTGCTCTTTGGATGGCTCTTGATGAACAGTGCGCCACCACCTTGACCCTGCAGCTTCGCAACCTCTTTGAACGCGTATTGCGGGTGCTTTTCAGGATCTGTGCCAATCAGGGAGATGGTTTCATCGCCCAGGTGGCCTGTCGCCCAGACGGGACCGAATTTAGGGTGAACGAAGTTGGCTCCGCGGCCTGGGTGCGGAATCTTGCCCACCTCGATCAGTGCCTTGAGCTTGCCTTCCTTGGCATCGACCGCTGCAATCTTGTTGCTTTGGTTGGCCGCCACCATGAAGTAGCGCTTGGACGAGTCCCAGCCACCATCGTGCAGGAAGCGGGCAGTGCCAATTTCGGTGACCTTGAGCGCATCGATGTCGGAGTAATCCACCATCAGCGTCTTGCCGGTCTCTTTCACGTTCACCACAAACTCAGGCTTGAAGTGGCTGGCCACAATGGAAGCCACGCGTGGTTCAGGGTGGTATTCCTGCTTGTCCACTGTGTTGCCACGGGTCGAGACAATCTTGAGCGGCTCAAGGGTGTCGCCATCCATGATGGTGTATTGCGGTGGCCAGTAGCTGCCAGCAATCGCATACTTGTCTTCAAAGCCCTTGTACTTCGATGTATCCACGGACCGAGCTTCCAGTCCCACACGAATCTCGGCGACGTTGTCCGGGCTCTCCATCCACAAGTCAATCATGTTGACTTTGGCGTCGCGCCCGATCACGAACAAGTAGCGCCCCGACGCCGACAGGCGGGAGATGTGAACGGCATAGCCGGTTTTCACGATATTGATGATCTTCTTGGTGTCGCCGTCGATAAGCGCCACTTCACCCGTATCGCGCAGCGTTGTCGAGAAGATGTTCTCGATGTTGTAGCTGTTCATCTTCTTTGTCGGACGCTTCTCTGGCGGCACAATCACCTTCCAGGTCTTCTTCATGTCCTCAAGGCTGTACTCGGGCGGCGTCGGCGCATCGTGCTGGATGTAGCGCGCCATGATGTCCACTTCCTTCTCGCTCATTTCGCCGCTGGTCTGCCAGTTGGGCATGCCAGCTGGTGAGCCGTAGGCGATGAACACCTTGAGGTAATCCGTGCCCTTGGTCTGGGTGATGTCTGGGGTGAGAGGTTTGCCGGTGGCACCCTTGCGCAACACGCCGTGGCAGCCTGCGCAACGCTCGAAGTAGATCTTGCGGGCCACATCGAACTCTGCCTGGGTCATGGACGGTGCTTTGGGGTTGGTCGACTGGTACATCTGCTCAGTCGCCAAGGGCGAACCGCCCGCCTGGTAGTTGGCCTCGGGCTGAGTGATCTTCTTTTCGCCGGTCTGCGCATATGCGCCCGCTCCAATCATGGCGGCCATAGCCAGGGTGGACAGGCGAACGAACATTCTGGATTTCATGGGTTCTTTCTCCATCGCGGAACAGCTTCTTGGATAAGGCCATCATGGCTGAGCCCTCCAGGCCTGTGCTCGCCGAGTCGCCGTCCATGACATCTGACGAGCTGGGACAGATCGTCCACCGATCGGCCTGCCGTGTCCTTGAACTGGTTCAAGGACACTCGCGGTTACATGCATCAGCATTGGTTCAACGACAACCAGCAGTCCCACGGAGAAGTTTTCATGAGCACGTCTCAATGCCTGAGCCGATTGGCCGCCCATCACCGATCGGATTCCCCTGAACAAGCCATCCCAGGGACTGTCACACTCGTTGGCGCCGGACCAGGCGACCCTGAGCTGGTCACTGTCAAGGCTGTCAAGGCACTGGAAGCTGCGCGCGTGGTGCTGTACGACCACCTGGTCGCGCCGGAAGTTTTGGCCTATCTGCCACATCAGGCCGAGCGCATCTATGTCGGAAAGGAATCCTCCCGCCACACCCTGCCTCAGGGTGAGATCATTGATTTGATGATCTGTCTGGCGCGCGCTGGCAAATCGGTCCTTCGGCTCAAAGGGGGCGACGGCTACATCTTTGGCCGGGGCGGCGAAGAGGCACAGGCACTAGCCCAGGCAGGCATACCCTTCAAGGTCATCCCCGGTCTGACGGCCGCACAAGGCGCTGCGGCCTCAGTGGGCATCCCCCTGACTCATCGCGACCATGCCTGCGCCCTGGTCTTGGCCACTGGGCACCTGCGGGACAACAAGGGTCTGGACATGGACTGGGACATGCTGGCCCGTCCCAGGCAAACCGTGGTGCTGTACATGGGCGTCAACAACCTGCCAGAAATCTGCCGCCAGTTGCAAGCGCATGGAAGGGCTGCCTCCACGCCGGCAGCTCTCATCGAAAGCGCCACCACTGCCAAGGAGCGATGCATCACGGGCACCCTGGGGGAATTGCCGGCGCTGGCGCTGCGGCACCAGGTTCGCCCACCTGCATTGATCATGATCGGCGAAGTTGTCACTGTCAGACAACAGCTTTCACAGACACAGGCAAGCCTCGTGAAGCCCACCTCTGCCCTGCACGCGGCGGCCTGACCGCCCGCCAATGCTGGCCTTGCAGCGAACCACGGCAGCTTTCGCGGTGGCGCTCGCGGAGCGCCGCCCCTGGCGTGGAGGCCACCGGACGTCAGCAGGTCTTTCGGATTGAGAGAGAATGCGCAGAAAATGAATTTCTGACGTGGACAGCATTCCTTTGCTTGCTGCCCTTCGATTGATTCTGCGTACCGCTGACACTCCCCCTCCGAGACCATGACCAATACCGTCACTGTCATTTCTTCCATGGCCACCAAGGCGCTCCTGAACGACTTGGCCATTTCCTTCGAATCCATGCATCCGGGGGTCGTCATCGACGTGGAGTCCGTCGGTGGCATCGACGCGGCCAAGCGTGTGGCGGCGGGCGAGCCCTATGACGTGGTGATGCTGGCCAGCGGAGCGCTCAAAAAGCTGGCCAACCATGATCAAGTGGTTGCCTCCAGCGTGGTGCCTGTGGTTCGCTCCGGTGTGGCCGTTGCGGTGCGTTCTGGGGAGCCTCACCCGTCCATTGGTGACGAGGAAGCCCTCAAGCAAGCCGTCCTGACAGCGAAGTCGATCGGCTACTCTACTGGACCCAGCGGAACCGCTCTGGCGGAACTGTTCGAGCGTTGGGAAATATCCGACCTAGTCAACGCCAAGCTGGTAACGCCTCCTCCCGGCATTGCCGTGGGCTCGCTGGTCGCAGAAGGCAAGGTAGCGCTGGGCTTCCAGCAGTTCAGCGAACTCAAGAACGTTGAAGGTATTGACGTTCTTGGACCACTGCCGCCCAAGGTGCAGATCACTACCATCTTCAGTGCGGCACGAGGCACCAAGTGCCGTAACGGTGATGCAGCTCGCCAGTGGTTGGCCTACGTGACGTCTCCCGAGACTGCGGACATCAAACGCAATCACGGCATGGAACCGGCCTGAACGTCCGAAGCGTGGCGTGATCGGCTCTCGCCTACAACCGCGTCCGACGAACGGAGTGCGGACATCCGCTATGGCACGTTTGTTGCTGAATACCGGACACTGAAAGCCCGAAGCTGCAAAGAGCGGGGCTTTGATCTATGCAAACGGCTCCCATCTTGACGCTCATGCCCTCTGGCCTGCACTTTCTTGTCGCTGCCAAACGCAGCGAAATAGCCCACTTGAAGCAATTGGCTCAAACCAGCGCGCTGGTAAGCGCTAGCGCTCAACTGGTTCATTCGCTTCAGCGAGAACGGGGCCTGTCCAACCTTTTCTTGGCATCGGGCTATGACCAATGGTTGTCTGACCTCAACAAGCAGACTGAAGACAGCGCTCGAGGAGAGGCAAGGCTTCGCCTGTGTCTGGCAGAGATGGTTGAAGCAGATGAGCCCGTCCTTCACCGCCCCCGGGTACTCAACCGCATTGCTCTGGCACTGCAAGGTCTGGACGCACTGCCTTTTCTGCGACAAGACGTTTGCACCAGATCGCTCACGCCTGGCACTGCCACGACCGGTTTCATTCGCCTGATTGACGCGTTGCTGGCCATGGTCTTTGAAGCGGCGGACGCATCGACCGATCCGGATATTTCGAATTGCCTGGTGGCCATGTTCAACCTGATGCAGGGCAAAGAGCTGGCCGGACAGGAGCGCGCCGCGGGATCTGCCCTGTTTGCCTCAGGAAGAGCAGACCGAAGCCAGCAAGAGCACCTGATCCACCTGATCGAATCGCAGGAACGAAACTTCGCTGTCTTTCTGTCGTTTGCCGACGAGCCAGTGCTGAATGCATGGGCCCGATCGGCTCCATTGGCGGTCATGCCCCAGGAACTGCAACGCTTGCGCAAGGCACTGCTGGAATGCTTGGATGGCGGCCCCCTCAGCACCGACTGCAGCCAACGGTGGTTCGACACATGTACTGAGCGCATCGAGGCAATGAAGCTGGTCGAAGACGCGCTCGCGCTGGAGCTCAAGAACCTTTGCGAGAAACGGATCAAGATCAGCTTGGATGAATTGACTCGTTTCGAACTGGTCTCCAAGGCGCCGCTTGCTTCCCCCGCCGCTCAAGAACGGGCGGCGCGCCACTTTTTTTCCCAGGCCACCTTGGCCAGTACCGTTTTGTCCACTTCCAGAATTTCCGGCGATCCCGAGAGCAACAGAGGCGCCAATGGCAGCGGTCATGGCACTGAACTGGAGAAGAGCATTCTCGACATGGTGCGAGATCAGGCGCGGCAACTTCAGACAATGACGGAGGAGCTGGAGGCCGCACGGGCCAGCCTGAACGAACGCAAGGTCATTGAACGGGCCAAGGGCTTGCTCATGGCCCACCGCCGGCTGACCGAAGATGAGGCCCACAAGACCATGCGGCAAATGGCCATGAACCAGAACCGGCGCTTGATTGACGTGGCCAACGCCGTCCTGGCCATGGCAGACGTGCTGCCAGCGGTGCAATCGGCTCCCTGAGACTCGCGACGGCACCTTTGCGGTGCAATGCCACCGCAACCGATGCAGGGAATGAGGCACCAAAAAGCGTAGCTGCCATTGCGGCGCGCACCATGTTGAGTGCGGCAGAGCCCGGTGTTCCGCACACGTGATCAGGCATTTTCTTTTTTGAAATCAATGCACTAGAGGAGCTATCTCCCCAGGGTTTACCCGCCTGGCACGGTCTGTGCTCATGTCATCTCAAGCAAAGTCACCAACGTCGGTGACCTTGCAGCAGGTCGATCAGGACCACCAGGACAACGGCGTCCACTTGCCTTCTGCCCAGCAGAAGTGGAGTGGACGCCGTTTTTGTTTTGGGGGCCGTCGACATGGCGCAACCATTTTCCGGTCTCAGGTTCTTTCGATTCCTCAGTTCCTCTGTCTTTCGCACCAAGGAGTTCCACATGTCAGACGCTTCCCGCCGCTTCAGCCGCCGCCAGTTCACCGCCAGCGCCCTTGCACTGGCCGGTGCAAGTGGCATCAGCCCCCTGGCACTCGCCAAAGGCAAGTACCCAGAGAAAGAACAGCTGAAATTCGGCTTCATCAAGCTCACCGACTGCGCTCCGCTGGTCATTGCTGCCGAAAAGGGATTCTTTGAAGAAGAAGGCCTGTTCGTCACGCTGGAAGCCCAGGCCAACTGGAAAGTACTGCTCGACCGCGTGATTGACGGCCAGCTGGACGGCGCGCACATGCTCGCCGGCCAGCCACTGGGCGCCACCATCGGTTTCGGCACCAAGGCCGACATCGTCACGGCCTTCAGCATGGACCTCAACGGCAACGGCATCACTGTTTCCAACGAAGTGTGGGCTGAGATGAAGAAACACCTGCCCATGAAGGGCGGCAAGGTCGAGCACCCGGTCAAGGCCGACGCACTCAAGAAGGTGGTCGATGCCTGGAAGAAGGAAGGCAAGCAGTTCAAGATGGGCATGGTCTTCCCTGTCTCCACCCACAACTACGAGCTGCGCTATTGGCTCGCCGCCGGTGGTCTGAACCCCGGCTACTACACTGCCTCCGACATTTCTGGCACATCCAAAGCCGATGTGCTGCTGTCGGTCACGCCTCCACCTCAGATGCCTGCCACCATGGAAGCCGGCACCATCAACGGCTACTGCGTGGGCGAGCCATGGAACCAGCAAGCCGTGTTCAAAGGTATTGGTGTTCCCGTCATCACCGACCATGAAATCTGGAAGAACAACCCCGAGAAGGTGTTCGGTGTCACGGCAGACTGGGCCAAGAAGTACCCCAACTCCCACGTTGCTGTGGTCAAGGCCCTCATCCGCGCTGGTCAATGGCTGGACGCGTCGCCTGCCAACCGCGAAGAGGCTGTGAAGATCCTGTCCAAGTCCCAATACGTGGGTGCTGACGCCAAGGTGATCGCCAACAGCATGACCGGTACCTTCGAATACGAAAAGGGTGACAAGCGTCCCGCGCCGGACTTCAACATCTTTTTCCGCAAGTTCGCCACCTACCCGTTCTACAGCGACGCTGTCTGGTACCTGACCCAGATGCGCCGCTGGGGCCAGATCACCGAGTCCAAGCCAGACAGCTGGTACCACGACGTCGCCAAGAAGGTGTACCGCCCAGACGTGTACATGGAAGCAGCCAATGCTCTGGTGGCCGAAGGAAAGATCAAGGCCAGCGACCTGCCCAAGACCGACGGCTTCAAACCAGTGGACAACGGCTTCATCGATGGTGTGGCTTACGACGGCAAGAAGCCGAACGAATACCTCTCCAAGTTCAAGATCGGCCTGAAGGCCAACGACAAGGTGTAAATCATGGAATTCGCAGCCAAACTCTTCGGCGGCGCTGCCGCCTTGCGCGACCCCAAGGCACTCGCACGCGCACTGGTGATGAGCCTGGGCGTACCCTTGCTCGCTCTTGTTCTGTTCATGGGCCTGTGGTCGTTCGCCGCCGCCCGCATCCAAACCAGCCTGGGGGCTGTGCCCGGCCCGGTCAAGGTCGCGGAGCAAGCCGTCGTGCTGGTCAAGGAGCACTTCTCCGAGCGTGAGCGGGAAGCCGCCTTCTACGAACGCCAGGAAAAGCGAAACGCCGAGCGTTTGGCTGACGACCCAAGCTACGAGCCACGGATTTTTGACTGGACCGGCAAAGCCACTTACTTTGACCAGATTCTCACCAGCCTGAAGACCGTGTTCGTGGGCTTCCTGCTCGCCACGCTGGTGGCCGTGCCGCTGGGTATTCTGGCGGGCACATCCAAGGTGGTACAAGCCGCGATCAACCCACTGGTCCAACTGTTCCGGCCGGTTTCGCCTCTGGCATGGCTGCCCATCGTGACCCTGATCGTTTCGGCGGTCTACGTCACGGCGGGCGATGCGGAGCCTATGTTCGAGAAATCGTTCCTGATCTCGGCCATCACCGTGACGCTGTGCTCCTTGTGGACCACGCTGATCAACACCGCCATTGGCGTGTCTTCGGTGGACAAAGACCTGGTCAACGTCGGCAAGGTATTGCAGCTGCCGCTGACCACCCGCATCCGCAAGGTCATCCTTCCGTCCGCCCTGCCCTTCATTTTCACCGGCATGCGCCTGTCGCTCGGTGTGGGCTGGATGGTGCTGATCGCGGCCGAAATGCTGGCGCAGAACCCTGGTCTGGGCAAGTTTGTCTGGGACGAGTTCCAGAACGGCAGCTCTGATTCGCTCAGCCGAATCATGGTCGCCGTGTTCACCATCGGCGCCATCGGCTTTGCCCTGGACCGCCTGATGCAGACCCTGCAGAACCTCGTCTCTCACCGCTGATTCCCGCTTCGCTACTGGAGCCGACATGAACGCTATTGCCATGCCCCAAGCCATTCTCGACACCGTTACCGCCAACGACACGCCTGACCTGAAGGCGGTCCCTGGCACCGCTGCGCTGGAACTGCGCAACGTGTGCAAGGGCTACGGCAACGGCGCCAACCGCACCGAGGTGCTCAAAGACCTCAGCCTGCGCGTGGAGCCTGGCGAATTCGTTGCCATTGTCGGCTTCTCCGGTACTGGCAAGACGACACTCATCAACTTGCTTGCCGGCCTGACGCAAGCCGATTCGGGGGAGGTGCTCAAGAACGGCCAAGCCATCACCGGCCCTGGCCCGGACCGTGGCATCGTGTTCCAGAGCTACTCGCTCATGCCATGGCTAAGTGTTCGCGAGAACGTGGCTCTCGCAGTTGACC
>JBNKNN010000070.1:0-21076 GCA_050293865.1 Hydrogenophaga sp. | reverse complement strand
GGCTCGCCGAGTTGTCCACCGTGCCCGAGATCACACCCGTTGCCGGATCGATCGTCAGACCCGTGGGCAGGCCCGCGGCCGTGTAGCTCAGTACATCGCTCGTATCTGGGTCGGTGAATGCCGTGCTCGCATCGATCGGCGCGATGGTGTTGCCATCCACATCCGCCTGGTCAGGAATCTCGCTGCCAGGCACCACTTCCGGTGCATCGTTCACGCCCGTCACCGTCACCGTGATCGTAGCTGTGTCCGTGCCGCCTTCTCCATCATCGATGGTGTAGTCCAGTGTCGTCGTCGCCGTCTCGCCCGGAGCAAGGCTCTCGAACTCACCATTCGGATCGAAGGTCACCACACCAGCGGCGTCGATGCTGAACACACCGCCGCCCGTGCCCGCCACACCCGTCTGCGGCACCACCGTCAGTGGGTCGCCATCCGGATCGCTGTCCACACCGTCGCCGGTGTCGTCCGTCAGCGCATTGCCCACCACGGCTGCGCCATCATCTTCGCTCACACCGTAGTCGTTGTCCTGTGCCACTGGCACTGGGTTGGTGATCGTGTACGTGAACGTGTCGGTCGCCGTCGCTCCGGCCACATCCGTCGCTGTGACAGTAATGGTGTAGACACCCGCAGCCCCTGCCTGGCTCGCCGAATTGTCAATCGTGCCCGAGATGACGCCTGTAGAGGGATTGATGGACAAACCAGCGGGCAATCCGCTGGCACCGTATGTCAGAGAATCCCCCGTCGCGACGTCTACGTCTGAAAAGGCACTTGTCACGTCAATGGGCGCAATCGTGCTGCCATCGACATCAACCTGATCCGGAATTTCATTGCCAGGCACAACCTCTGGCGCATCGTTGACAGGCGTAACCGTGATGTTCAGGGTCGACGTGTCAGACAAACCGGTGCCGTCACTGACGGTATAGGTGATCTGAGGTACAGGCCCGTGATAGTCTGCAACCGGGTCGAAGCTGTAGCTTCCGTTCGATGCAATGTTGATCGTGCCGACGCCGGGGATGCTCACATCTCCACCAGTTGCCTGGGTTCCAGCCACTCCGTCGATCACATAACTGGTGATCGAGAGTGGGTCACCGTCAGCATCGGAGGCGTTGTTCAGCAAGTCACCGGCTGCGCCATCCGAGACCACCAGCGCAGTATCCTCGGGAGTGGAGTTCAGTTCGTCGCCATCGATCGGAGCATCAGGAACCGGATTGACAGTGATCGTGACGGTAGCCGTTGAGGGTGAGCCGTTTGGATCTTCGATGGTGTAGTCGAACGTCTGCACACCCACAAAATCCGGATTCGGATCGAACGTAAAGGCCCCGGTCGCAGGATTGGTAATCGTCAACGTACCGTTGGCGAGCGAAATAGGGGTGCCTGCAGTGACAGCGCCGCCGTCAACAGCGGTCACCGTGAGTGCATCGCCATCGGGGTCACTATCGACACCGGAGCCGTTGTTGGTCAAAAGGTTGCCAGAAACAGCAACATCTTCATTCGTCGTGAACGCGTCATCCTGAGCAGATGGAGGAGGGTCGAAAGTGATCTTCAATTCGACCGCGTCACCACCGGTACCCTCCAGCGAATCGGCGTCAGCCTGCATCAAGAAGGTAATGGTCGTGATACCCGTACCGTTGACTTGCACCGAACCCGCAGCCGTGCCCTGATTGATGTTCGTACTGGATTCAGCGTTGAAGAGTGGACTTGTAGTTACCGGTACGCCCACCTGCGTGTTGCTGATGACGTTGCCCTGCACGTCAAAGTGGTCCGTACCTGAGAGTTCGGTGAGTGTGTACCCTGCATCGAGCAGGGTGAAGGTCATCGCGTTCTGCAGGCCACTGTCAGAGCCGCCGATTCTGTCCAGGTGGATGATCGGATCTGTCACCGGCTCCGAAAATGTGATTGTCATCACAATCGTGCCTGAGTCATCTGTGGCTTGGGTTCCGCCCTGTGGTTCGGTATTGTCCCACCCAAAGCGGAAAGCAAGTGAAGAGGTGCCTCCAACGGCCACGTCAGACGTAAAGACCGGAATGTTGTTCAACGACGCGTTGCTTGCTCCGGTCACGGAAGCATCCCCCACCGCGCCACCAAACGACACAGTCGTGGTGATTCCCGCCGTGGTATTGGTTGCGGTTGGGTTGGTTGTCCCGGTGATCGCCCAGGTTCCCGTGCTACTCTGCGCCAGAACACCCGTCCATGCGGTCACGGCAAGAGTCTCGGCATCAATCGTGCCGTGCTGCGTTTCCAGCACCCAGTCTCCGCCACGATCTTCTGAACCCGTATCGTCTGACGATGCTGCAATGTCCGCACCTGTCGCCAACGCCAGGTTGTTGACGAATTCAGCGCCCTCATTGCCCTGACCAATGTCACAGCCGTAAAGGAGGATATCGGCGTCCTCGCTCAACGATGCGGCAATGGTGGCCATCTCATCTGCATATTCGCCCTGCATCGAATCTGTCGTCAGCGTGCCGGTGCCGAGCGTCAGCTCTCCGACTCCTCCGTGACTGATCACGTGAACCGCCGTCACATTGGTCTGACCGCTCAGGGTTTCCGCAATTTGCTCGACGCCGTCCCGCTCCGCATCCAAGTACACGATTTCCCCATCGAACGCTTCGTCAACGTAAGGTGAAATGTCCTCTACTGTGGCGTCGACGAACAAGATCTCGTTGCGAACGGGCTCATCACCCGCGACAAGATCTGCGTCAAGCGCATCAGCTTCATCGGCCTGGACATCTGGCTCTCCGTCGAGCGGCGAATCAGGCAGGTCACTTCCTTCGTCAGCGATCGAATCCTCGACATTGAGGGTCTCGGACTCGGACGCCGTCGCATCATCTGGAGAGCCTCCTGCAAGCTCGTCAGTGCTTTGCGAAGGCATGACATCGGTTGCCTGAGCGGGCGTATCTGCTTCGTCTTGGGCATCGGCTAAGGGAGCATCCTCCTCCGCCACCGCAGGTACCACGACCACATCTACAGTTGGTGCGTCCACGTCCTCGGTGACATAGTCGTCCTGAAAGTCAGACTGGGTGTCACTGTCAGATTGGATTTCAGCCATCGTGGCCGGCAACGCTGCGTCGAACACAATTCGCGGCTCGAGTACCAGTTGACTTCCCCCCGCACTCCTTTGGGGTGACCGTTTGGCTTTTCGTGCACTCGACACTTTTCGGCCTCCGGAGTGCGCCGTTTCAGCTGCGGCGACATAGGTTCCCAGAGATTCGTTCCAAACGGATTTGTAAGTCTTGTTCATGCTGTCGGCTGAGGACTTGGCGCAAAGGCCCTTGGAAGGGCAGCGCAGGTACAAAAGTGGTAATTCTTTGAGCCTACCAGAAGTGAAAACTTTGTAGCAATTCTGACGACTCAGAGGCAGCCTATATGTTACCTGCTTATGTAACAAAACGCACTAGGCGTCACAGTCTGCTTGATGTAAAGCGTCCACAATGTCACGGCAGATTTGGAAGATCGCCGCATTTTGCGGGCTAGCATGAGATTTTGTAGTACCTGCCAAGTAGGTACTATGAATTAAATTTTCCGTCAAAACTGGGTATGAGAAGAATGGCCTCAGCGTTGGACGGCGAGTAACAGCGATCGGCTGCTTCCAAACGGGGCAGCCATGTCTGACGGACATGTTCACGCGGGTTCAGGCGGCACACCTCGGGCTTTGTGACCCTGAGACCGAAGACTCGCTCGAGGTTGTGCGTGACATCAGGGTGATAGCGTCGCCGCCAAGCGGGGTAGATCTCGTACACGTTCTCTATGGACCAATCGGTGAGACAGACGTCCCGCCGCCCCACATCAATACCGGTTTCTTCCCAAACCTCTCGCATGGCGGCATCTCCAAAGGATTCGTCAACGGTGTCTTTTGATCCCGTCACCGACTGCCAGAAACCGGGGCTTTCAGCGCGCTCGATCAACAGCACTTCGCCTGAGGCGGCGTAGATGACCACCAACACGGATTCCGGCAGCTTGAAGGTCGGCTCCACAAGCGTTACCTACCTCGCCTCGTGACAAGCGCGCATGAAAAAGGGGCACCGAACGGCACCCCTGAGTAACTATCCATACTTGTCCCAGGATCAGGAGAGCTTGACCACATCCGGATTGCGCAAACGGATGTGCAACTCGCGCAACTGCTTCTCCTCCACAAGACTGGGCGCCTGCGTGAGAAGACACTGGGCTCGCTGCGTTTTGGGAAAAGCAATCACGTCGCGAATGGATTCGGCCCCGGTCATCAGGGTAACGATGCGATCCAGGCCAAATGCAAGTCCGCCGTGAGGAGGAGCTCCGTATTGAAGGGCATCGAGCAAGAATCCGAATTTGACTTGCGCCTCTTCGTCAGAAATGTTGAGGGCATTGAAAACCTTCTGCTGGATCTCAGCCCGGTGGATACGGACCGACCCGCCACCAATCTCCCAACCATTGAGGACCATGTCGTAGCCTTTGGCCTGGCATTTCTCAGGAGCAGAGCTGAGCAGGTCTTCGTGTCCATCTTTCGGAGAGGTGAAGGGATGGTGCATGGCCGACCAACGGTTTTCTTCTTCGTCGTATTCGAACATGGGAAAGTCGACAACCCACATAGGCGCCCAACGGTCTTCAAACAACCCGTTCTTCTTACCCAATTCGCTGTGGCCAATCTTCAGACGCAACGCACCGATGGCATCGTTGACCACTTTGGCCTTGTCTGCGCCGAAGAAGATGATGTCACCGTCTTGTGCTTTCGTGCGGGCGAGGATTTCCTCGAGGGCCTTGTCGTGCAGGTTCTTGACGATAGGGCTTTGCAGGCCGTCGCGCCCCTTGCCCGCCTCGTTTACCTTAATCCAGGCGAGGCCCTTGGCGCCATAGATCTTCACGAACTCGGTATATCCGTCGATTTCGCCACGGCTCATTTCCGCGCCACCGCGCACGCAAAGAGCCGCCACGCGGCCGTTGGCCATTTGAGCGGGACCACTGAAGACCTTGAAATCCACATCGGCCATGACGTCGGTCAACTCGGTCAATTCGAGCTTGACACGAAGATCCGGTTTGTCCGAACCGAACCGCTGCATTGCCTCTGCAAATGGCATGACCGGGAACTCACCTAGGTCCACATCCAGCACGTTTTTGAACACCGTCGTGATCATGCCCTGGAACATGTCGCGAATTTCCTGCTCACCGAGGAAAGACGTTTCAATATCGATCTGAGTAAACTCCGGCTGCCGGTCAGCACGCAGGTCTTCGTCCCGGAAACACTTGGTGATCTGGTAGTAGCGGTCAAAGCCCGCGACCATCAGCAGCTGTTTGAACAACTGAGGGGACTGAGGCAAGGCAAAGAAATGACCGTCATGGACGCGACTGGGAACGAGGTAGTCACGCGCACCCTCAGGTGTGCTCTTGGTGAGCATGGGGGTTTCGATATCGACGAAGCCGTTGGCATCGAGGAACTTACGCACTTCCATGGACACTCGATAGCGCAGCATGAGGTTGCGCTGCATGTGGGGTCGGCGCAGATCCAGCACGCGATGCGTCAGGCGAGTGGTCTCCGAAAGGTTGTCGTCGTCGAGCTGGAAAGCAGGCGTCACCGATGGATTGAGCACCCTCAATTCGTGGCAAAGAACCTCGATCTTGCCGCTCTTGAGCGTTTCATTGGTCGTGCCGGCTGGCCGCTCACGCACGACGCCCTGGACCTGAATGCAGAATTCGTTGCGAATGTCTTCGGCCACCTTGAACATGTCTGGCCGGTCCGGGTCACAAACGATCTGAACGTAACCCTCGCGATCACGCAGGTCGATGAAGATCACACCACCGTGGTCACGGCGACGATTGACCCAACCGCATAGGGAAACGGTTTGCCCCAACAAGGTTTCAGTGACCAGACCGCAGTATTCGGTTCGCATTGACATAAGTATTCTCTAGATTGGCCCGTTCAGGCTGGTGTTCGGCCGTTTGCTGCGTCCGCAAGCACCTTGGCAGCGGAACAGAAAAGACCAGGGGCAAAACTCGCGTCGCCGCTTCCTCAATGGCAACCGCAGGTAGATCCACATCCACCTGCGGAAGAGGATCCGGCTGAACCGCTGCCAGTACTGGCGTCGCTCTTGCTCGATTCCGCAGCGGCGTTGGCCGTGCCGGACGAGGCTGAATCACTGGCGGCCGTAGCAGGAGCTGCACCTGCGGACGGAGCTCCCGATGACGCTCCGCCGCGGAAATCCGTGACATACCACCCGGAGCCTTTCAACTGAAAGCCCGCAGCCGTCAACTGTTTGCGAAATGCCTCGGCACCGCAGGCCGGACACTTGGTCAACGGCGCATCAGAGATCTTTTGCAACACATCCTTGGCAAGGCCACAGGATTCGCACTTGTAGGCGTAGATTGGCATGATGAAATCAGAAGGCTAGGAAGCAACTGCCCCCACGCCGGGCACGCTGGCCAGCAGGTGAAGACCGGACTGCACATTGCCCTTTGAGGAGGCGGTGAGGAAAACCCTAAATTATAGGTTGGGGGCAGAAATTCGTGTGAGGTACCGTCTGCGGGCACTCACCATAGGCGGATACGGATCAAGATTTGGCTGACTACCAAGCCCAGTGCGAACCCGATACCCGAGAAGATGATCCCGTAAAGCAACTTGTTGGTTCGTCGCTGCTCCTTGACCAAGGCCCGCAACTCGGCCCTGACATCGTCTGGGCGGTCCCGGAGATAGTCGTGCACCAGGCGAGGCAGCATCGGGAGCAACTTCGCATATTGAGGCGCTTCGGCCTTGAGCTGCTGTAGCAGCTTCTGGGGCCCCACCTGCTCCATCATCCACTTTTCAAGAAACGGCTTGGCCGTGCTCCACAAATCAAGATCAGGGTCCAACTGCCGCCCAAGGCCCTCAATGTTGAGGAGGGTTTTCTGCAGGAGAACAAGCTGTGGCTGGATCTCGACGTGAAAGCGACGGGAGGTCTGAAACAAACGCATCAGCACCATCCCCAAAGAAATCTCCTTGAGCGGCCTGTCGAAGTAAGGTTCACATACCGCCCTGATGGCTGACTCGAGTTCATCCACACGTGTCTCTGGCGGCACCCACCCACTTTCGATATGCAGTTCGGCTACACGCTTGTAGTCCCGCCGGAAGAAAGCGGTAAAGTTCTGAGCCAGATACTCCTTGTCGAACTCGGTCAGGGTCCCTACGATGCCGAAGTCAAGCGAAATGTAACGCCCGAAGCTGGCTGGATCTGTACTGACCTGGATATTGCCCGGATGCATGTCGGCGTGAAAGAATCCGTCGCGAAAGACCTGGGTAAAAAAGATCGTCACCCCGTCTCGCGCCAGCTTGGGGATATCAACGCCTTTGTCGCGCAGAACATGCACCTGGTTGATGGGTACCCCGGTCATGCGCTCCATCACCAGTACGTCGTCCCGGCAATAGTCCCAATACATTTCCGGGATCAGAACCAGATCAAGACCAGCCATGTTTCGGCGCAGCTGCGCGGCATTGGAGGCCTCGCGCAACAGGTCCAGCTCGTCGTGCAAGTACTTATCGAACTCGTCAACGACCTCTTGTGGTTTGAGCCTCTTTCCATCCGCAGAAAACTTCTCTACCCAGCGGGCAGCGGTGCGCATGAGGTCCACGTCCTTGTCGATGACGGGGCGCATATTGGGCCTCAAGACCTTCACCGCGACCGACTTTCCCGCGTTGGGTCCTTCCTTGAGGACTGCGAAGTGAACCTGAGCGATCGACGCACTTGCTATCGGCGTGCGGTCGAAAGACGAGAACACCTCGGCCAACGGTCTTCCCAGCGCTTTCTCTATCGTGGCAACCGCTGTTTCACTGGCAAATGGCGGGACCCGATCTTGGAGCAATGCCAGTTCATCGGCAATGTCAGGCGGAAGCAGGTCTCTACGAGTAGAGAGAACCTGGCCGAACTTGACGAAGATGGGACCGAGGCGTTCAAGGGCTTCTCTGAGCCGCTGGCCGCGAGGCTTGTCTAAATTGCGGCCGATCGAGACCACCCGTGTAAGCAATCTCAACCATGGATGCTTGAAGCTGGAGAGAACCAGTTCATCCAGGCCATGCCGCAGCGCTACCCAGGCGATGAAAGCACTGCGAAATATCCGGCTCATGCCTGACGTCCGCTGCCACCCGAGTCCCGCGGGCCTGAGGCCGCTGGTGCCTTGGCAAGGAACGAACGGATCCCCTGCACCATCTGACGGCCCGCACCCGCCACCACATGGGCAGGACCATCGCCAACAATTCTCGAAAGGTCCTCTTCAACGTCCCATCGAACGTTGTCTACCAGCCAGGCGATCTCTGCTGCCAACTGCACGTCACCCTGAATGTCCACCGCAGGCTTCTCGCCCTCCGCCAGCGACTTGGCAATGGAAAGAGGGTTCGACTGGGTCAGCACCACGGAAAGATCGTTCTTTTCCCCGTCGGGCACTAACTCCAGAAGGCCGGCGGCCGTGGGCGACAGCGTGAGGAAAACGTCACCCCATGACGCCTTCACTCGCTTTCCAGATTGCCTGCGCAAACGGTCCATGGCCTGCGATTCTTGCATCAACACATGGTTGAGAAACAAGACAACCCGATTCTGAAGTTCGGCAACCATCCACTGCGGCGGTCGAAGCGCAGACTTCAAGCCATCAAGCAACCCATTCACTCCACCTGCCGCGCCAGCGGCTGGCCCATTGTTTGAGGTCCCCATCGTAGACTCCTTCCTTCAGCGGATGGCCTGAACGTCTGCCACCAGCCAAGGGGCGGCTTCCGTTTTCTTCTGATGCAACTCCCACAACTCCCTGAACGGGCCAGGACCTGCTGCTGCTTCATCGCGACTCATCCCTGAGAACTCAACCGTAGCGCACCAGAACTCCCCCCGATCCCTGACCTGAATCAGTTGCGCTTGCAAATTGAAGACTTCCGTCTTGCTGGACTTTTCACCCTCCTGCGCTCGATGGGCCAGTTGCTGTTCCAACTGCTCCAGCATCGACTCGGAAAGGCGCGACTTCACTTCTTCAACCTGTCCATCATCCCAGGCAGACTGCAAGTACCGAAAGCTATCCTGGCAGGCAATCAGGAACGCATGGCGGTCAAACCCTTCGGGAAGCGACTGGCTTGCGGAGCCAAATCGATTGGCTTGAGCCACAGCACTGGCCAAGCCCGATGACTGCTCACCGGCCGATGACGCCGGCATTTGCTCCCAGGGCCTCGCAGAAGCATCGTTTCCTACGTTCTTGGGACTGTAGGATTTCGGCGTCAGCGGGTCGAATTGAGAGTGCCCGCCCCCCTCAGGTACCCTTTTTGTGCTCGTCGAGCGCAATACGAAAACAATGACTGCCAGTACCGCCAAAGCCAACAAGGCCAACGACCAGACCAGGGCAGGCGACATAGCGGAAGGCTGGCTTCCGTCCTGCGACCACACATTGACGGCTGCTGCCATACCAGCCAGGGCCAAAATCTGTTGGATCACCGCGCGGCGGCCCGAGTTCGTAGAACGGGTCAGCATTTGATTCCCATATGAAGCGCCACGACGCCGGCACTGAGGTTGTGAACGTCGACATGACCAAAACCTACTGATTTCATCATGTGGCGCAGGGTTTCCTGATCAGGGTGCATGCGAATCGACTCGGCCAGGTACCGATAGCTGTCTTCATCCTGAGCAACCCACTTGCCCAGCTTGGGCAGTACATTGAACGAGTACCAGTCATAGGCTTTCTCCAGCGGCTTAGCCACTTTTGAAAACTCCAACACCAACAGCTTGCCACCAGGCTTGAGCACGCGCAGCATCTCCCCCAGCGCGCCATCCTTGTGCGTCATGTTGCGCAAACCGAAAGCAACAGTCACGATGTTGAACGAAGCATCTTTGAAAGGCAGCTTTTCCGCGTCACACACCAGGCTGGGGAGCACCGCCCCCTCGTTGAGCATGCGGTCCCGGCCCTGGCGAAGCATCGCCTCGTTGATATCTGTATGCACAACCTGACCAGTCGGCCCCACTTTGCGAGAAAAGGCCAGAGAAAGATCGCCTGTACCGCCCGCGATGTCCAGAACGTGGTCACCTGGCTGGGGGTTGGCAACCTCCACTGTGTAGCGCTTCCAAAACCGGTGCAATCCCGCTGACATGAGGTCGTTCATCACATCGTATTTGGAGGCAACGGAATCGAAAACGCCGCGTACTCGGCGCGCTTTTTCTTTTTCGTCAACGGTTTCAAAACCGAAATGGGTGTCTGCCATGGTGCAGTCCGATCAAATATTCAATGACTACCGCAAGATTTTCCAGTGGGCTCTGGCATGGGATCGTCTCGCCGGACGCCGGCTTCTTTGAGGCGTTTCTCATAGTCCTGCCAAAGCTCATCCTGCTTTGCGCCCAACACGTAGAGATAGTCCCAGGCGAAGATGCCAGAGTCATGGCCATCTGAGAATGTTGGCTGCACTGCGTAGTTGCCGACAGCCTCCAAACCAACGATATCAACCTCGCGCTTGCCAGTCTGCAAGACCTCTTGCCCGGGCCCGTGGCCCTTGACCTCGGCCGAAGGCGAGTACACCCGCATCAGCTCAAACGGTATGCGAAAGCTGGCACCATCGGAAAACGCAATTTCCAATACTTTCGATTGATTGTGCACGGTGATGTCGGTAGGCACCTTGGCAACGGACTGAGTTGATGCATTCATGCTGAGTTTGTCTCCGAAAGGCGCCTGTTACACCAGAACGCGCTCAATGCCGCCGGCATTCGCCCGCGATACATAGGCTTCCAGCCAGTCAGACCCCAGAATCTTTCGCGCCATCTCGACCACGATGTAATCCGCTTCCAGCAAACCATTGCCAAGGTCATCCCGGTAACGCGACAAACCTTGCAGACAACTGGGGCACGAGGTGAGGACTTTGAGATCGCCTTTCTCTGGCACCACACCCGATTCGCGCAATTGCTGCTCACCCTTGCGAATCTCCGCTTCCTTGCGGAATCTCACCTGGGTCGAAATGTCAGGGCGGGTTACCCCAAGCGTCCCTGACTCACCACAGCAACGATCGCTCTTGATGACGTTGGGCCCCATCAGGGACTTCACTGTCTCCATGGGTTCACGCAGCTTCATCGGGGAATGGCACGGATCGTGAAAAAGGTATCCCCCTTGCTCATTTGCCAAAGTGATGCCTTTTTCAAGCAGATATTCGTGGATATCGACGATGCGACATCCTGGAAAAATTTTCTCAAACTCATAGCCCTGCAACTGGTCGTAGCAGGTGCCGCAACTGACCACCACCGTCTTGATGTCCAGGTAGTTCAAAGTGTTGGCCACACGGTGGAAGAGGACACGGTTATCCGTGATGATCTGGTCTGCCTTCTCAAACTGGCCGCTGCCGCGCTGAGGATAGCCGCAGCAAAGGTAGCCCGGCGGCAGGACAGTCTGGACACCCGCATGCCAAAGCATCGCTTGTGTCGCCAATCCCACCTGGCTGAAAAGGCGCTCGGAGCCACAGCCAGGAAAATAGAACACTGCCTCAGACTCGGTCGTGGTCTGCGACGGGTCACGAATGATCGGCACATAGTCCTTGTCTTCAATGTCCAAAAGCGCCCTGGCCGTTTTCTTGGGAAGACCACCTGGCATCTTCTTGTTCACAAAGTGGATCACCTGCTCACGAATGGGAGCAGAACCCAACGTCGCCGGCGGAGCACTCGTTTGCTTTCGCGCGGCCAGTTTCAAGGTCTCGTTGGCAAACCGTTGAGCCTTGAAGCCGATGTCAACCATGGCTGTCCGCATGACCTTGATCGTCTGCGGGCTGTTCGTGTTGAGGAACATCATCGCTGCCGCATTGCCGGGACGGAAGCTCTTCTGCCCCATCTTGCGCAGCAGATTGCGCATATTCATCGAGACATCGCCAAAGTCGATGTTCACAGGACACGGCGAGAGACACTTGTGGCATACCGTACAGTGGTCGGCCACATCTTCAAACTCCTCCCAGTGCTTGATGCTGATGCCTCTGCGGGTCTGTTCCTCGTACAGAAAGGCTTCCACCAGCAGAGACGTCGCGAGAATCTTGTTGCGAGGGCTGTACAGGAGGTTGGCACCGGGAACATGTGTCGAGCACACGGGCTTGCACTTGCCGCATCTGAGGCAGTCCTTGACCGAGTCTGCAATGGCACCAATGTCGCTCTGCTGCATGATGAGCGACTCATGGCCCATCAATCCAAAGCTCGGCGTGTAGGCATCGGACAGGTCGGATGGACGAACAGTCCCTTCCCCCTTCGCCACAGCCGCATGGGCTTCGCCCCGCAGAAGCTTCCCTTTGTTGAAATGACCGTTGGGGTCAACTTTGGCCTTGTATGAGGCGAACGGCGCCAACTCTTCATCGCTGAGGAATTCAAGCTTGGTGATGCCAATGCCGTGTTCACCTGATATCACCCCGCCAAGGCTTCGCGCCAAATCCATGATGCGAGCCACCGCCTCGTGGGCCGTTTGCAGCATCTCGTAGTCGTCACTGTTGACGGGAATATTCGTGTGAACGTTGCCGTCGCCAGCGTGCATGTGCAACGCAACCCAGACTCGTCCCTTCAAAACCCGCTGGTGAATGGCATTGCACTCCTGCAAAATCGCTGCGAACGCTGCTCCGCTGAAGACATGCTGCAATGGTGCCCGCAGCTGCGTCTTCCAGCTCGCGCGAAGCCGGTGATCCTGAAGCGCCTCAAAATGCTGATTGACGTTTTGCAGCCAGTCGTTCCAGAGTGAGCGGACATCTGCCACCAAGGCCAGCGCTTGCTGGACACGATCTTCAAGCAGCTCGGCGCTCGGAATTTCACTGGCATCATCTGTCTTGGCCAGCGGCAGTTTCCCGTTCTGGAAAAACGCCTCCAGCTCATCGCAAAGTCTCAACTTGTTGCGAAGCGACAACTCGATGTTGATTCGTTCGATCCCTAACGTGTACTCGCCCATGCGAGGCAGCGGAATGACCACATCCTCATTGATCTTGAAGGCGTTGGTGTGACGACTGATGGCGGCCGTCCTCTTGCGGTCCAGCCAGAATTTCTTCCGGGCTTCAGGGCTGACCGCCACAAAGCCCTCTCCTGAGCGCCCGTTCGCCAGGCGCACCACTTCGCTTGTTGCCCGAGCCACGGCATCGGCGTCGTCTCCGACGATGTCGCCGATCAGCACCATCTTGGGCAGAGTCCCGCGCTTGCTCTTGGTGGTGTAGCCCACCGCTTTCAAATAGCGGTCATCAAGGTGTTCCAAACCAGCCAGAACCGTGCCGCTCCGCTTTTGCTCGGCGAACATGAAATCCTTGATGTCCACGATCGACGGAACTCCGTCCTTGGGGTTTCCAAAGAACTCAAGGCACACAGTGCGGGTGTGCGCCGGCATGCGGTGAACCACCCAGCGCGCACTGGTAATCAAGCCATCGCATCCCTCTTTCTGGATACCTGGCAACCCACTGAGGAATTTGTCCGTGACATCCTTGCCCAACCCTTCCTTGCGGAACTTGGCTCCCGGAATCTCCAGTCGCTCGGTACGGAGCATGGTTTTGCCATCGGCGTCATAGAACTGCAACTCGAACGTGGCCAACTCAGCGTCATGGATTTTGCCGAGGTTGTGATCGAGCCGCGTCACCTCAAGCCATTTGGCGTCCGGGGTGACCATTCGCCAACTGACCAGGTTGTCCAATGCCGTGCCCCACAGCACCGCCTTCTTGCCACCGGCATTCATGGCGACGTTCCCGCCCACACAAGATGCTTCGGCACTCGTAGGGTCAACTGCAAAAACGTAACCAGCGCGTTCGGCGGCATCGGCGACGCGCTGGGTTACCACGCCAGCTTCGGTCCAGATCGTTGCCACGGGCGTTTCGTGCCCCCCGATCTCCTTGAGCTCGACCTCAGTCATTCCCTCAAGCTTCTCGGTATTGATGACCACACTCTTCCAGGTCAAAGGAATGGCGCCACCTGTATAGCCGGTACCGCCACCACGAGGAATGACGGTCAGCCCAAGCTCGATACACCCGCGTACCAGATGAACCATTTCAGCCTCGGTGGCTGGCGTCAGAACCACAAACGGGTACTCCACACGCCAATCGGTGGCATCAGTGACGTGCGAAACACGCGAAAGTCCGTCGAACTTGATGTTGTCTTTCTGCGTCAACCTGCCCAGGACGGTTTTGACACGCTGACGCAACTCAGCCATTTCATCAAACGCCCGAGAAAACCGTTCAACTGCAAGCTTTGCAGACGCCAGCAATTCGCCCACCAGCGCATCCCGGTCGGCATCAGCGTCCGGCGTTCGGCGCTTTTGGACCTCCCCCAAACGGTGCTGCAAAGCCTCCACCAACGCCCTGCGCCGTCCCGGGTTGTCCAGGAGGTCATCCTGCAGGTAGGGATTGCGTTGAACCACCCAAACGTCACCCAGCACCTCGTACAACATCCGTGCGGACCGTCCAGTCCGGCGCTCACCGCGCAACTCCTCCAACAACTGCCAGGAGCGTTCGCCCAGCAGGCGGGAGACGATTTCCCGATCAGAGAACGAGGTGTAGTTGTATGGAATTTCGCGCACGCGAGGCGTCTCAGCCAGGGCTGCGTCAGGGAGCGTAAGGGGGGTCGGAGCGTTCATTTGAAAGTGGTTGATCAGCACACAATGCTGAACCTAGGATGGTACCGCAGCCCACATAGTCCCACGAGAAGCCCGGAAACTGGCACACTCTTGCCAACTTCCCTCCGGAGCCGAAGATGAGCCCGCGTTCGAATGGGTCCTGCATCACTTCCGACACTTGGCCATATCCTCGCTGGATTGCCCATCGCGGCGCAGGAAAGTTGGCCCCCGAAAATACCCTGGCAGCATTCCGGCTTGGCACGGATTACGGCTTCCGGATGTTCGAATGCGATGTACGCGTTAGCAGGGATGGCGTCGCGTTTCTTCAGCATGACGCTTCTTTGCTCCGAACAACCGGCCAGAGAGGCTTTGCCACCCATCGAGAATGGACGGACTTGGCCCGCCTGGATGCCGGAAGCTGGCACTCGACACGTCACGCCGGGGAACCCATTCCCAGCCTGGCATCCGTGGCCAGGTATTGCCTGGCCAATGGCCTCTGCCTGAATGTCGAGATCAAGGCCACGCAACGCGATGGCTTCGCGAGCGGGAGCCTTATTGCTCACGAGATCAGCCGCTACTGGGCGCTACGCCCTGACCTCCCGCTGCCACTCGTCACGTCGTTCGAGCCTCTGGCATTGGAGGGTTCACAAAACTGCGCCCCCACGCTTCCCCGAGGCATCTTGTTGGCCAAGAAGCGTCGTCATTGGCTGACAACAGCTCTACAGCTTCAGTGCGTTGCCGTGATTCCCCATCACGAGCTAATTGACGAAAAGCTGGTGCGAGAGGCCAAGGAGGCCAACTTGAGAGTAGTGGCCTACACCGTCAATGACCCTACGGAAGCCCAAAGGCTGGCCAAACTGGGGGTAGACGGATTAATTACAGACAAGGTCGACCAGTTCATGCCCGATGACTGGCCGGGATCGGCTGACATCAGGACGCGCGCGAGCGTTTGACTCGGCCACGGTTGGCAAGCTGCCCATCCGAAGACAATTGCCACAACCACATCAACGTTCCTTGGGCGACCACCAGCATGGCATAGGTCGCCATCCGACCATCACGCGAAAAAAACAACAGCCCTAGCACCAGCATCGACACGCCTACCGCGAACAATAGCGTGAATCGTCTGCCATAGGCCCCGATCCACCCCGCTTTGCGCCCTCCCAAAGGCACGAGAGCCAACAGGAGGGAGGTCGTGAGAGCAGGGGCAACAAAGTTGCCAAAATGCACCAAAAACGTCGATATCGTCATTGCGTTCTCTCCCCCAGATGACTCAGGAGCACGTGATGCCAAGCAGTTCTTCGGGCTTTTCACCGAAGGGCACCGGCCAATTTTATAATCTTGCCCATGGCTGTTTGGGCGCTAGGCATCAATCATGAAACAGCCCCGCTAGATTTGCGGGGCCGATTTGCGTTCGCGCTCGATCAGATCCATCCTACTCTGACCGGCTACCGCGAGAGCATTGCACGGCAGCCGGAGGCAGCTTTGTTGTCAACCTGCAACCGAACCGAGCTGTATGGCGCGGGTGATCAGGCAGCCGTCGAGCCTACTTTGGAATGGTTGGCCAGTACTGGCGGAGTCAGTTCACACGTTCTGAGAGATCATGCATACGTGCTCCGCGAAGACCAGGCGGCACGCCATGCATTCAGGGTCGCCAGTGGCCTGGACAGCATGGTGCTGGGCGAGCCTCAAATCCTCGGACAACTCAAGGACGCGGTCAGGGCAGCCGAGGCAGCTGGAGCTCTGGGCTCGACCTTGCACCAGATGTTCCAACGCTCGTTTGCCGTGGCCAAACAGGTCCGGACTTCCACGGACATCGGAGCCCACTCGATCAGCATGACTGCTGCTGCCGTCAGATTGGCCGCCCAGCTGTTCGAGGACCTCAAGGACATTCAAATTCTGTTTGTGGGCGCCGGCGAGATGATTGAGTTGGCGGTCACTCACTTCGCTGCAAAAGCTCCAAAGTCCATCTCCATCGCCAACCGGACTTTGGAACGAGGCGAAAGGCTGGCCGGCCGATTTGGCGCTGATGTCATTCGACTCTCCGATATTCCCGGCCGCCTTCACGAATTCGACGCCGTTGTGAGTTGCACGGCAAGTAGCTTGCCCATCATCGGATTGGGCGCTGTAGAACGGGCACTCAAGCAGCGCAAGCATCGACCTTTGTTCATGGTCGATTTGGCTGTTCCGCGCGATATCGAACCGGAAGTCAAAGAACTAAGCGATGTGTATCTGTACACCGTAGACGATCTGGCCAAAGTGGTTCAAACAGGCAAGAACAGCCGACAGGCTGCAGTTGCCCAGGCAGAAGCCATCATTGATGCAGGCGTGCAGTCATTCATGCATTGGATGGAACAGCGCGACCCTTCTCAGGGCGTCGTTCCACTGATCCGCCAAATCAATGCCCAAGCCGATGCTTGGCGCGACGCGGAAATTCAGCGCGCCAAGCGATTACTGGCGAAGGGAGAACCAGTGGATGCCGTTCTCGATGCGCTGTCCAAAGGGCTGACGCAAAAAATGCTGCACGGCGCGCTTGCCGAACTGCATGCGGGGGACAGCGCGAACCGCGCCGCAACGGCGCAAACCATCTCCCGACTCTTCCTGCGAGACAAGTCTTAGCGGCGCCGCAGCCGCTCATGCCCTTCTGGGGCCGCGATTGCGCGCGCCCACCCATTGCCAGCCCAAGATGAAACCTTTCGTCAGAGATTCTCTACTCCGTCAGCGCGTCCGACTCCACGAACTGGACGCACTCTTGTCGGCTCCGGACGTGGTCAACGACCGCGATCGATTCCGCCAATTGAGCAGAGAGCATGCTGACACCTCTGAACTCGTCGAAACCTTCAGTCGCTATGAGCAATGCGAAGCTGACCTGGAAACGGCCCAGAACCTGGCGGATGACCCAGAACTGGCGGAAATGGCACAAGAGGAAATCACCACAGCCCAAAGCTTGATGGCCTCGCTGGAACAACAGCTCGAACTGCTTCTTCTGCCGCGCGATCCCGATGACGAGCGCAACGCGTTCGTGGAAATCCGCGCTGGAACCGGCGGAGACGAATCGGCCCTGTTCGCAGGAGACTTGGCGCGCATGTACAGCCGATACGCTGACAGCAAAGGCTGGCTGGTGGAAACGATCAGTGAATCGCCAGGCGAAGTGGGTGGCTACAAGGAAATCGTATTGCGAATCGCGGGTCGGCAAGGTGGGGCAGGAGTGTACGGACAATTGCGCTTCGAGTCCGGAGGACACCGGGTGCAACGCGTCCCAGCCACAGAAACACAAGGGCGAATCCACACCAGTGCAGCAACCGTGGCAGTGATGCCAGAGCCAGACGAAGCGCAGGCCGTCCAGCTCAACCCGTCTGAACTTCGGATCGACACCTTTCGCGCCAGTGGCGCGGGAGGACAGCACATCAACAAGACAGATTCGGCCGTTCGCGTCACGCACCTCCCAACTGGCATCACGGCAGAGTGTCAGGATGGTCGATCACAGCACAGCAACAAGGCCAAGGCCCTGCAGGTACTGGCAGCCAGGCTTCAGGAAGTCGAACGCAGCGAACGCGCGGCAAAGGAAGCCGCTACCCGCAAAGGATTGATAGGCTCAGGAGACCGTAGCGACCGGATTCGCACCTACAATTTTCCGCAGGGTCGCATGACGGACCACCGCATCAATCTGACCCTTTACAAGCTTGAGCGAATCATGGAAGGCGAGTTGGATGAGGTTGTGAGCGCCCTTCGCCTCGCCCGTGGTGCCCAGGAAATGGCGGCGCTGGAATCGGCTCACGCTGCTTGACGCGCGCCATGAGAGGCAACACCGTTCAGGAACTGATTGCAACCGCCGTCGAGAGGGGGTTGCCGAGGCTCGACGCACAAATGTTGGTGCTGCTTGCTCTTGGACAAGATCCACATCACAGAGCCTGGCTGTTGACACATGACACAGACCAACCCAGCAGAGACCAGGCCGCGCGATTTCAGCAAAGTTTGGAACGCAGATTGTCCGGTGAACCCATGGCCTACCTACTCGGCCATCAGGAGTTCTTTGGCTTACAGCTGGAGGTCTCGCCGGCCGTGCTCGTTCCGCGACCAGACACTGAGACCTTGGTCGAATGGGCTTTGGACATCATTCACGACAAATGGTTGCCGTGCCCCGCGCCCAGAGTGGCCGACCTGGGCACCGGAAGCGGAGCTGTGGCGCTGGCCTTAGCACACAATTGCAAGAGAGCCGAGGTCACAGCGACCGACAATAGCACTGGGGCCTTGGCAATCGCCCGCCGCAACGCAGATCGGCTGAATCTCCCGATCCGACTACTTGAAGGCTCCTGGTGGGAACCGCTGAAAGCGCTGAATCCGTTTCACCTGATCGTCTCCAACCCTCCCTACATTCGGGTCGAAGACGTCCATCTCCCTGCCTTGCGACATGAACCGGGGTCTGCCCTCACGGCTGGTGAAGATGGCCTGGACGACATCCGCGAACTGGTCGCAGGGGCTCCCACCCACCTTACCCGCGGTGGATGGCTGCTGATGGAGCATGGGCACGATCAGGCGTCGAAAGTCAGAGAGCTGATGGAATCAGCAGGGTTTGGGTCCGTGACAAGCCGCATGGATCTTGCGGGAATAGAGCGCTGCACTGGCGGCTGTTGGGCTTCGCCGTCATAATCAGGGTTTTCCCGCTTAGCTGCAGCAATTGATAGCAGATTCTGACTGCAAGAGCACCCCACAGGACACATCAGAAAGAGACATGCCATGACCGACGTGCGCAACCAGATCGACGAGCTGGTCAAATCCAACGATATCGTTTTGTTTATGAAGGGTAGCGCGAGCTTCCCCATGTGCGGTTTTTCAGGTCGTGCGGTCCAGATTCTCAAGGGGTGCGGCGTGGACACCAAGGCACTCAAGACAGTCAACGTTCTGGAAGACGAAGGAATTCGTCAAGGCATCAAGGAATACAGCAGCTGGCCAACCATTCCGCAGCTGTATGTAAAGGGCGAGTTCATTGGCGGATCCGATATCATGATGGAGATGTACGAATCTGGTGAGCTGCAGCAGGTCATCGATGCCTGACAGCCACATGGCATGCACCAAACAAGGCCGCCCTCGGGCGGCCTTTGTCATTCGAAGGCGTGGTAAAGCACACGAAATGGGCCGCTATCTGCGCCCTTTCGACGAATACTGGCGAAATCCCGGGCTTTTCCTACGTTGAGGGTGGGCATGGCTTGTGCTTGAATGAGAGCGTTGCACTTGCTGTTTGGGAGAATGTCATGACTTCACGCAGTTTGGTTGCCCCGCCCCAAGCCTCGGGCCTGCCCATCGCACGGATGCGTAGCGTCTTCAGCGCAGGGGACGTCGAGCAAAAACTCGCTCGCCTGCAGGCCAACGGAAACGACCGCGATACAGAGCCATTGCGCAACATGTACCAGCGCATGCTCGAGCGGGGCCCCGAGCGGTTTGCCGTCAAACCGTCTGGCGTTCCGGACATGACGCCCCTTTATGACTTGCTGCCAAATTTTGGCGATGTGCTGGATGACGTCAAGCGCCATGTGGCGCTCAGCCAGGACAGTGAAGACAGCCTCGAAGTCACGCCTATCCTGCTGCTCGGCCCCCCAGGCGTTGGCAAGACGCATTTCGCCAAGCAGGTGGCCGACATGCTGGGCACTGGAATGAGCCTGGTACCGATGAGCAGCATGACGGCCGGCTGGCTGCTTTCGGGTTCATCTTCTCAATGGAAGGGTGCCAAGCCTGGAAAGGTATTCGAAGCGCTTGTCGAGGGCCAGTACGCCAACCCCGTTATTGTGGTCGACGAAATTGACAAGGCCGCTGCGGACGCTCAGTACGACCCGATGGGCTCCCTGTACAGCCTGCTCGAACACGACACGGCGCAAAGTTTCACCGACGAGTTTGCCGACGTACCCATTGATGCCAGCCAAGTCATATGGATCACGACGGCGAACGACGAACGATCGATCCCGGACCCCATCCTCAACCGGATGAACGTGTTTGAAATCCAGCCCCCTACACTGGAAGCTGCCAGGCGGATTGCAGAGCATCTCTACACCTCCATCCGATCAGAACACGATTGGGGCAAACGCTTCGAGCCCCAAGCGCCAGGCGACGTTCTCGACCAACTGGCTGAGATGGCCCCAAGAGAGATGCGACGGGCGCTTGTGACCGCGTTTGGCAATGCTCGCCTGGATTCTCGCTACGCAATAGAGGCCAATGATCTGCCCCGTTCCTCCGGAAACAAGCAGCGGATGGGGTTCATGCAGTAGGCATCAAGCGTCGGGGTGTTCCCACCGCCTCGCCGCTGCGTAGACCGCATTGGGGTACTTGGCCCGCCCCCTGCTGCCGTTATACCGGCCCAGCGCCATGAACGTGTCACCCTTCTCGCGGTCGAGATAGTGGCGAAGAATCACGCAACCAAACCGAATATTCGTCTGCATGTGAAAGAGCTTGCCGGAATCTCCGTCGCCGATCAGGCGGGACCAGAACGGCATGATCTGCATATACCCTCTCGCCCCAACGCGAGATATCGCAAACTTTCGAAACGCGCTCTCCACTTGGATCAGGCCCAAGACCATTGTCGTATCAAGCC
>JBNKNN010000069.1:0-7955 GCA_050293865.1 Hydrogenophaga sp. | reverse complement strand
GGCTTCTGCGCGGCACACCCGGGTATCGATGTGGCGATGGTGGTTGGCAACCGGGAAAAGCTGTTGCAGCGCATTTCTCACAATCAGGACGACCTCACCATCATGGGTCAGCCTCCGGAGCAGTTGGACCTGGTGTGCGAGGACTTCGCGGACAACCCTCTGGTGCTGGTGGCCCCACCAGACCACCCCCTGGTAGGCCAGAAGCAGATTTCGCCGAAACGCCTACAAAACGAACCATTCATTCAGCGTGAGCCAGGATCAGGCACGCGTCTGACCACCGAGAACTTTTTCGCTGAGCAGGGTTTTTCTCTGAAGACGCGCCTTGAGGTTGGCTCCAACGAAGCCATCAAACAGACCGTGGCTGGCGGTCTGGGACTGGCGGTGCTCTCCGCTCATACCGTAGGACCCGAGCTGGCGCTGGGCGAGCTGGTGCAACTGGACGTGCAGGGGTTTCCATTGATTCGGCGCTGGCATTTGGTCTACCCGAGAGGCAAGCGGTTGTCGGCAGCAGCCCGTGCCTTCAAGGAGTGGCTCTTGGCGCATCCACAGCCTGAACCGCACCCTGCGATCAACGCCGCGCCATCGCGCCCACGGCTCAAAGCCAAAGCGACCGGACACCTCAAGAAAAACCCCGCCGCGAACCGCACCCCCTCCCGGAAGAAGCACCCCACGCCGCGCCCGTCGTGATCCTGATAGCAGCAGGCACCAGATCTTGCTCGAACGGCTTCAGGTCTCCGTCGCCTCGGTCTCGTCGCCCTCTGCGGCCAGAGGTGACGCAATGACTTCCTCAATGCGTCGCCCGTCCAGGGACTTGACTTCGAAACGCCAGCCTGCGCACTCCACGGACTCGCCCTGCGCCAACAGGCGGCCGGCCTCGGAGAGCATCATGCCGCCCACCGTGTTGTAGCGGCCCTTGTCCTCATCTGGCAGTTCGCCGATAGACAAGCGGGATTTGAACTCGGCCACAGGCATACCACCGTCAATGAGCCAACTGCCATCGGCCTGCAAGGTAGCCCAGGCATCCACCGCCTGCTCAGGGTAGAGCTCACCGGTGATGGCTTCGAGCAAGTCCATGGCCGTCAACAGCCCTTGCACTTCCCCGTACTCGTCCACCACACACACCAGCGGCGTTGAACGCACACGCAGTTGCTCCAGCAGTTCCATGCCGGAGAGCGTCTCCGGCACAAAGACCGCAGGCACTACATGCTCAAGAACGGTTCCGCCGACGCCCTCCGCCTGCAACGCCATCAGGGTCGGCAGATGGATCAGCCCCACCACGTTGTCGAGACCACCGCGGCAGACCGGATACCAGGAATGTCCTTTCGTCCACCCCTCAACAGCGGCATCTTCCAGCGTGTCAGTGGCCTCCAGCCATTCAATGTCAGAACGCGGCACCATGATGGAAGAGAGCTGGCGCGTGTCCAGCTGAAACACGTTGCGCACCATCTGATGCTCATGGTGTTCGATGATGCCGGCATCCACTCCTTCTTCCAAGCTGGCACGGATCTCTTCTTCGGTCACCATCTGGACGGCATTGGAGTCGATGCGCAGCAGCTTCAGCACAAGCTGGGTGGTGTGGGTGAGCAACCACACGAACGGTGCAGCGCCTTTGGCCACTAGGGCCATGGGGCGCGATACCCATCGAGATACGGACTCTGGATAGAGCTGGCCGATGCGTTTGGGCACCAACTCGCCGAAAACAATGGTCACGAATGTGATGATCACCACCACGATACCAGTGGCCATCGCTTCAGCCGTGGTGTCGGGAACGCCCAACTGCTGCAGCCACTCGGCGAGCCCGCCGCTGAACGCTGCCTCGCCCACAATGCCATTGAGCATGCCGATGGAAGTGATGCCAACTTGCACTGAAGAGAGAAATCGGGTCGGATGCTCCAGCAACTCCAGCGCCTTGCGAGCGCCATGGTCGCCCGTTTCGGCAAGTGCGACCAGCCGGGCCTTGCGGCTGGAGGCCAGAGCGAGCTCCGACATGGCAAACGCGCCGTTGAGCAGGGTCAGAAAAGCAATAAGGATGAAGTCCATAGTCAGCATGCATTTTCCCCGACTTTTGAGGCAGCGCTTGCGCCGACCATTCAAGACTGCCTCGAACCATGGACAATTGCCACATGGCGACCTATTTGATTGGTGATATTCAGGGATGCGACGAGCCGCTGGGCAGACTTCTGGACGCCCTGGACTTTTCGCCGAGCCGCGACACGGTGTACCTGCTGGGGGACTTGGTCAATCGCGGACCGGCGTCACTGGCGGTACTGCGCAGATTGATGGCACTGGAAGGCGCCGCACATTGCCTGCTGGGCAACCATGATCTGCACTTGCTGGCAGTCATGCAAGGCGTGCGCAAGCCGCATCGCAAAGACACACTCCATGAAATCCTCGGCGCGCCGGACGCTCACGCCCTGCGGGACTGGCTACGAAGGCGCTCCCTGGCCATCCACGCCCACGGCTGGCTGATGGTTCATGCGGGGGTGCTACCGCAGTGGGACGCCACCCAGACAATGCGCCTCGCCCGGGAAGTAGAGTCCGTTCTCCAAAGTGCCGATTGGGGTGACTTCCTTCTCGACATGTATGGCAACCACCCCGCTCGATGGCAAGACACGCTCACTGGTACGGACAGATTGCGCGTCATCGTCAACGCACTCACCCGCCTGCGCTTTTGTTCGATCAACGGCGTCATGGAGTTCGAAACCAAGGACGACACCGACGCAGCGCCCGAGGGTTTCATGCCCTGGTTTGACGTGCCGCATCGGCGCACCGAAGACACGCCGGTGGCGTTCGGCCATTGGTCAACACTGAGTAAAGTGCGCGCACCAGGCGTACTGCCCCTGGACACCGGTTGTGTTTGGGGCGGCTGCCTGAGCGCCGCCAAACTTCAAGATCCCCTGGGGACGGTGCAACTTGTCAAGGTCGATTGCCCCCAGGCCCAGAAGCCTGGTGGACGCAAAGGCGAAAGAAAGGCCGGCTGACAGAATCCGCACCAAAGGAGCGGATCACTCTGCGGCGTCCTCGCTGCCAGGAGGCGCTGGTGCCTTGAACAGCGCCGGAACTTTCTTGCGCTGTTTGATGTTGGGTGACGCCCGATGGTTGGCGGACTTCTTCTCTTCCACCTCCCAGGAGGGTTTTTGCCCGTCATTCAGAGACGGTTCGTAAGGCTTGTCAAAAAGCGGATCTGACGGTGTCTTGGGCACGCGCGCCATCTGACGGCTTTCCCGACCGCCCTGCTTTTCGTCACTGCGCCAGGCCCGCTGACCATCATTGAAGTGTCCAGCGGGGCGACGATCAGAGCTCAGCTCCACAGGTTCCTGCTCGAACTTCTTGCCGATCAGCTTCTCGATGTCGGCCATCAGCCTTCCGTCACGGCCGCTCACGAAAGAGATGGCCAAACCAGAAGCGCCTGCCCGCCCTGTGCGACCAATGCGGTGCACGTAATCTTCCGCGTTGAACGGAATGTCGAAATTGAAGACTGCCGGCACGTCCTTGATGTCAAGACCTCGCGCAGCCACATCGGTACAGACCAGCAACTCCACTTCGCCTTTCTTGAACGCATCAAGGGACTTCAGACGTTCGTCCTGGCTTTTGTCGCCATGCAACGCCGAGGTCTTGAAACCATCACGCTCCAGCGAGCGCGCCAGGCGCGCACAGCCGAGTTTGCTGTTGCAGAAGACAAAGGCCTGCGTCACACCGCGATCGCGCACCAAGCGGCGCAGCACATGCCGCTTGTCGTCTTCATCAACGCGGTAGAAATGCTGCTCCACCGTGGAGGCGGTAGCGTTGGAGCGTGCCACCTCGATCGTGACCGGGTCCTGCAGGTAGCTGTTGGCCAGGCGTTTGATCTCAGGCGAAAAAGTGGCCGAGAAGAGCAGCGTGGTTCGTTGCTTGGGCAGGTGGCTGAGGATGCGCTGGAGATCGGGCAGGAAACCGATGTCTAGCATGCGGTCGGCCTCGTCCAGGACCACGTACTCCACCTGATTGAGCACACAGGTCTTGGCTTCGATGTGGTCCAGCAAACGCCCTGGGGTCGCCACCAGCACTTCCACCCCCGCACGCAATTCAGCCGTTTGTGGCTTCATGTCCATGCCGCCAAACACCACGGCGCTGCGCAACTGCGTATGCTTGGCGTATTCCTTGACCTGCTGGGCAACCTGGTCAGCAAGCTCGCGAGTGGGCAAAAGCACCAGCGCGCGCACAGGGTGGCGTGCCGGCGACATGGAGGCGTTTTCGTGGCGCAGCAGGCGCTGGAGCAAAGGCAACGAGAACGCTGCGGTCTTGCCTGTACCGGTCTGGGCTGCCCCCATGACGTCCCGGCCTTGCAGCACCACCGGAATGGCCTGAGCCTGAATGGGGGTCATCTGCTCATAGCCCATCTCCTGGATGGCACGAGCGATGTTCGGGGCGAGTGAGAGTTCTGAGAAAGCTTGAGTCATTGTTGAGCGGGCGCACACCGGGCGCGCCAACCCATTATTGTCGCACCGATCCCGGGATAACCCTAGCGAAACCCTCAGAGCCCTTGATTTCGGGCGCCGAAGTGGGGCCGTCCGTCACAGATCGCGTGCGTTGAAAGTGTCGCAAGCCTGCACGCTACCCGTTTCCAGACCGCGATGGAACCAGCGCTGACGCTGTTCGCTGGTGCCATGCGTGAAGCTGTCCGGCACCACGGTACCTTGACTCCGGCGCTGCAGTGCATCGTCACCAATGGCCGCCGCCGCGTTGAGAGCCTCCTCAACATCGCCGGGCTCCAAAACGTCGTTGGTCTTGTGATTGTGATGCGCCCAAATCCCTGCAAAGCAGTCTGCCTGCAACTCCAGGCGAACGCTCAAGGCGTTATGTTCGCGTTCACTGACGCGGCCACGCATTTGATCGACCTTGCCGGTCAGCCCCATCAGGTTTTGCACGTGGTGCCCCACCTCGTGAGCAATGACATAGGCTTGCGCGAAATCGCCCGGTGCACCCAATTGCCGGCGCAAGGTGTCGTAGAAACTCAGATCGATATAAACCTTGCGATCTGCCGGGCAATAGAACGGCCCCATGGCTGCCTGACCAAAGCCGCAGGCTGTCTGAGTGGACTGGCGATACAGCACCAGCACAGGGGCCTCGTAGCGGGCGCCGCTTTGCTGGAAAATCCGGGTCCAGGCGTCTTCCGTGCCTCCCAGCACCGCGGCGACGAATTGCCCCATTTCGTCGGTCGGGCGGGTACTACCTGCAGGCGCAGAGCGGGGCGCTGGCGACGAGGCCACCGGAATGTCGGCCCCACTCAGGGCGCCAAGCAGCGTCATGGGGTTGATGCCGAAAACCCAGGCAGCGATGACGGCAATGACGATGGTGCCCAGGCCAAGCCCTTTACCTCGGCGACGTGGGGAGCCTCCTCGGCCACCGAACATGCCGCCCAGCCCTCCACCAAGGCCCCCCGACGATGAACGACGGTCCTCGATATTGCTGGATTGGCGATTGTTCTCCCACTTCATGGTCTGCGCTCCTGGTCAAAAGCACCGGCCCATTTCTTCGGGCAGACCGTGTACTTGTGCGGTAAATGTGACATTATGCGCACTGCGGGGCCAATTGCCCTCTGCAACCAGTCATTTTTCTGCCGCTTGACTCAAAAAAAAAGACACCCTTGGGTGTCTCTCTTTGGTGCGGACGGGTGTTGGTCAAGCCAGTGCCGGCTTGCACTCACTCGTCGGCCGCCCCTGGAAATCGGTCCAGCACCGGCGAGTGAAGTCATACAACTTGCACTTGCGCGCCGTCTCGAAGTACCAGCGCCAGGAGAAACGCTGAATGATGATGCGACCGGGCAAGGTGTCCTCCAGCATCTTTTGAGCACTCTTGAGCTTGTACAGCGGAATGCTCATGTCCACATGGTGGGCTGTGTGCTCCATGATGTGGTGCATCAGACCTCCGATCTTGAACGGAAAAGTCAGGTGGACGGTCGTGGACACAAACGGCGCAGCCTTGGCCCAGAGCGCCTTGTCATCGTGCCATTGCACGGCTGTATGGGTATGGTGAACGTAGACCACGAAACCGATCATGGCGTTCCAGAACAGGAAAGGCACCACGAATCCGTAGCCAACCAGCGCCCAGGCCGATTGCTCGGTAGCGTAGGCAGCGCCAACCAGAGCAGCCACCCAAAGTGCCGCGCAGGCAGTGACAAATACGCCATCCCACGTGAATTCGGCGCGGCGAGTGCCCATGTAGCTCTTACGCGGGAAATACATGCGCAACCACCACATCTCGACCAGGTAATAGAGCGCCGGCCCCCAGCCGCTGCGATAGACGCGCTCCATCATGCGTCGGCCTGGCGAAAGCTGGTCGAACTCTTCTTTGGTCATGGGTGCCCAGACAAAGTCGACACCTTTGAGGTTGGTGTAGCCATGGTGCACCACGTTATGCCCCACCTCCCACAGGCTGTAGGGCGTCAGGGACGGGACCATGGCAATGCGGCCAAGGATCTTGTTGAGCTTGCGGTGGGGCGTGTAGCTCTGGTGACAGGCATCATGTCCGATGATGAACAGGCGCCCAATAACAAATCCAGCCGCCAAACCGCAAAGGAGCTTGGCCCACCAATCCTGCAGGACCACCGTGCCCACGATCAGAGCCAAGAACACAGCCCAGTCCAGGGCCAAGAGAAAAATGCCAACGGCCGTGCGGCGCTCGGCAATGGGGGTAAGCCAACCACGGATGACCTTGCGGTGCGGCAGCGGCTGTCCTTCAGGAATGGGTTGCGGTCGCTCGATTTGAGGAGGATTCTGAGACATGTGAAATCACGCAGACAGGGTTGAGGAGCCGGGAAAAGGGCCAGGCACGCCTACACACAGCTGGGCCTGGCAGGCCCTTTCGGGGTTTCGACCCCCCGGCGGGTCTTCGAAACAATTTGACAACTTCGCTGACAAAGAGCGAATCAGGGCAATGGTACCTGCTTAAGATGACAGCGAGCTTGCCTTTCGTCAATGTCGGCCAATTGAGGTCCCCTATTCCGACATTGTTGAAAACATTCAGGTTTTTGGCAAGGTCACACCGACCTGGCCTTGGTACTTTCCGCCTCTATCTTTGTAACTGGTCTCACAGACTTCGTCGCTCTCAAAGAACAGTACTTGAGCACAGCCCTCCCCGGCATAGATCTTCGCGGGCAACGGCGTGGTGTTGGAAAACTCCAGCGTCACGTAGCCCTCCCACTCGGGCTCAAAGGGCGTCACATTCACGATGATGCCGCAGCGGGCGTAAGTGCTCTTGCCCAGGCAAACCGTGAGCACGTTGCGCGGAATCCGGAAATATTCGACCGTGCGCGCCAGGGCGAAACTGTTGGGCGGAATGATGCATACATCGGCGTTGATGTCCACGAAACTCTTCTCGTCGAAGTTCTTCGGGTCCACGACCGTGCTGTGGATGTTGGTGAAGACCTTGAATTCGGGCGCACACCGGATGTCGTAGCCGTAGCTGCTGGTGCCATAGCTCACGATCTTCTGACCGTCTGCCGACTGGCGGATCTGCCCTGGCTCGAACGGCTCGATCATGCCGTGCTGCTCGGCCATACGCCGGATCCACTTGTCACTCTTGATGCTCATGCTTGTCTTTCCGGTCGCCCTTCTGCCGTGCGCAGGTGCAATACGCCAGAGCAGTCAACAGATCAGGGCGATCATGTTTTCTTGCCCGCGAGCCTGGCGATATCGCAGGCCGACCGCGGGTACAACCCTGCATTTTAGGGCGCCCCGGGGCCGCTGTTGAAGCCGCGCCTGCCATTAGCCCGCTCCATCCCCATTGTCCACAATCGCAAAAAGGCCATTTGGATTTCATTTTTTTCTGAAATTTCAGAAATCTGGCAATATTACGCTCACCTCAGTTTTTCAGATGCAAAGTCAACATTTAATTATTTATTAGAAGAAAAATTAGCAGATATCCAAAAGAAAGTCAATGATATTCACAAAAATATTATCAATTGAAATTAAGAT
>JBNKNN010000068.1:0-10939 GCA_050293865.1 Hydrogenophaga sp. | reverse complement strand
TGAATTTCTGGGCGACTCACGCGTCGTGGAGATTCCCCGTCCCATCTGGTGGCTGATACTGCACGGCATCATCCTGCGCACGCGTCCCTCCAAATCGGCGGAGAAGTACAAGTCTGTCTGGACAGACAACGGCTCTCCACTCAAACATTGGACCGACACCCAAACCAAACTGCTCTCTGGCTACCTGGGCGAACGCGGTCACCGTCTGACCGTTCGCTACGCCATGCGATACGGCAACCCATCGATCGCGTCGGTCCTGGATGAGCTCAAAGCGCAAAACGTCACCCGGATACTGGTCTTGCCTGCCTACCCCCAATACAGCGGCACCACCACGGCCAGCGTGATCGACGCCGTGGCCCGGTGGTCGCTAGAGGTTCGAAACCTGCCTGAATTCCGCTTTGTCAACCGCTACCACGACGATGCCGGCTATGTTCGGGCACTCGCCAAACGCGTGCGTGAGCATTGGACGCGTAATGGTCAGGGCGAGCATATGGTCATGAGCTTCCATGGTGTTCCGGAGCGAACTCTGCAACTTGGCGACCCCTACCACTGCGAGTGTCAGAAGACTGGCCGAATGCTGGCTGAACAGCTCGGCTTACAGAAAGAACGGTACACCATCACGTTCCAGAGCCGGTTCGGGAAAGCCAAATGGCTGGAGCCGTATACGGAGCCGAGCCTCATCGCTCTCGCCAAGCGAGGCATCAAGAAAGTGGATGTGCTTTGTCCTGGCTTCACCAGTGATTGCCTGGAGACACTGGAAGAGATCAACATGGAGGCACGCGAAGCCTTCACCCATGCCGGAGGCGAAGACTTTCAGTACATTGACTGCCTCAACGATCACCCTGACTGGATTCGAGCCCTCTCAGACTTGGCCGAATCTCATTTGGCAGGATGGCCCACGCAAGCAACGATCGACACTCAATCGCTTGAACTGAGCAAGGCCCGCGCAATGGCGCTCGGAGCGCAACGATAGGTAGATCGATACAGTCTTCAATATGACATGAAGAAGCAAAGAGCTGCGTCGAAAAACAACAGGTCAGTGGGCGTCAGGCTGGACAAATGGCTCTGGGCAGCCCGGTTCTTCAAGACCAGGGCGCTCAGCGCAGAGGCCATCGAAAAAGGCCGTGTGCTGGTCAACGGGCAGAGTTCAAAAGCTGGCAAAGACGCACGAATTGGCGACATGGTCCGGATCAAGACAGGCCCTGTGGAGCAAACCGTCATGATCCGGGCACTATCCGGTGTGCGCGGTCCTGCGTCTGTTGCAACCCTGCTCTACGAAGAGACTGAAACCTCGATTGAACGTCGCCTGCATGAAGCAACGATGCGCCGAATGACCCCCGAACCAGCTCACAGCATCGTTCAGGGACGACCAACCAAACGCGACCGGCGCAGCCTCAGCGCCATCAAGCATGAACCACAGGGCAACTCCTCCACAAAGGGGTGGGACGACCGCTGGTCTGCCTCCTGGGAAGATTGAAGCCCCGAGAGGGAGTGTGCGCAGACGCCACCGACAGTGATTTCGGCGGCGTGCAACCCGTCAAGTCTTGCGAAGACCCAGCCACATCACCGCACCCACCACAACCAGGCCACCTGCCACCTGTACAGCGGCGATGGACTGCCCCAGAACAAACCAAGCCAGCACCAGCGAGAAGATCGGCTCCACATTCATGATGGCGGAGTTGCCAACCACGCCAAGCTTGGGCAGTACCGTGAACATGACAGTAAAGGCAGTTCCGTAGAGCAGCGTCAATCCCGCCAAGCCCCACCAGCCGGGTGCTGATACAGGAAAGTGGAAACCGCCTTGCCAGGCAACGCCGGCGAGTGCGAGTATCGCCACCATCGTCATGGTGCCCGCAGTTCTCACGCGACCATCCAGGCCAGCTGTCTCGTGTTGAGTCAAAACCAGCGCGCAACCAAACGCAGCGGCGGCTGCCATGGCAAAAGTCAGACCGACACCGATGCGGCCCCACTGTCCCGCCACCCCAAGTCCCGAAGCCGCGCCCAGCACATCCAGCGCCAATGCCAGGCCGAACAAGATCACAGGCATTGCGCGAAGCAAGGCTCGCTCTGGTCGATGACCATAAAGCACACGGGCCCAAAGCGCCGTCCACAGCGGGTAAGAGTTGAAGGCCAGCAGAGCCAATGCCACGGGCATGCGCGCTACTGCGGAATAAAGGCACAAGCTCTGAAATCCCACCAGCAAGCCCACCTTCAGCAAGCCTTTGCGCTGAATGGCTGTCATGCTGACAGGCAAACGGTAGTAGCGAACAATTGCCAGCACAACCAATGCCGTGGCAGCGCTGCGAAACACCACCGCAGTAGCGACAGTCACGCCGTCTTCAAATGCGACGCGCGCAGCCACGTGATTCGCCCCCATCATCAATGCAATCATGATCAGGGTCGCAAAGGCAACACTGGAAAGCGCTCGTTTGTCTGCTTGGGTCATGTCAATTGACAAGAAAGAAAAAGAAAAAGAAGAAGGCACCCGCCATGTACAGGCACTTTCCATGCACCGAACGAGCCGCAATGCGTCGGTCTCTTCGTGAGAATGTTTCACGCAGAGTACCAGCGATTCGCCATGCTGCCGTTCCCGCGCGCTACACAATGCCAACTCCAGCAGAGTCCAAATTCAGCGCAACATCCATGCGCAGTACGTACGCCTCCCGTGGTCACGGGGCTGACGGCAACAGATGACAACTGCAAGGGCGATCCCCCTCGCACAAGCCCGCTTCCAAGATGCGTGGATGCAATCGCACGCGAGGGCCATGATCCAAGAAGAGCAACGCGCCAATCTGCCCACACCAACACGAGCCCGGACCCATCCAAATGGTCGAAGCGAAGGACACCGGGGCAACTCCAGCCTCAGCCGAAAAGTTTGGAACCGCTTTGACTCAAGGCGCTTTTCTACTCCACAACACCGAAGCGAGGCCATTACAGAGTCGGAAGCCAGCTTCCGAGCCACACAGACCAATCTGGCATCAACGCTGCGGCATGTCTGCAACCGAGTACCCCAGACTCACCGATGCATCATCGGGTATCGGCATGACCGTCTTGTCCCATGCCAGCCATTCTTCACGCATGCGCTCCAAACGTTCAGGCTCGCGCCCGGCGAGGTTGGCACGTTCGCGCTCGTCGCTCGCGATATTGAACAAGTACTCATGGCTGTCCACCTTGAGATACTTCCAATCACCCTTGCGCAAAGCGCGCTGGCTCCGATGGTTCATTCGCCAGAACAAGGGGCGATCGAACGAGACCGTTGGATTCACGATCACTTTATCCAGCGAGATGCCGTCCAGCGGATAGTCGGGATGCGGCTTGCCCCCACCCAAAGACAGCATGGTCGACGACCAGTCCATCGACATGCAGTGTTGCTCGCTCACCGAATCGGCAGGAACTCGGGCTGGCCAGTGGGCTATCCAGGGCACCCGAATGCCCCCCTCTGTCAGGTCCATCTTGCCACCGACCAGTGGCCAGTTGTCCGAGAAGCGTTCGCCCCCGTTGTCACTGGTAAAAACGATCAGCGTGTCGTCAAGAATGCCATGGCGCTGCAAGGCCTCCATGATCCACCCGATGCCTTCGTCCATGTGATGGATCATCCGACGATAGCTGTGTATGCTGCCGCCATCCAGGTGGAACAGATTCTTGGCTACGTCAGGCGCAACGTGAGCGTCATCCCGGGTTTCCCATGGCCAATGGGGCGCCGTGTAGTGCAGACTCAGGAAAAAGGGCTTTTCACCCTTGGCACCTTGCGCGTGTCGATCGATGAAATCCACCGCCCGGTTTGAGAACACGTCGGTGAGGTAGCCAACTTCCCTGTGCTCGTCTTCGTTGACATAAAGGTCGTGGTCCCCTGCCGGCGAGCAGTGAGTGAAGTAGTCCACGCCGCCAGCCATGATGCCGAAGAACTCGTCATAGCCGGAACGCAGCGGACCAAAACTCGGCGGGTAGCCCAGGTGCCATTTGCCTACCAGGCCAGTTGCATAGCCAGCTTCGCGCAGCAGCGACGGCAAGGTCGGAATGTCGGGTGGCAAGCCCAGCTTGGTGCTGCCTTTGCTGCGACTGTTGATCGGCTCTTCAAGCGCTCCGCGGAGGCGATACTGGTAGCGCATGGTGATCATCGCAAAACGCGTAGGCGAACACACCGGAGAATTGGAGTAGCCTTGAGTGAACTTCATGCCCCCTTTCGCCAGCCGATCGATGTTGGGCGAGACCTGCCCAAACTGCGCTTCACGGCCTCCGTAACAACCTAGATCAGCATAGCCGAGGTCATCCGAAACAATGTAGAGGATATTGGGTCTCTTGTAGGTCATGTTCTTAAAGACTTCAAATTCCACAGAGCTGCAGCATGGTGCTGCGCCAGCAGGACAAGGGCAAGTGAAACGCCCGCCAAAACATGAACGTCGCCGGGCCAGAACATCAGAATGCCAGCGCAGAGTCGAAGTCCGACTTGCCACCAAGGCAAAGCCAAGCGATCGAACCCGATCAGCGAGCTGGAGACTACGTACAAGCTCAATAGCAATCGTGCAAGCAGCAGCACATAAGCACTCCAAGTGAATTCACCTCCAGCCTCGGAAACCGTGAGCAGCAACGGTTCATAGGCAAACGCCAGAGGGATCAAGAAAATCATCACGCCGATCCGCGAAGACTGGACAGCGGTTGTTACCGGTTTGCCCCCGGACACGGATGCAGCTGCATACGCGGCAATGGCGACCGGAGGCGTGATCGTGGATGCAACGGCGATCATGAAAACAAACATGTGTGCGGTCAGCGGCGCCAACCCCAGCGCCTCCATGGAAGGCAAGGTGATCGCGGCGACCGTCACATAAGCCGGCAAGGTGGGCATACCCATGCCGAGCAGAATGCAGCCTCCCGCCACCACTAGCAGCGCGGTCAACAGGGAGTGGTCCAAAACCGTGCTCATCAGAACGCCGAACTTCACCGGCACACCCGTGGCCGACAGGGTGGAGATCACGATGCCCACCGCCGCGATGGCGGTCAACAATCCAGCAAACGTCTTTCCGCCGTCACGCAAAGCTGCCAACAACTTCGACGGCCGGCGGCGCACCTCGGGGTTGATCAGGCTCAAGGGAAACAGCAACGCTATGGCAGAAATCGATGCGCCAGAAGCCGACAAACCAGCCACCAGAAGCACAACAATCAACAGCAAAGGCCCAAAGATCAACACCAAATTCAGGTAGTCCTGCAAGTCTGGCGCGGCGACGCCCACCGAGCTTGCGTCAGCCTTGATCCCCAGTCGCCGGGTTTCGAAGATGATCATCAAAAACAGGCTGAGGTAGTACGCCACAGCCGGCACAAGTACCGCCACCACGATGGTGAGGTAACCCACGCCGACATAGTCCGCCATCACGAGCGCCGCTGCCCCCATGATGGGAGGCATGATCTGGCCGCCCGTCGAAGCTGCTGCCTCCACAGCACCTGCAAAGGCGGGCGAGAAGCCCCGACGTTTGATCATGGGAATTGTCACGACGCCCGTACCAACCACGTTGGCCACCGCACTGCCCGATACCGTGCCAAACAAGCCTGAGGCCAGTACAGCCGCATGGGCTGGCCCTCCCGCTGTCCGCTTCATCAACGCAAAGGCAATGCGAATCATGGATTCGCCCGCTCCCACACCTTCCAACACTGCGCCCAACACGATGAAAGGGAAGACCGTTGTGATGACAATTGCGAAAGTGCCCCCCAATATGCCTGTGTCAAGGCTATACCAGAGGTTCTGCGCCAGCAGTTCGTTGAGGTCGCCACCAGCCGTTCTCAGCAAGCCTGGCCAGTATGGGCCCGTCAAAAGGTAGATCACGCCCAACACACCCAGCAGCGCCACAGCGGCTCCCCAAAGACGCCAGCAAAAGAACAAGACGGCGGCACTGGCAGCGAGCGCAAGGCCTGACTCGGGTGGACCAAACAGGAACATCGCTTCATCGAGCTGAATGCTCACCTTGTAAAACGAGACACTCGCCCATATCAGCACCAGAACGCACACACCCGAGACAAGCATCAGCCACGGCTTGGGCGATTCTCCTTTGTCGCCACGGATACCCAGGCCCACCACCACCACACACAATGCAAAGAAGGTGGCACGAAAAAACTCCATCGGGAAGGGCCCCAGACGAAAGCTGCCGATGGCTGGCATCACGTTGGCCAGTCCGTAAAGGGTCACGATGAGAGCGAGGACATTTGCGAGATGCGCACGCCACCGCCCCAAAGTTGCAATCAGATTCATGGGTATTTCCATCGACGCCTGGGCGGGGTCGCCAACGCACGCAACCGAGGCCCCCTGATCAGGACAAGACAAGCCCCCGGGCCGGTCTGCACCACTGTCGTCTGGGTCGGTTGAAGAGTGGGTCTACTGGCAGCTGATGCACCATGCATCTCGCTGCCAGCGCTGGACAGCCCGACGTGCTATTTGGGCATCAACTCCGCCGGAATCTCCATGCCGGCTTCGCGGTAGTACTTGATCGCGCCAGGATGGAGAGGCGCAATCACTCCAGCAAAGACATTGTCCTCTGGCAGTTCACGCAAAAGCGCATTGCCTTTGGCCAATTCCTTTCGGTTTTCCACGTAGGTCTTGGTCAGGCGATAGGCAATGTCATCGCTCAGCGACTTTCTCGCCATGACCATCATCACGGTTTGCCACGACGTCAGGTCTTGGTCGTTGTTCACCTGTCCCTGATAGGTGCCCTTGGGAATACTTGCCTTGACCATTCCCAGTGTGGCGGGCGGCTGCGCATCGGTCGGCAGGCCCAGAATGCGGATCGGGCGAGTCAATGCCATCTCTGTGATTGCCTGCGCCCCCAGCCCGGCGGGCAGCACCAGAACATCGAACTGGCCGTCCTTGTATCCCTGCGCGGCCACCCCCCAGGGAGCCTTGATACCTTCGTAGTCCTTGCCATCTTCCAGCCCGGAAGCGCGCTTCACCAAGGCGCGGATTTGAGCATTCGCAGCACCCGCGGGAGGGCCGACGTAGACGCGCTTGCCTTTGATTTTTGACCAGTCGTCTATACCGCTATCGGCCCAGACGATGGGATGGTAGTTGCTGGCTGAGAAGCCCCACAAAGCCATGGTTTTGGCGGCCAGAGCCGTCCCATCAGCACCCATGGACGCGTAAGGTCCTTTGCCCGCCTTCAAGGCCGCGTAGGCGGAGGGAGGAACAACCGAGGTATCAAGCGACCCCTTTCCCAGTTTGAGCAAGGATTTGGTCAAGGTCTGGCCCATGGCCAGTTCAACATCCACATTGGCTTTGGCCCAAATCGGCGCCATGGATTGAGGCATGAGACCCACCACGCTATTGGCGGTGGCTGTCTCCATTGACACCTTTTCGGCAAAGGCAGGGGCAACAAAGGCCATCGCCATGGTGGACGTAGCCACCCATTGCATCATTCTTCGCTTGTTCACAGCTTGTCTCCAATCGTTGTCTATTTGCTGGCCCAAAAGGCAGTAGCTCTCATCTGCCCCGGCTTTGACGCCGAGAAACCACTATATGCATACGATAATGAAAAGTAAAATTCAAAAATAAACACCCAACCAAACAAATTTGTATGGATCCACGTCATCTGATGCAGTTGGCCGTGATTCTGGACAAAGGGTCCATCACAGCCGCGGCCGGGCACCTGCTACTGACGCAGCCCACTTTGACGCGAAACATGAACACGCTGGAGATGCAAGCCGGCGGACAGCTGTTCACACGCAGCAGGTTCGGCGTTCGAAGCACAGCCCTGGGCGAGAACCTCGCTCGAAGCGGTCGATCCATTGCACGCCAAATGCAGGCAGCAGAAGAATCCGTCTCTCGCCACCGCATTGGATTGAACACCCAGTTGCGCCTGGCGGCAGGTCCGCTGATCGGCATGGCACTCGCACCCAGCCTGAGCGAGACAGTGCTCAGAGACCGGCCGAATCTCGCCATCACTGTCACGACGGGACGACCTCTGGCTCTTGTCGATCAACTGGTCGACGGCGATCACGATGCGGTGATCGCGCCCGCAGTCTACGCACACCCTCCCAAGGGTATTGAACGCGTTTTGCTCAGTGAAGATGAAATCTCGGTTTTTTGTGGCCCTGACCATCCATTGGCCGCCAACCCAAGCCCCAGCGCAGAGGAGCTCGGCAATGCTGACTGGATGAACGTGGGAACAACATCACCCTTTCAGAATGCCGAATTGGAGATGCTGGAACGCAGTGGCATCAAGCGCCTGCGAACCCAGTTCGCCACGGTGGGCGACGCCGTGATCTTGCTCCAGGTGTTAATGAGAGGTCACCACCTCGCTGTGCTCCCTCGACTGCCCGTACGGCTAATGGCAGACACGTTTCCGCTGGTAGAGCTCGAAACCCCGGCCGGCCCCGCTTCGCGTGCTCTTCACTTCTGGTTCAGGAGTGAAATGGCCGACAACCCGGACCTGCAACACGTCATGGCGATGGCTCTGCAGATCGTCCGGCGAGTACCCCCCAAGAGCGCGCGATGAGGCGAACGCATACATCGCGACTGGTCCTGGAACCCTCGTGGCAATGGATGCGGCCATCAACTACCGAGTGATTGCCTTCGCCTGCAGGTTGCGGCAAGGAGGTCTTTCCAGCACTCCCGTCCTTTGAATTCCACCACGGGGCTCACCCCGGGATCCCCTGCCATCACGGCAAATGAGTTTGCCTAGGGTTGCCCTGGCTCACCGGCAAAGGTCGACGCAAAGCTCTTGCGCACCTCCTCGACAGCCACTTCAAATTCTGCGTCACTTTTCAGTGGGTGAATGTAGGGCTCCTTCATTTGATAGGTCACGGCGCCATCCGCACTCTTCGCAGATTTCACTGAAGGGTCGACATCCGCAGCTTTCATGGCCGCCATCATCTCATCCATGCCACCACCGCAGGCCCAAGTAGCGGGCTCGCCGCTGCGCTTGGACTTCTCGAGTTGCAGGGCAATTTCAACTGCCTTCTGCCTCGTCGCGTAAGGCTGCTCGCCAAAGACCTTCGCCAACGAGGACGAGAGCAACACGTTGACGACTCTGCGCCCTGTCACACTGGTTTTGTCCGCACAACGAGCGCTTTCTGCGCTGGTCATCAATACTGCAGTCGCATACATGGCAGAAGCGCTATCCCTGATTCCACCGATCATCAACACATGCGAGTACGCCCAATAATACCGACTGTCCCTTGTGTTGGTTTCTACGACCCTTTGCCGAAGCCAATCTGCATAGGCTCGCAACTGTTCCCCCGATTTCGGTTCAGCGACCATCTCCATCACGAGGTCTGCCCCTCCTTCCTTGTCGGCCTGGTTCAGTTTCGATAGAGAAAGGACATATTCCTTCTTATTGAACCTTGGTTCCTCTGCGCCCATTTCGGCCGCTTGCGCATTTGCGGCAATGGTCAAGAGCGCACTCGCGCAGGCGGCTATCACTCCTGCCGAAATCAAACGGATTTTTCTCATTGGGACTCCCTGAATTAATATGTTTGTGGTCGCCTTTTCTTAGGCGAGAAAACGCCCTCTCTCACCCAGGCCCCAAGCGAGCCTTAGATTTGCGGGCGTGCGTCGATCTGAAGGCAAAAGCTACCTGGGAGCGCAGCCCAACGCAAAAGTAGACTGATGGGCAAGGCTTCACGACCCAAGCTTGCCTCCAATGCAAAGCTTTGTTCCGCAGCTATGAAAAAGCCCGACTGCTTTCGCAATCGGGCTTTTCACGTTTGGCGGAGCGAGAGGGATTCGAACCCTCGATGAGGCTCTACACCCCATACTCCCTTAGCAGGGGAGCACCTTCGGCCACTCGGTCATCGCTCCGTAGCCCTCTATTATGCCTCAAGTTTTGGCGCTTTTGGCGAGGGCTTTTCACAAATCAGTCAGGACGACAAGCTGTCAGCTGGCTGGTCCAGATCGAACTCGCGGTGCAGCGCACGCACTGCCAGCTCCATGTACTTCTCGTCGATCACGACCGATGTCTTGATTTCAGACGTCGAGATCATCTGAATGTTGATACCTTCATCACTGAGACTCTTGAACATGCGACTGGCCACGCCCACGTGACTTCGCATGCCAATACCGACGATGCTCACTTTGCAGATTCGCGAGTCACCCACGACGTCTGCAGCACCCAGCTCATCGGCGATCTTGCCCTTGAGCAAGTCCAGCGTTTTCTGGAAATCGTTGCGATGAACAGTGAAACTGAAATCCGTCTTCCCGTCTTTGGACAGGTTCTGGATGATCACATCCACTTCCACGTTTGCCTCTGCCACGGCGCCCAGAATCTGGAAAGCAATGCCGGGTTTGTCCGGCACGCCCAGCACGGCAATTTTGGCCTCATCGCGGTTGAAGGCTATACCCGAAACAACGGCTTGTTCCATTTCTTCGTTTTCCTCAAGTGTGATCAGAGTGCCCGATTTGGCCTCTACGTCAACATCGATATCCCAGGGAGTGAAGCTCGAGAGAACCCGCAGTGGCACCTTGTACTTGCCGGCAAACTCCACTGAGCGGATCTGCAACACCTTGGAGCCGAGACTGGCCATTTCCAGCATTTCCTCAAAGCTCACACGTTCCATCCGTCGAGCTTCGGGCACCACGCGCGGGTCGGTCGTGTACACGCCATCCACGTCCGTGAAGATCAGACACTCGTCGGCCTTGAGCGCAGCGGCCACGGCCACCGCCGAAGTATCGCTGCCACCACGACCCAGAGTCGTTATGTGACCGTTGCCGTCAATGCCCTGAAAGCCGGTGACGATCACCACTTTGCCCGCGTTGAGCTCGCCCTTGATGCGTGCGTCTTCGATCGATTCGATGCGGGCCTTGGTATAAGCGCTGTTGGTGCGGACTGGCACCTGCCAGCCGGTGAAGCTGACCGCATCTACGCCTTCGGCCTGCAGCGCAATCGCGAGCAGAGCGGAAGAAGCCTGCTCACCGGTCGCGGCCAATGCGTCCAGCTCTCGACCGAAACCAGTTCCTTTCTGA
>JBNKNN010000067.1:0-8902 GCA_050293865.1 Hydrogenophaga sp. | reverse complement strand
CGGATTCAGAAATGTGCTGGGCCTCTACCACCCGCGGTGCTTCTTGCTGGCGGTCTCAGCTGTTCAAGACCCGCGCAGGGGCTCACTGGTGGCTGACCGTATGCTTCGGTACGTGGAACGCGCCGTTCCGCTTGACCCGCGCACCCGGTATCAGGAGTTTGTGCCGCAGATCGGCATTGGGGTGGTGCACGTCGAACCGCACCCGACCGGCGAGCAGGCCGATGCGCTTTCAGTCATGAACCGCGCCGAGCAACTGGCCTTGCTGGCGACCAGCCTGCCCGAGCGTATCGTTCGCACCCGTCACATCGATCCGGAAGGCTCCATCTTCGGTGAGCTCGGGTAAGTGCCGGGCAGCAGGATGCTGCGATCGACTGTGTCCATCTGCGTATGACCGCAGAAGGCCATGGTGAGGTCCAGCTCCTTGTGGATGATTTCCAGGCACTTGCTCACGCCTTCCTCACCCATGGCGCCCAGCGCGTAGAGAAACGCGCGGCCAATGTAGGTGCCACGGGCGCCCAGCGCGCGAGCCTTCACGACGTCCTGTCCGCTGCGAATGCCTCCGTCCATGTGGATTTCGATCTGGTCGCCCACGGCCTCCACAATGGCGGGCAGCGCAGCGATGCTGCTCTGTGCGCCATCGAGTTGCCGACCACCATGGTTGCTGACGATCAGTGCGTCCGCTCCGGACTGTACCGCGAGGCGCGCGTCTTCCTCGTCCTGAATGCCTTTGAGGATGAGCTTGCCGCCCCAGCGTTCCTTGATCCAGGCCACGTCACCCCAGTTGAGGGCCGGGTCGAACTGCTTGGCAGTCCACTCGCTGAGGCTGCCCATATCGTCCACACCCGTCACGTGCCCCACGATGTTGCCGAAGTCGCGACGTTTGGTGCCCAGCATGTTCATGCACCAACGGGGCTTGGTCGCCATGTTGATCATGTTTGCGATGGTCAGCTTCGGAGGCGCCGATAGCCCGTTCTTCAGATCTTTGTGGCGCTGCCCCAGGATCTGCAGGTCGAGCGTCAGAACCAGTGCGCCGCATCGGGCGGCCTTGGCGCGGTCGATGAGACGGCCGATGAACTCTTTGTCCCTCATGACGTAGAGCTGGAACCAGAAACCTTCGCCTGCGTGCTCTGCCACATCCTCGATGGAGCAAATACTCATGGTTGACAAGGTGAAGGGCACCCCGAACCGACGGGCAGCACGAGCGGCGAGGATTTCGCCGTCGGCATGTTGCATCCCGGTCAGGCCTGTTGGCGCCAGTGCAACTGGCATGGCCACCTTTTGCCCAACCATGGTGGTGGCTGTGCTGCGGTTTTCCATGTTGACTGCCACCCGCTGGCGCAACTTGATGGACTGGAAATCGCTCTCATTCGCGCGGTAGGTGCTCTCGGTCCAGGAGCCCGAATCGGCGTAGTCGTAGAACATGCGGGGCACCCGCTTCTGCGCCAGCAAGCGCAGGTCTTCGATGTTGGTGATCACGGGCATGAATATGTCTCCAGAAGGCTGGTTTGGGTAGTGAACCCTTGGGCCGCACGTGGCGGGCGCCAGGATCGCCGAATCTGGGCATGTTAGCCCCGGACACCGCCCACTGGTTGTGAAACCCGGTGCTCGGGCTTTGAAAAAACTTGGCGACTCAGTCCAGCGGCCACTTTCGGGCGTCGATGACGCTAGTCCGTTCCTGCTGGTCCAATGGTTCGATCCAGTTCAGCTGCTGCTCCAGTACCGCTACGGTGGCTTCGGAAGCATCGCCTCCTTTGCTCGCGCGTTGCTCAATTCGACGTCGCAGTTCGTGCACCGGGGCGTTCGGTGCCAGAATGCCAAAAGGCACCGACAACTCTCTGGAAAGTGCCCGGAAGCTGCTACGTTCCGCCTGCTTGAGAAAGGCGGCGTCCACCACGACCGTCCAGCCCGCTTTCAGCAGGTCGCGGCTGCGGTTCTGGAGCGACGTGTAGGTTGCCTCATGGGCAGAGGGTGCGTACATGCCCGAATGCACGCCCGAGTCGCTTTGATCCAGGGGGGCGAGGCCGTGCAATCGTTTGCGTTCGACGTCGGAGCGAAGCCGCAGGCACCGCCTTGTGGCCGCACCTGCAGATTGCAACCATGCCAGTGCTTCGGTGGATTTGCCGCTGCCCGACAGTCCGTGTGTGATGACCAAAGCGGGTCGAACAGGGCGTGCCAGGCGCAGTGCAAGTTTGAGGTACTGCGTGCATTTCGCCAGGGCGCTGGAAGCTTCCTGGGCATCAGGCTCTGCACCTTCTTTTTGCCGGTACTCGATGGCCGCCACCTTGGCGCGTACCAAGGCACGGTAGACGGCAAAAAAGGGCAGTACAGCGGGCGCATCGATGTCGCCACTGGTATCGATCCATTCGCTCAACCACACATGGGCCAGGCCAGCTTGCTCACGAGCCAACAAGTCCATCCATAGAAAAGCCACTTCGCTAGCCACATCGATCCATCGCAACGCGTCGTTGAACTCGATGGCATCGAACGGCAACACGCGATCGTCTACCAGCACGAGATTGCCAAGGTGCAAGTCGCCGTGACCTTCCCTGACGTGTCCACTGGTGCGCCTTCGGAGCAGCAATTCACCGAGGAGTTCCATCTGCTCTTCGCTCCAGGCGCGCAACTGGGCCAGGCGACGGTGTTCCTCTTCCAGTGTGGCAGGCAAGTCTTGCGCCAGAGACGTGAAGTTGTCCACCACCCACCGCATGACTTCCCCAGGCATTCCCCAGGTCGCGCCGGGCGGTGCGATCGCAGCCTCGTTCTGAATGCGTGCCAAGTCCCGCGCCAGTTGAGCAAGGTGAGAGGCCGACAGTTCTCCACGTCGGCTCACAGCGTCCAATTGTTGCTGCCCATCAAAGCGGCGCATCTTGACGGCGTACTCGATCGCATCGGATGGGTAAGTGTTCAGTTCCCCCCAGGTTGGTGCTTCTGGTGTCCCGACAATGGGCACGACGCCGAGATACATGCCTTCACTGGCGCCTTGGCCGACGGCGAACCGCTGGTTGATCTCGACTTCACGAATGCAGTCCGCCCTGCGCTTCTCTAACGTGGAAAAATCCATGAAAGGCAACTTGACCGGCTTCTTGATCTTGTACGCGAACTTGCCGGCGAGCAGCACCCACGCACCGTGGGTCTCAACGCAACCCACGACACCCTCTAACGGGTGTGGGTAAGAGCTTGCCTTGCGCAGAGCATCGATCATCGAGAATGCGTTCAAATGTTTTGCCATGAAATGCGTTGGGGTCTTTGCGCCTGCCTAGGGACCCTCTGCATTCCCAACAAAGCGCATCGCCCGCAAAGCCGCGGCCCGCTTCGGGTTCGGGCCAAAACGGGCGTCTGCCGCACCTGTTGCCTTCCGTGTGCCGCCGGGCACACGGTGCGACAAGCAGGCACGCCATCCATCCCGTTTTGACCTCGAACGCGCATGGCGAAGGTTATGCAGAGGGTCCCTAGAGATGCAACATGCCGGCACAATCGCTGATGGCAGAGAGGCCTGTGCATCGAACATGAAGCATAACCTTCTGGGCAACGCTGCCTGGATCAAACGCTTCCTTAGGACTTTGCTTAAGCTGATCGGCACCAATGATTCGCAGCTCACAGCGCGCGGCTCTCTCATGCAATACGCAGCGTTGTTGTGGTGCAAGCGCATCAATTGTGGGCGCGCTTCGTCATGTGGGCTTTTCTTCTGGCCGTTGTCGCGCTAGAGTTCCCCTCTTCCCAGACCAATGGGTGCGAAGAGTCATTCACAGTCAACGCATCTTCAGGGAACATCTGATTTTCATTTTCACCCTGTCCATTAAAAGGAGAGCTGACATGACTGCACGAATCACGCTCAATCTGCGGATGGGGTCAGTGGTGACCGACGCACAGGCTTGAGGCAGCCTGCGCTCCTGTCGGGTCTATCGTTCGCTACTCTCCCTCTCTCTGGTTCGCCAACTGATTGTTGAACCTGTCCCCTGACAAGGGTGGCAGGTCTGGCGCCAGTGCGTGCCCCTGGGAGAGCCTGCCCCGTCCTGTATCCAGCCTTCTTCAGGCTTTTTTGATTCAGGATTTTTTTCATGGGCAATTCCTTGAAAACCCTGTCGGCGCGAGCGTGCATGCTCGCGTCTGACGATACGTGGATGGAAGACGCGGCAGTTCAACAACTGCTCGTCACATCCCGTTTGGATGGCATGACCCGCGTGGCGGGCATGCCAGATCTTCACCCTGGCCGCGGCTATCCGGTGGGGGCTGCATTTTTCTCTGTCGGCCGGCTTTATCCCGCTCTGGTGGGCAACGACATTGGTTGCGGCATGGCATTGTGGCAAACCGATGTGCGTACCGGGAGCATCAAGCTGGACAAGCTGGACAAGCGCCTGGGCAACCTGGACGTGCCGATGGATGATGATTCCATGCGCAACCAGGCGATGCAGGAATGCTGCGTTGAAAACACGGTGTTCGACGCGAGCCTAGGCACGATTGGCGGCGGCAATCACTTCGCTGAAATCCAGCAGGTGGATGAGGTCTATGACAGTACAGCGTTTGGCGCGCTGGGAATGGACGCGTCCCGTTGGTCAGTGCTGGTTCACACGGGTTCCCGCGGCATGGGGCAATCCGTGCTTCGCGCCCATGTGGACGCCCACGGGCATCAGGGTCTGGCAGCCTGCTCGTCTGATGCAGACGCTTATCTGGCCCAGCATGCTTTGGCCATGCGCTTTGCAAAATGCAATCGACGATTGGTGGCGCAGCGCATGTTCGAGCGGCTCAAAGCCGCTGCTCAATGTGTGCTCGATGTTGATCACAACTTTGTGGAGCCTTTTGAGCTCGATGGACAGAACGGTTGGCTGCACCGCAAGGGCGCGACACCTGCGAGCAAGGGGGCTGTGATGATTCCTGGCTCGCGCGGTGACTTCAGCTACCTGGTGCAACCCGTGCGGCAATGCAGCGAGAGCTTGTTCTCTCTGGCGCATGGCGCTGGGCGCAAATGGGGCAGAAGCGATTGCAAGGGGCGATTGGAGCGCCTCTCCACACCGGCGCAGTTGGCGCGAACCCGTCTGGGCAGCCGCGTCATCTGCGACGACCGTCAGCTCATTTATGAGGAAGCGCCGCAAGCCTACAAGCGCATCGATTCGGTGGTGCAAACCCTGGTGGACGAGGGCTTGATCACCCTGGTGGCGCGTATGCGGCCTGTGCTTACCTACAAGACCCGCGGGAGGTGCTGCGAATGAGCGATGACATTGTGTTGATCCAGATCAGCGCCAACACCGGCCCAGAGGAATGCTGCCTGGCAGTGCGCAAAGTGCTGGGCAGGATGGGAGATGATGCCAAGGCGAACAGTGTTCGTTTGAACCTGTTGGAGTGGATGCCCGGGCGCGAGTCAGGCAACTTCCGGTCTGTTCTCGTGGCCCTGGTGGGAGCTGGGGCCTCTGAACTGGCCGGGCAGTGGTACGGAACGGTTCAATGGACCTGTCCCAGCCCCTACCGGCCACGCCACGGCCGCAAGAACTGGTTTGTGGGTGTAGAGGTTTTTGAAGCCGGTGCTTCCGCCAGTTCACGTGGCCCCACCGTCAAGGAGGCCGATATTTGCTTCGAGACTCTACGAGCGGGTGGACCGGGTGGGCAGCATGTGAACACCACTGATTCCGCTGTTCGAGCCACGCATGTGCCCAGTGGCATCAGCGTCAAAGTGCAGACAGAACGCAGCCAATACGCCAACAAGCGATTGGCCCGTGCCTTGCTATCCCACAAGTTGATGAAGATGGAGCAGGAGCAGGAAGCTGACGCACGGCATACGCGTTGGCGGCAGCACTGGGAAGTAGAGCGGGGGAATGCGACACGTACGTTCTACGGACCATCTTTTGCGGAGCGTAGCCCGATCGGTTAGTCCATGGGCATGCAGATCTGATTTCCCTGCAGCTGCGTATCTCCAATGATCTGCGCAGCTGCCGGGGAGCCCGCCTTACTTGGAGCAGGAGCCTTTTTTGGCCAGGCTCAGCTCTGACACCGCTTCTTTGCCTGCGGCTTCTTCCACTGTCTCCAAACCTGCGCCACCCACGAACAAGCCCACTTTGATGTACTGGCGAACAAAGTAGTGCTTGCCTGCCTCTGTGGCCAGGCTCAGATCGTTGGGCGAAAACTCGGATTCGGTGGAGACTTTGTGTTCTTTGCCTCCATCGACTTCGGTGTAGAAGAAGACGTTGCGAGCAGTTTCACCGATACAGTCTCCGTCAACCCAGATGTCCTTCTTCAACGAGGCGCCAAAGCTGCCCGAGCGGTAGATGTACAGGCCAGCCTTGCCTTCGGTGGGGGCGCTGAAAGTTTTGGCTTGCTTGTCGGCTTCGGCGCTTTCCATGTCGACGGAGGCGCAGCCGGCGAGAATGGCCGTGGTCATGGCGGCAAGTGCGATTTTCTGGAACATGATTTCCTTCCCTGGTGAGTTGCAGATGGGGGCACAAATCGGGCATTGCCCAATAGGTCGAATGCCCTCAATGACAATGCGCGTATGCCTCAGGTCGGTGAACCGACCATGGCCGACTGTCCATCGAGACGCCAAAGGAAAGTGGCGCTCTCACGCATTCTCAGGGCATGGGCCAAACGTGGGCCACCAGCCGGTGCATGAATTTTTCCCGTCCCTGAATCTCTATGGAGCATGAGCGCCATGCGTTGCATGCCACGCCGTTTTGTCAGCGAAGATTATCTCATTGACACTCGTACCAGGGAGCTGCGACCTGCTGCAGCTCGCGCCGGGGGGTGGTCGCTGCGGATTTGTTCACGTGTCTCCTGTCTCCGCGCTCGCCCGCTGTTGTTCTGGCCAAACAAAGGCAAGGATGGAGCTGCAACCTGGGTCATGCCAAAGGCTCAAGAGGCGCACGCCATAAGCGCCTATAGATGGCGGGCTCATGGCCGTGCGTGCATGCTCGTTCACCGGAGGATCACCAACTCACCTCGCGGTCTGGCGCTGCGCTGATTCTGTGGATGGTCAGGTCCGCGCCTTCGTATTCCTCTTCCTGGCTCAGGCGGATACCCATGATGGCCTTGAGCGCGCCATACACCACCAGCCCGCCGAAGATGGCCCAACTGACGCCGGCCACGGAGCCAATCAATTGAGCGCCAAACGAGACGCCGCCCATGCCACCGAGGGCCTGTTGGCCGAAGATGCCGGCAGCAATGCCGCCCCAAGCACCGCAGACGCCATGCAGCGGCCACACACCCAGCACGTCGTCGATCTTCCAGCGGTTCTGGGTGGCTGTGAACATCACCACGAACAGACCGCCTGCAATCGCCCCAACCGCCAACGCGCCGACTGGGTGCATGAGGTCGGAGCCGGCGCACACTGCGACCAGGCCTGCCAGAGGACCGTTGTGAACGAAGCCTGGGTCATTTTTGCCGAGGACGAGGGCGGACAGCGTGCCGCCCACCATGGCCATCAATGAATTCACTGCGACCAGGCCGGAGATGTTCTCCAGCGTCTGAGCGCTCATGACGTTGAAGCCAAACCAGCCCACGCAAAGTATCCAGGCTCCCAGGGCAAGGAAGGGGATGTTGGAAGGGGGGTGAGCCGACATCGCGCCATCCTTGCGGTAGCGGTTCGAGCGCGCACCGAGCAGGATCACGGCAGGCAGTGCGATCCAGCCGCCCACCGCGTGAACCACCACCGAGCCAGCAAAGTCGTGAAACGCGGCGCCCGTGGTTGCCTCTATCCAAGCTTGAAATCCGAAGTGTGCATTCCACACAATACCTTCGAAGAAGGGATAGACGAAGCCCACGATCAGGGCCGTGGCGATGAGTTGGGGCCAGAACTTGGCACGCTCGGCAATGCCGCCGGAAATGATGGCCGGGATGGCCGCGGCAAACGTGAGGAGGAAGAAGAACTTCACCAGTTCATAGCCGTTTTTCTGAGCCAGCGTTTCGGCGCCCACGAAGAAAGAAGTGCCGTAGGCCACGCCGTAGCCGACCACAAAGTAAACCACGGTCGAAACGGAGAAATCGACCAGGATTTTGACCAATGCGTTGACCTGATTTTTCTTGCGAACCGTGCCTACTTCCAGAAAGGCGAACCCCGCGTGCATGGCCAGAACCATGATGCCGCCCAGAAGAATGAACAAGGTGTCGGCGCCCTGTTTTAGTGCATCCATAAGAGTTTTAGTGCGTAGTTGTTTGTTTTGGTGCGAAAAATCCGCCCTTGCGGCGTATTGCACCATTGAAAAGCAAAAATCGCGCCAAATGATTCATAGTGGTGCGCTTTGCGCGGATTTGGAGTGACGCCATGGGGTGCTTTTGGGGCGAAAACAGTGTTTGCAGATGGCCAGGCAAGGGGGAGGCCGCCTGCAACGCATCCCCGAGAAGCCCATGGGGTTCAGTTCGCACCATGGCAGGGCGGTGTTGCGGCTTTGAGAAGCAACCAGTTACGCCTGTTCGGGATATCCCCCGGGTGAAGCGCAAACCGGTACAAGCCCGACAAATGAGGTCTCCGTAGCATCGTCTCACTTCGTTGTCCGGCTGCGGATCTGCGCAAATGGGCATCGCAAGTGGTCGTCAAGTTCACGCACAGCTTCCATGCAAGGAGACACAAGCCATGACATCCGCTTCTTCCCTACCGCGCCGGTGGCAATCCGGCCTCGTCAAAGCCGCCTTGGCCGCTTCGCTGGTCGCAGCCGGCGCGAGCGCGTCCGCCGTCGAAAACGGCCCCAACCCCAGCTCGTCTTTCCTAAACGCCAGTTCAGGACCGTACACGGTGTCCACGGACAACGTGTCGTCGTTCAGTGCGCGCGGCTTCGGCGGCGGGACGATCTACTACCCGGTGACCAGCGGACGATATGGTGTTGTTGCCATCAGTCCGGGCTTCACCGCCTCCCAGTCGAGCATCGCCTGGCTGGGCCGGCGTCTCGCTACCCACGGGTTTGTCGTCATCACCATTGATACG
>JBNKNN010000066.1:0-21365 GCA_050293865.1 Hydrogenophaga sp. | reverse complement strand
TGGCTGTGGTGTTCTTTCAGGGCCAAATGCAGCTCGATCCCGGCTGGCGGCTGGCCATTGTCACGGGCATGCTTGGGGCGCTGACCACGTTCTCAACCTTCTCCGTCGAAACAGTGGCCATGCTCCAGCACGGCAAACTTACCTTGGCCATTGGGAATGCCGCGCTGCATCTGTTGGGCTCCTTGCTGCTGACGTGGGCAGGCATCCGCACTGGAACCGCCTTGTTTGGGGCTCCCTCCGTCTGAGCCTGAGCCGCGCCCGAGGGAAAGACAGAAGAAAGAAAAGACTTCAGCCTTTGATCAATTCGCCCGTCCCATCCTGCACCTGAACGGTCATTGGAATGCCTTGCTGAACGCTCATCGACACCGTGCAGAAAGCTTCGAACTGGTCGAGAATGCGGTCAATGTGCTCAAGCTCGGCAGCTGGCTTGCCAAGCTCCAGCCGAACCGTGACACCCTGAATGCGCAGGCGCTTGTCTTCATTTCGGCCTACGTCCGCAGTCGCTACAGCTCTGAGTGCCCCAGGGTCCTGCTTGAATTTTTGCAAAGCGAACAGCAGACTCGCGCTCAGACAGTTGGCCAAGGCCGCCAGCAACAACTGGTTGGGCGCAGGGCCAGCTCTCTCGCCCAATGGAGGAGGCTCGTCGGTGAGCAGTTGCGGTATGGTTTCTCCAAAATCGACGGAAAACTGATACCCCGACTGGCGCGTAATGGTGATGGCGGCGTTCTCACTGCTCATGTTGACAAGTCCTCTTCCAGTTTTGAGACGTCTGCTTTGTGCAGGCACTTCGGCTCATGTTAATCCCTGCCGAGATCGACTCCATGACAGACATCAATTCTGACAAATCCTCGTCCTGGGACGATGCTTCGTTGCTGAAGCACTTGCAGCGGCTTGAGCTGGAGCTTCATCACCCTGGCGTGCCCCTGACAGCAGCTCGAATCGACGCCTTGCTGCACCCGGACTTTCACGAGGTGGGTCGGTCAGGTACTGCCTATTCCCGAAAGACCGTTGTCCGTTTTCTCTCTGACTTGACGGCACGTCCAGCAACAGTCTCGGACCACTTCCGACTGACGCGCCTCGAACGTCGGAGCGCGCTGCTGCACTTCCGGTCGGCAGAGCGAGCCGCAGGAGCAGAGCCAAGCGAGTGCAAATGGACGCACCACGCGCATCGCAGCTCATTGTGGATTTGTGAAGGCGATGCGTGGCGCTTGATGTATCACCAGGCCACTCCATCGGCACAGCCGTTCGTGCCAGAGTTGGAGTGAGCGGAAGACGACTAGCCGCCTCCGCGCTGAATGGTGAGGTCAAAGGGCTTCATAAAGGCCAGGCGCTGAGCGTCGTCCAGGCCTTCAAAGGCGAACCGAACCAGCAATCGCTTCATGACCAGCAATGCGATACGCCGCTCCGGAAGCGGGGTCCAACTGATCACCAGTCGACCGTCCCCGATCTCGACAACAAACGCGCCATCTGAGCGCCGCTGCCAGGGATGAGCGCCGATCGCACGTGGCAAAGCCGCGATCCACTCCGCTTCGCTCGTTCCCATGTCGCGCTCGAATGATTCCGGATAGAAGGACTGCATATTGACGCTTGAATAGATGGCCTACTTTCGGCATCTGACGCAAGCCAGACCACCGCCCTCAGGTTTTAGCCGCCCGCGATGGGGGGCCAGATAGCCAGTACATCACCTTCTGTGAGCGTTGTCGTGCCGCGCTGTTCGGGAGCGATGTATTTGCCGTTGACCAGAACCAGGTGCACGAGCTTGAGCGGAAGACCGAAGGGCTCAATGATCTGCAGGATGGTTGCATCGGGTGCCACGTCCATCTCCACCTGATTGGCGGTTCGCGCCTCCGGCGGCAAGTAATCAGTGAGCGTCGCGAACAATTTGAATGTGATCTTCATGATGAGGACATTGTCACGGAAAAGAAAAAGCCTCTTGCCCCGACAGGACAAGAGGCTTTCAACGCCAGAGTGGCGAGCCACGCCCGGAGCGAAAGGTGAGCGTGAGTTGCGGCGCAGCGCCCACCAACGAACGGACATCAGCCGCGGCGGCGCTCGTCGTTCGCGCCACTCCAATGGCCTTGGCCTTGGGCTGCCGCCAGATAGGCATCCATCAGCTTGGTCGGATCTTCCATCAGCTTGTCTTTCCATTCGCCGAGCTTGACCTGCCCCTCGACAAGTCCGCGCATGACGCCAACGTGCTCAGTCCACCCCACGCTGTTGCAACCCACCATGACATCACCATCAAACTGAAGGCTCAGGTGCTTGTTGGCAGTCTTGTCAGTCAATTCGACGTGCTGACCGCCCTCGACTCCTTCCCAGTTGCCGAAACTGGTGGAGATCAAACCAAGCGTGTCCAGCACATTGATCAGCGTCACCCCATTGAGTGATGCGTTCTGCCCGACCATGTTGAGAGCTGCCACGCGCGCTTGCTCGGCCGCATTGGGCTGAATGGCGCTGACCAGGGCCTTGCCCGACACCTTGTCGAAAGCCTCAGCACAGTCACCCGCAGCATAAATACCGTCAACGTTGGTCTGCATGCGGTCATCCGTCAGCACTCCCACCATGCAACGCACGCCAGAGTTTTCCAGGAAGTCGACGTTGGGCTTCACTCCTGTGGCACTGATGACCAGGTCGGCTTCCAGTGTTTCGCCGGTGGACAACTTCACCCGCATGGCACTGCCTGCCTCTGGCATCGACGAGCCGCCGAGACCAACAGCGTTGGCGATCTTGCCAAGCAAGCCCGGCGAACTGCCACCAGAGTCTCCACCGCGCTCAATGGCCTCCACCTTGGCACTGGTGTAAACCTTGACGCCCTTTTCCTCACACCAGTCCTTGATCATGCCGCCGGCCATAGGGCCCATCATGCGGGGCACCATGCGATCGCCCATCTCAACGACGGACAGCTCGACACCTCTCTGTTGCAAGGCCTCCATGATGATGCAGCCAATGAAACCTGCACCCATTTGCAGCACTCTGGCCCCAGGCTTTGCCAAATCGGCAATGGCACGGGCATCGGCCAGCGTCCAGCAACTGTGAACGCCAGGCCCGTTGATACCGGGAATCGGCGGCGTATTGGGTCGGGAACCAGTAGCGATGAGCAGTTTGTCGAAAGACAGGGTCTTGCCGTCGCTCAACTCAATGTGACGTTTGCCAGCATCCACATTCTTGGCCCATACGCCGCGCAACACTTTGACGTTGAGCTTGTCGAAATGGCCAGGGGTGTGGCGCAGGTGCGTGCCGTCTTCGCCCACCTTGCCAATGAGCAGGTAGGGAATGGCCATGCGGGAATATGGCGCTTCGTTTTCCTCTCCAACAACGGTGATTTCATCGCGAGGAGCGTGTTTGCGAATGGTTTCTGCTGCAATGACACCAGCTGGGCCGGCGCCGAGAATGACGTGATGGGTCATGTTCAAACCTCTTGGCAAGCCGTCACTGGGACGGCTGGCGCCCCTGAGCGGGGCTGTACGGTGACGGGATCGCGCGCTTCGTTTTACACCCGAAGGCTCTCACTCGTCTCCCAAAGAGAAAGCGGCCACAGGGGACCGCTTTGCGCGTCTCGAGAAGTCCCCAGGGATCAGAGACCCAGGCGTTGCTTCGTCTCTGCCGTCGGACGGCCTTCTGTGTCCCAACCACGAACATCGTAGTACTTGGGCAGCATTTCGCCGAGCTTGCTGACGGAGCCTTTTCCAGGACCAGTTTTCGCTGCCTCGGTCAACAGACGCTTTGGCAAGTTGTCGTCCGCTTTTGTGAAGCCGGCAGCGTTATTGAACTCACGCTCCATGTTCCAGATGCGTTCGCCAATATGGGCCAGATGCTCCATGGTGTACTCGTCGCCGCAAGCGGCTTGCACCTGCGGTGCCACATCCGCCAACGTCCATGCAAAGCTGGTGAAAATGCAAATGCCGGCAGAGTCGAACGCAGCGGTGGCGTCCTGGAAGGCCTTGACCAGTTCCGGCTTGCCCTCGCTCTCGGTGGGCTCGGTCTTGACCGGGATGCCCAGCACTTCAGAAGCGATGGTGTAGCCGCGCAGGTGACATGCACCGCGGTTGGAGGTGGCGTATGCCAGGCCAATGCCTTGAATCACACGACCGTCGTAAGCAGGGAATTCCTGGCCCTTGACACTCATCGACAGGTCAGGCTGACCATACTTGGCGGTCAAGCGCTTGGAGCCCATGCCGATTTCCTTGCCGAAGCCCTCGCCCTTGGCCGTCATCATGGCCAGTTCGCACAGCGCCTTGGCAGAGCCGAAGGGAGCTTCGATACCGATCTGCTCTTTGGTCAGCACACCCATCTCATACATTTCCATCACGGCACCGATGGTGGCACCGAAGGAAATGGGGTCCATGCCTTCTTCGTTACAGATCAGGTTGGCAAACTGCAAGGCTTCCAGATCGTTCACGCCATTGGCAGCGCCCAGCGCCCAGGCTGCTTCGTATTCCAGGCCACCGGAAGCTCCCCAGTACTCGGGCTTGTTCTGCACCGAGAAGTGGCCTTCATCGATCTTCGAGATACGGCCGCAAGCGATGGTGCAGCCAAAGCACGCCTGGTTGGTCACCAGATGCTTCTTGCCGTCAGTCGCACGTGGCGTGGCCATGGCTTCAGCAGAAATGTCCTTGGCGCCTTCGAACTGCACATCGCGATGGTTGCGGGTTGGCAAACCTCCGACTTCGTTGATCACGTTCATCAGAACCTGGGTGCCGTAGGTGGGCAGGCCCTGGCCGGTAACAGCATTGTCTGCCAGCACCTTCTTGGCAGCCTTGGCAGCGGCCATGAAAGCCTTGGGATCGCGCACGTTGCCTACACCCTTGGTGCCGCGCACAGCAATCGCCTTGAGGTTCTTGGAGCCCATGACGGTGCCCACGCCGGAACGGCCAGCCGCACGGTGCAGGTCGTTCACGACAGCGGCGTACAGGCAGCCATTTTCACCGGCTTTACCGATGGAAGAGATGCGCAGCAGCGGATCCTGGAGGCTGGTCTTGAGAGACTCTTCGGTCTTCCAGACGCTTTGACCCCACAGGTGGGAAGCATCGCGAAGCTCGGCGACGTCGTCGTTGATGTACAAGTAGACCGGCTTCTCGGACTTGCCCTCGAAGATGATCATGTCCCAGCCAGCCATTTTCAGTTCGGCGCCCCAGTAGCCACCGGAGTTGGAGCAGGCGATGGCTCCAGTCAGAGGGCCTTTGGTCACGACGGTGTATCGGCCGCCAGTAGAGGCCATCGTACCGGTCAGCGGGCCTGTGGCCCAGATGATCTTGTTCTCAGCGGACAGGGGATCGACTTTGGGGTCGATTTCACTGATCAGGTATTTGGATGCCAGACCACGCGAACCAAGGTAGGCCTTGGCCCATTCCATGTTCAGCGGTTCGGATTTGACAGTGCCTTCCGTCAGATTGACGCGGAGGATTTTTCCAGCCCAAGACATATAAGTTTCTCCTTTGGTCGCGTCGGGTTCAGGCAGCAGCAGGCTGATTGCCCAGCTTGTCAGCCCACTCTTTCATTTTGTCGATACCGGACCAGTTGGCGTCGACGAAAGTGATCGCGCCGGTCGGGCAAGCGTCTGCGCAAGCAGGCTCTCCACCGCACAGGTCGCATTTCTGAACCTTGCCAGTCTCCTGCACATAGTTGATCGTGCCGAAAGGGCAGCTGATCGTGCACACTTTGCACCCCACGCAGGTGGTTTCGTTGACCACTTTGGCACCAGTGCTGGCGTCAACAGTAATGGCCTCCACCGGGCAAGCGTGCAGACACCAAGCTTCGTCACACTGGGTGCAGGTGTATGGCACCTTCTTGCCCGTGTGATGAAAATCAAACACCTTGATGCGAGACTTGGAGGTCGCATAGGTGTCGTAATTCTCAAACGAGCAAGCCATTTCGCACTGCAAGCAGCCAGTGCACTTGTCCGGGTTGATATGGAGGGTTTTTTGCATTGATGGTCTCCAGTCGTGGGTACTCGCTCCGAAGAGCTTATGTATCGATATGCATAGCATTGTCACTCTAGCCAGAGACCAAATGCAAAGGGTTATCCCTTAATCAACGCCCCTGCCCCGGCTTATTCTCACTATGAGACACCGGGCACGTCACACCTTGTGATCTGCTACCTGTGACACTGTCCGTTGGCATCGCGTGCAATCGTGCTGCGTCGGGCTTCCTGCGGCGTGTCGCACCGTTGGATCATCCGATAGATCGAACCAACCAGAGGCGCTCGCAGAAGGCACTCGTCCGCCCGGTTCCGGGCCGTGCCCCGCATTCTGGGCACTCGGAAAACCACCACACCACACATGCAACCGAGGAAGAAAAGCACGCGCCCGCTCCATTGTGTCAATGTGTGACACTTCAGTGCCGCGCCAACGACGGTCAGCCTCCTTTCCGAACACTTTTTCGCTCGCCCGGACCGGCAAGGCGGCCGAAAGCCCTCGGGAAATACACCAATGTCAGGTGAACCCATGTGGCGCCGCGACATTGGTCTTATGCGATGCTTCTCATAGCTAGGCAGCCTAGGCAACCCATGTTTCTTGCTCCCGTTGGCACCTGGCCCACGCACTTTGCTGTGCAGAGCAACAATGGCGCCGGTCGGTGTTCGCACCACTCCCTGCGTGCGGTTTCCAGTGTTTGGCACATGAATTGCTCATTTCGCTGAAGTGGTCTGGCCTGAGCTTGAAGCGTTCAAAACGGCAAGACAAGGCTGAGCCACAAACCTCTCTCTGGCGCAACCTTCCTCCACGCATCGATTGTTCCGATGCCAAGAGGCGAATGCCCGACAAAACGACAAGCCCCTACGAGACAAGGTATCGTTGTTCAGAGCCCGCGTGAGGCGGGCCGAAAGCGGTTCCAGAACCTGAAGCGACCCATGGTGAATACTGCTACGACTCGCCCCACAGTTGACAGCCAGCGGCGCCTGGCGCTGATTGAGCGTGCCCGCCACAACGTACTGCAGGGCCGAAGTGAAATGTCATCTCCCTGGTTGGCGCCCCCCATTGAACGGTCCTGGCGCCGCTGCCTGTCGATGGGGCTGGAACCGCATCGCCGCGTGGTTTTTGAGGAAGTTGGCGTGTCGAGCAAGCGCCAGGTGATGGACCGGAACCATGCACTGCTGGATGCCGCCGCCCCGGTCATTGGCTCCCTCAGCCGCGCCATGCTGCACTCGAGGTACTTTGCACTGCTCACCGACGCGCAGGGTGTGGTCATCGATGTCAACGGACCTGTTGACAGGCACAACTCCCAGGCATCGGCCATTGCGAGAGTGGGGGTCGACTTGTCGGAAAAGGCCGTGGGTACCACGGCCATCGGTACTTGCCTGACCGAGCAAGAGTCCGTGTGGCTTCACCGGGGCGAGCACTTCTTCGAAGACAACAGCGTGTTCAGCTGTGCAGGTGCCCCCATCTGGGGGCCAGACGGCACTTGCGCCGGCATGCTGGATCTGACTGGCATCAACGTACAGGAGCAGCCCGCGTTAAAGCACTTGGTGACGCAATCGGCCCGCAGCATCGAGAACGCCATGACCTTGTCGCGTCCACACAAGATGCTGCTGCGCCTGAACTGGCCTGGTCGCGTTCTGGGCGACGACAACGATGGCCTGATCGGTGTCGACAACGATGGTCTGGTTGTCGCCATGAATCGCCCGGCAAGCGAGATGTTGGGATTGATGCCTGGCATGGGGGCAACCCATTGCGATGATTTGTTCGCTGTGTCCAGCCAGCAGCTGTTCGATGCGGCCTCGCGGCAGCAGGGACCATTCGAGGCCCCATTGTGGTCAGGGCTGCGCCTGCAAGTGTTGGCACAATCGTCCAAGCCAGCGTCCGGGCGTTCGCGATCATGCGGCACGGCGCGCCATGCAGTGCCTCTGCGGGATGTGGAGACAGCCATGATTCGCAAAGCTGTGGAAGATGCGAGGGGCAATGTGATGGAGGCCGCCAGAACCCTCGGGATCAGCCGGGCCACGGTGTACCGTCGACTCAATCGGACAAAATCCGGCAACTGAGGTCGTAAGGGCCGGTCACCTCTGCACCAGCAAAAAAGCCACGGAGACTTTGCCCGTGGCTTTTTCTACTTTCGCTCTAAAAGCAGACCCAAGAGGCACGATGGCCCCACCGGATCAGGGGGCCGTCAGCGTCAGTTTATGCTCCTTGAAGATGGCCAGCAACTGGCCAGAAGCCTGCAAATCGCGCATGGCGGCATCCAAGGCCTGGCCCAGGTCTTTGTTCTTGGATTTGATGGCCATTCCAATCGGCCAGCCTCGGGTCGGCATGCCACCCATGGTGACCTGTGACAACGCGAAATTCTCGCGCGCGTCCGGTACTTTGGCCAGAACAGCTTCAGCCTGCGCACGGGTGATGAAGGCGGCCGCAGCCTGCCCACTGACCACTGCCTGAGCCGCGTCAACGCCGGAATCCAGGATGGACACCTGATCGCGCAGCACGCCGCCTCCGTGGCCCAACAGCATGCTGGCCGTACCCGCACCGCGCTCTGCGGCGAGCCTGAAGCCTTTGAGGTCCTCTGGATGCGTTACCGTCTCGATCTTGCGCAAGTCGTGAAGCACGACTGGCTGCTCTCGCATATAAGCACCAAAGATCATCGTTTGGGGATTCTCGTCAACCAGATAGCGGTCCACCGGCACATGCATCATGACATCGGCCGGACCGAAACCCAGGTAGTGTCCCTTCCAGACCATGTTGCGCAAGTCATCGTGCATGTTCTCGTCGGCATAGAAGGGCAGCAACTGCATCTTGAGGCCCATTTTGTCGGCCAATGCCTGGGCGATGCTGACGTCAAGACCCTTGACGTTGCCATCCGAGCCATCCGAGAACGGCGCGAAGTCCTTGTACACAGCGACCTTCAATACCCCGCTTGCCTTCACTTTGGCCAGATCAGTCAACTCTTCTTCTGCTTGCGCCAGACCGATGGAACCCAAGCCCATGAGCGCTATGGCTGACAGCTTGATGGCCGTGCGGCGGGACGGCGTCTTGATGGCGCCATTGGAAAACGGGAAAGTCATGCCTTGTCTCCTGATTCTCTTGGTTGTCTGAGGGGCCATTGCCCCATGCCGTTGCATCACAAGTCTAATGTTGATCCTTGACACGCTGCCGGGTTCAAGGGATTTGCCAAGAAATTCAGGGCACCCCAAGTGCCCTGAATTCAACGAAGCCTGGCTACACGCGATCACTCCGAGCCGCGACGGGTCTCCAGGTAGGTGCGGATAGACCAGACGGCTTCCTGACTCAGGATGCCCTCGAAGGGAGGCATGTACACGCGACCGTCACGGGTGCGGCCACGACGAACCGTAGCGATGAAGTAGGCATCCATCTCGGCAAAGCACTCCTTCTTCGCTTCTTCGTCGGCGAAGTCAGTGCACTCGGTATCGAGCTTTCGGAGGTCAGGCGCGATACCGCCGGAAATGGCCTCCAGACCGTGGCAACGGGCGCAATTCTGGTTGTAGGCGGACGTGCCTATGCGCAGCGCTTCCTGGCGTGCGTCGCTCTTCTCGTCATACGGATTGCTGGTGCGCCATTCTTCTCCGAGCTGCGGCAGCGTGTGAGTGTCCACCGATTGAGGCGTGACGTCACCATGTGCCAAGGCAGCAGAAGAGAAGCCTGCAACAAGCGCTACCGTCAGAGTCGCGCGCACAGCACGAGCAGAAATGGGCGAAAAAAGGGATTTCATCAGGGAGTCTCCGTTATGCACTAGTTCATCAAAACATGGGGGATGCACCCTGTCAGCAAAAAGCAGGCCACCCTCCTACGCCAGCACCAAGCGCCTTTTACGCAGGGCTCGGGCACGTCACTTGTTCCGTGACACACCATCGCGGCGTCACACCTTTGCTCCATATTGGATCAACGGAAGGGCGCAAAGGAACATAATGCCCAACTTGTCGTGACGATTCAGAGCGGTTTTAGGGCTGTCAGCGCAAAACGCCGAGAGTGGCGAGCTATTTGCTACCCATTTTGTGTGACATGCGCCATGCCAATGCGCACTCTGTTGCAGCCATCTGGCGCAATGCGGGTTTCCCGAGTTGCCGTGGCACCAACATATGAAGAAAATAACATGAGTCAACACGACAGAGACAAGCCAGTCGCGACTGAAAACCTGCTGCCGGAATCCGCCTGGGCTTCGGGCGACTGGTCGAGCGAACGAGAAGAACCTGGAGACGACATGAGTGCCATGCCGGCATCGCACCGCATGGGCCAGGCCAGCGAAGGTGGCCCCATGGGCGGGGTGAACGAAGATCACACCCACCTGATTGACGCATCGCGAGAGCGATCGGCTTCGTACGGCCTGAGCGAGAGTGATGCGCCCGATTTTTCCAGCCCGCGCAAAGGCGATCTGAACGACGCGCTCGACGAGAGCCGGTTTCTGTTCCAGCATGCCGCGCCAGTCATGGAGACGCTGTACGACCAGATCGCCAACACGCACAGCATGGTTCTGCTGACCTCCTCGAGAGGCATGGTGTTGCACTCATTGGGTGATGCCGACTTTCTGGAGCGCGCGTCCCAGGTGGCTTTGACCCCGGGCATGGACTGGTCCGAGCGCAGCAAAGGCACGAACGCCATCGGTACAGCTCTGTCGGAAGAAGAAGCTCTGACCGTTCACGGCAATCAGCATTTCATGAACGTCAACAAGTTCTTGACCTGCAGCTGTTCGCCGATATTCGATCCCTATGGACAGGTCATCGGCGCGCTGGATGTGACCGGCGACCATCGCAGCTTTCACCAGCACACCCTGGCACTGGTGCGCATGTCGGCTCAGATGATCGAGAACCACATGTTCGCCGACATCTTCCCCAAGGCCATTCGCATTCACTTCCACACGCGAGCTGAATTCCTGGGCACATTGGTCGAAGGCATCGCCGTTTTCTCGCCAGAAGGCCGCTTCATATCGGCCAATCGAAGTGCACAGTTTCAGCTGGGCTTGCCTTTCAGCGCGCTGAAGGCTCACACCTTCTCGTCGCTGTTTGGCATTCCGGTGTCCTCTCTGCTGGAGCTGTTCAACGGGACTTCAACCACGCCGCGCCAGTTGGTTCTCCACAATGGCGTATCGGTGTGGTGCCGTGCCAGCCATAAAGCCTCAGCGGCCTGGACCGTACCACAAGCACACGAAGGACTGGTGGTTTCCTCCACAGCGGAAGGCACAGACTCTTCGGCGCCAACCGGTGTTGCTCCCGCCGACGTATCGAGCGAGTCGCAGAGCCGACCGAGCGCCGCCGCTGTTCGCAAGCCAGCACTTTCCTCTCTTCGCTACCTCAACACGGGAGATCCTCAGATCGCTTCTGTGATCCACAAGTTGGGCAAAGTATCCGGCCGCGATATCCCGATCATGATCCTGGGTGAGACGGGAACTGGAAAGGACCTGCTGGCGCAAGCGATTCACGGCGACTCCAACCGAAGCCATCAGCCTTTTGTCTCGGTCAACTGTGCGTCCATCCCGGAGACGCTGATCGAATCAGAGCTGTTTGGCTATGAGGAAGGCGCCTTCACCGGCGCACGCAAAAAAGGTGCTATCGGCAAGGTGCAGCAAGCCAATGGCGGCACCCTCTTTCTCGATGAGATAGGAGACATGCCCAAACACCTTCAGGCCAGGCTGCTGCGCGTATTGCAAGAACGCAAGGTCAGCCCGCTGGGTGCGGGCAAGGAAGTTGATGTAGACGTGGCCATTATTTGCGCCACTCACAAGAACCTCAAGGACATGATCGCCAAAGGAGAGTTCAGGGAAGACCTGTACTACCGTCTCAATGGCCTGGTGGTCAAGCTCCCAGCCCTGCGCGACCGCACAGACTTCGAGCCTGTGGTCAAACGCATTCTCAAGACGCTGGCCGAGACGGAGATGTCCATCACGCTTTCTCCAGCCGTGCTAGACCTGTTCAAGCGATATCACTGGCCAGGCAACTTCCGGCAATTGCACAACCTGCTGAGGACCGCTGTGGTCATGGTGGGCGACGATGGCGTCGTGCACATGGACCATTTGCCAGACGATTTCCTTGAAGAAATTGGTCAATCACCGATGGGTTGTGCCCCCGCTGCCGTACCAATCGGCATTCCGCCCTCGCAGGCACCCGTTCAGCCGGCATTTGGCAACACCTCCTTGCCGACCGGTGCAGTGGGCACCGGCAGCCTGCCCAGTGCGGGCCGCAACTTGCAAGACGTGGCCATCACCGCCATGGCTGACATGCTCCGAATGCACAAGGGCAATGTATCCGCTGCCGCCAAGGCCCTGGGCGTGTCGCGAAACACCATTTATCGCAAGCGCCATCTGCTGCCGCCTGACGTATTCAACTGAAGTGTGAGCGAGTCTTCCAACTTCGGTGCGGAAGGGTTTGCGCCCTTTGAAACAATACAACAGCGTGTCAAGGCACTGCCAGGGTCCGAGGATCGGGCGGCCCTGTATCTGGTGGCGAATCCATCCAGCGTGGTTCCAGCTCACGCCAGGCGCGCAGCACATTGAATCCTTGCCGCTCGCCATAGCCTACCCAAGTCTTGTACCGGGGTAGATGCAAGCGCTGCTGAGCCTCGTTGGCTTGCATCCCTTCATCCATTGCGTGCCAGATTTGTTGGTACAAATCCAGCAGATAGGCTCGCGTCACCAGAACCGATGTTGGTCCGCTCACATCGTTTTGCGAACGGTCAAGTGACACCCCGACCACGATCGCAGGCTTCAAAGCTATGATGCGATCCAGTGCCTGAATCCAGGGCACGACCTGACCTTGAGCCAACTCTGGAATCCGGTTTTCGTACACCAGCCCTCCGACCCAGGCAACCCTCTGTGCCGGCCACCAAAGCACGAGATCACCTTCGGTATGGCCGAGTGCGATATCCACCACCTCCAACCATTGATCGCCCACAAGCAGGCGCTCCCCCTTGGTCAGAGTTTGCGTCGGCAGCACGATGCGGGTCCCCGACATGCTCTCCTCTCCCACCCGTCGCTTCAAGCTGGCCAGGCAGGCGTTGCACCGTTGCTCCATTCCTGCCCGTGTTGGACCAGACGCCAGCACCTGGACGCGCCCATCTTCAATCAAATCCGCGAACGCCACGTTGGCCAGCACGTTCTCGCTGTGTGCATGGGTATTGACCACCCATCGAACAGAAGCACCAAACCGGCACTCCACCGAACGCCTGACGCGCAAGCCATGGCGAAGACTGGGGCCCGGATCGACGACCAAGGCCATACCTTGTGAGACAAGGACCGAGGTGGCCACCACATGCCCCCCGTTTTCAGCCGACACCTCTGCTGCTTCAGACGGCGGCCATACCCAAAGGCCGTCAGCCACGGCCACCCACGGCACCTCTGTCTCAGCGTCACAGCGGGAAGACAAGGAAGAAGGCGGGGACGGAGATGCCAGGAAAGCTCCCCCAGAGCAAGCAGAGAGCGCCACCAACAGGCCCAGCATCGCCAGCGGTCGCGCGATTCGCGGTGTCATCGACAGTCGGCGCTTCATCTCGCCCCTCTACCCGTTTGCACGGCCAGTTTGATTGCATCCAGCATCGGCTTCTCCACCGACAGGTGTCCCCCGTGTGGCCAATAGGTCTGCACCTGCAAAACATTGCAAGCGTGTCGCTCGGCCTTGGCCACCCATCCAAGCGTATTCGCAGGAGGGCAGATCGAATCGAAACGGCCGTGGACCCAATCGAGCTGCACACCAGATGCTGCCGCCCGGATCACTGCGCGATCCAAGTCGGACGGCCTCAGGAAGCCCCGCTTCTTGAGGTAGTGAGCCTGAACGCGGAATTTTCGCCAGGCAGATCGATCCGCCTTGCACACACGCAACGAAGATTGACTCGCCGCTTGCTTGCGCCATTGCCTGGCCAAATGTGCATCGAGCCCTCTCTGCGCCTTGAGCGTCGAAACGTCCCCTGCCAACGCAGCGGCGCGCATGCTTCGACGCACGCCCTTTCGCGCCAGGGACAATTCGATGAGGTTCCATCGTCTCAGCGCGCGCAAGTGTGCAACACCAAGTGCTCCACTTTGCAGCAACCGGGACACTATCGCCAATTGATGGCCCGGTGCCGGCAGCCAGCGCGACCGGGCAATTTGCCCGACGATAGGGATGTGCCCCCCGTATTGAACGCCCAACAAGACCCCCCGAATCTCGCGCCTGCTCAGGGAGAACGATCCCCTGAGAACCATCTGCTGAACCCGCTCGGGATGGGCTGATACGTAAGCCAGAGCAAGAACAGATCCCCATGAACCGGCCAGCAAGGACCACTTCGACAGTCCCAGGTTTTCGCGCAAAGCCTCCATGTCCCGAACCAGCGCGTGTGTGGTGTTCTGCCGCACTGAGCCGCGAGAGCAGCTTTCTCCCGCACCCCGCTGGTCAAACACCACGACGCGCTGCGTGCGAAGGTCGAATGGCTGGAGAATGCTCGACGACGCACCACCTCCCGGGCCACCGTGCACAGCAACCCACGTACTTTTGGCCGAAGCGGGGCCATATATCCGATAGGCGATGTGGTGGTTGACGGGTTGGCTCAACCACCGCTTTTCGCGTCTTTGATCATTGCGTTGTTGCATGTCCTAGGGTAATCACCAAGCGCAGTTTCAACACCCAATGGCATCGATATTGCTTATCATGGAAGGCAGCTTGAATTGCCTGTGGCAGCAGAGTTTGCAGACATTATTCATGCCAATACAAACCACTCACTTTGTAGACTGGAGACCAACTATGCAATGGACGACCCCCGCTTTCACCGACCTGCGTTTCGGATTTGAAATCACCATGTACATCGCCAACCGCTGATCCGTCAGCGTTCGGCAAAAAGGCGCACGAGTGCTTTGCACGTGCGCTTTTTTCTTTTCTGGTGTTCGGCCATGCCTCATCGGTCGACGCACCCATTGTGCAACCCATTCCTGTTCGACGCTGATCACACATGCGCATTCGAGTTCTTGGTTCGTCCGCCGGCGGTGGCTTCCCGCAGTGGAATTGCAACTGCCCCAACTGCGACGGGCTGCGCAAGGGCACCATCAAGGCCCAGGCCCGCACCCAATCATCCATCGCCATCACCGTTGACGGCAATGACTGGTTGTTGGTCAACGCGTCCCCCGACATCCTCAAACAGATTCAGCAAACGCCAGCGCTTCAACCCGCTCGCTCCATCCGCGACAGCGGTATCGCCTCAGTGCTGCTCATTGATGCACAGATCGATCATGTCACCGGCATGCTCATGCTGCGGGAGCGCAACTCCAAGCTTCCACTGCTGGTCACCCCGGAAGTCAAATCGGACCTGTCGGACGGCTTTCCTCTGACGCGCATGCTCTCGCACTACTGCGGACTCGACATCCATGAGTTGCCAGTGGACGGCACACTGGTGAGCGTCCCGGGCGTACAGGGCCTGCAGGTGCAACCCGTGGCGCTGGATTCCAAACCACCTCCCTACTCTCCATTTCGCGGCAACCCACGCAAAGGAGACAACATTGGTTTGGTCATCGACAACCCCGCGAACGGCCAACGGGTGTTCTATGCCGCAGGTCTGGCAGAAGTTACGCCCGACTTGCTGGCGCTCATGAAGTCAGCGAACATCGTTTTGGTCGATGGCACGTTCTGGACCAATGACGAAATGCAGAAGCTGGGTCTCTCTCCAAAGGCTGCGCTTGACATGGGCCACCTGCCGCAAAGTGGGCCTGGCGGAATGATCGAGCAACTGGACAAGCTGCCAGCGTCAACGCGAAAGGTACTCATCCACATCAATAACACCAACCCCATCCTGCGCGAAGACTCAAGCGAGCGAGCAACACTGGCAGATCACGGCATCGAAGTTGCTTTTGATGGCATGGAGATCGATTTCTGACAGACGCCCTGCTGGCTGCCTGCGGGCCAACTACGACAACAGACCAACAAAGAGACAACGGCATCATGGAACTGGCCAAAGCCCAACACGAAGACGAGACCGCCGCACCTTGGTCACGGAAAGAGTTCGAAGCCCATCTGCGCGAGAAGGGACAGGCGTATCACATCCACCATCCGTTCAATGTTCGAATGAACGCCGGTGGCTGTACTGAAAATGAGATCCGCACCTGGGTCGCCAATCGCTTCTACTACCAGATTTGCATTCCTCGCAAGGACGCCGCGATCATGGCGAACATGCCGGATCGTGCCGAGCGACGCTTGTGGATCGAGCGCATTCTGGATCACGATGGCCACGGTGATTTCGAAGGCTCCAACGCAGGCGGCATTGAGGCCTGGACACGTCTGGGCGAAGCAGTGGGTATTTCGCGTGATGACCTGTGGTCGTTGCAGCGGGTGGCGCCCGCGGTTCGGTTTGCCTGCGACGCCTATGTGCATTTCGCAACCACGGCACCATGGCAAGAGGCTGTCTGTTCTTCCCTGACGGAGATGTTTGCGCCGCAGATCCACAAAGACCGGCTCGCCACCTGGCCTGGGCACTACCCCTGGATAGAGCAAGAGGGCCTGACCTACTTCCGCAGCCGGATTCCGCTGGCCACGCGCGATGTCGAGCATGGTCTGCGTGTCACGCTCGACCACTTCACAACACGTGCTGCCCAGTACCGTGCACTCGACATCCTTCAGTTCAAGCTGGACATCTTGTGGTCCATGCTGGACGCGATTGAAAAGGCTTGCAGCCATGAGTGACGTCATACCCGACTTGCCAAATAAGCCGAAACTGAGCAAAACATTCCGGCTGCAATACGAACCGGCGCAAACCCGTTGGGTGCTCTTGTATCCGGAAGGCATGGTGCAACTCAACGACAGCGCAGCCGAAATCCTCAAGCGCTGCAATGGCGACCGCAGCATCGGTGGCATCGTGGCTGAGTTGGAAGCGGCGTTCAATGCACAAGGCATCGAGCCTCAGGTACGAGCCCTTCTGGAAGAAGGCGTGCGTCGTGGCTGGATCACGGAGTAACAGCGAAGCAACGGGCTGACACTGGCCAAGGCGAAGACCAGGCAAGCCGGACAGGACAACGTCATGGCACAAATGACCGACAACCCCATTGAAGCAGGGCCTCCCTTGTGGCTGCTGGCCGAACTGACATACAAGTGCCCCTTGCACTGCGTGTTTTGCTACAACCCGACGCAGCATGCCCGTATCCAGAGCGAGCTGACCACTGCGGAGTGGGTGGATGTGATGAAACAGGCAAGGGCCATGGGGGCGGCTCAATTGGGGTTTTCTGGTGGGGAACCGTTGCTACGCGACGACCTGGAAGAGTTGGTCCAGGAAGCGCATGCCTTGGGCTTCTACACCAACCTCATCACCTCAGGCGTCGGTCTGAACCGCGTTCGGGCCCAAAAGCTCAAGGACTCTGGCCTCGATCACATACAGCTGTCTTTTCAGGATTCAACCAAAGAGCTCAACGATTTTCTCAGCCACACCAAGACGTTCGAACTCAAGCAGCGCGTCGCCAAGCTCATCAAAGAGCATGAGTGGCCGATGGTGATGAACTGCGTGCTGCATCGTCACAACCTTCCGCACGTGGACAAGATCATCGAGATGGCAGTGGCAATGGACGCGGAATACCTGGAACTGGCCAACACGCAGTACTACGGCTGGGCCTGGGTCAACAAGGCCCACTTGATTCCAACACGCGAACAACTGGAAGAAGCGGAAGCAGTGGTCAACCGCTACCGCGAAAAGCTGGGCAACAAGTGTCGGCTGCTGTTCGTGGTGCCTGACTACTTCGAAGACCGCCCGAAAGCCTGCATGAACGGATGGGGAGCGGTCTTTCTCTCCATTGCTCCAGATGGCGTGGCAATGCCTTGCCACAACGCCCGTGACCTGCCTGGCCTGGACCTGCCCAACGTGAGGACCACACCTGTTTCCGACATCTGGACCCGAAGTCAGGCGTTCAACGCGTATCGGGGCGATGCATGGATGAAACCGCGGTGCCAAACCTGTGACGAGCGAAAGAAGGACTTTGGCGGCTGCCGCTGCCAGGCATTCATGATCACAGGGGACGCTTCTGAGACCGACCCGGTCTGCAGCAAATCGCCTCATCACGAGAAGGTGGTGCAAATGGTGCAGCAAGCATCCAACCAACGCCACGTTCCCATCGTGTTCCGCAGTGACGCAGAATCACGCGCGCTCCATCCGGAGCAAACATGAATCAAGCGAATCAAGCGTCCGCGCATCCATCTGCACAGCACCGCGAGATGATGGGCGCCAGTCTCGTCAAACGCCTCCCTGGCGTTCGACACGAGCTGTCGCTGGAACATCAGGCCCATGGCCTCTTTCTCTTGTGGCTGGCTTTTAGCGGCGTGTTGGTGCTGGCCGCGTATCTCATGTGGCAGGCTGGAGCCTGGCACCGACTGCTCAGTGCCGACCCGACCGGCATCACGGCGGCGATCGTGGTGATGTTTGTTGTGGCAACGATCTGGACAGGACGAAGGGCCTGGACCTTGGGCAGGCAGAGGGTTGAGCTGGACCGCAGGCTGCAAAGCCTGACCCACATGGACTCGCTGGCTGTCACTGCTTCTGTTACTTGGGCCGACGAATATCTGTTGTCCTGTGCCCAACCGGGCAACGAGCGGTCGATACATGTGCAGATCCTGGGCGAACGAACGCACGGCCCCCACGAAATGGCCTGGTGGATCAATGGCATCCAGCTCAAACTCGGACTGCTGGGCAAAGTGATCGGCTTTTCCATCCTGGCGCTGCAACTGGGGCAGATGGAGAGCTTTGATCCTTCGCAGTCAACCGAGCTGCTCAAGAATCTCACTGGGGGTCTGGGTATCGCGCTTTTGACTACCGTGACAGGCCTCACGGGCAACATACTGCTCGGTCTCCAGTTAATGCGACTGGACCGCTTTGCAGACGCCATCGTCACCGACACCCTCAGCGCAGAGCAGAAAGTGCGTGCCGCGCAAAATCAAGGTGACACCGCAAAGACGGGAGAGCACTGATGGCCATTGGACGGCGGGCGCGGGATACCGAGACCGACCCGTTCTACGACATGTTGTTCAACATGTTGATCGCCTTCGTGTTTTGCTTTGTCGTTGCATTGCTGGCCTTCAACCCGCAACGAAGCAAGGCGGGGGACGTGCCCGCCAAAGCCGAGTTCATCGTCACCATCTCCTGGCCCGACAACAACCCGAACGATATCGATGCCTGGGTGCTGGAACCTACGGGCGAAACGCTGTGGTTCCGCAACCGGGACGCCGGCATGCTCCACCTTGACCGCGACGACCGCGGCTCCAAGAACAATTCGGTGATCGTGGATGGACGAGAGATCGTCAACCCTATTCGGCAGGAGATCGTGACCTTGCGTGGAATGGCACCAGGTGAATACGTGGTCAACGCCCACTACTACGAAAGCAATGACAAGCGACCCGTGGACGTTTCTGTGGCGGTGGTGAAGGTGAACCCGCGCGCAGAAATCATCTACACCGGCACCCAACAGATCCCCCGCAAGGGCGATGAGCGAACCCTGGTTCGATTCACCATTGATGCCAGCGGACGAGTGCTCGATGTGAACACGCGCCCCAAGACCATCGTGCAACGCTCCGGCCTTTGAATGCACGCCTGCAGGCCTACAACCGTCAGACCACCTTCACCATGATCCCCTCTGTTCCCCATCAACTGCTCATGCTCATCATTGCGTACACCATGCTGGGCTTCCTCGTGTTGTGTCTTTGCCTGGCCACCCGTTGGGCATGGTGGGTGAAATCAGCCATGGTGATCCTCGTCAGTGGCTTTTACATCTTCAGCCACCAGGCCTTGCAAGGCATTTCTGGCTGGCCAACCGAGGACAAACTCCCCGAGCGCTTTGTGCTCCTGGCTGCGGTATTCGATGAACCTGCCCCTCAACGCCATCACGAGGGCGCCATCTACATCTGGCTGAACCCCATGAAGGACAACGAGCCACTGGACATGCCGCGAAGCTTCAAGCTGCCCTACGCCAAAGACTTGCACGAAATTCTGGGTGACGGCATCAAGAAGGCGCGTGAGGGCAACACGCAAATGGGCTCCACCGAACCCAAGCGCGGACCCGCTGGGTTCGCATGGCTCAGGCCCGCTGGAAACGACCAGTTGCAGATCAAGCTGAGCGACCTGCCACGCGCGCAGCTGCCAGGGAAATGAGGTTGTCCGACATGCTCAAGCGACTCTTCGAACTTCATGGCCTTCGAGCCAGACGATTGAGCGTGGCATGCGCCGCGCTTGTTGTCCTCACGGGATGCCAGAAGAACGGATCAACCAACGAATGGTTTCCGCTGCACGACGGGGACGAGCAAACCTACGGAGCCCTGTACGAGGGGGACGAGCCGAACGAGTATGAGCAATGGCACATGGAAGTCCACGGACCCGTGTCCTACTTTGACGATCAGGTGATGGTTCGGCACCACTCGGCTGGAGCGAACTACTACATCAAGTCGGACAGCGAAGGCGTGCGTCGCGTGGCGCTGAGAACGGACATCGATCGGGAACCCACACCTGACAAGGAACCCCGATGGATCCTCAAGGCGCCATACACTTTGGGAACCGAATGGACCACGCCCACTGTGCCCTACCTGATTCGTCGTCGCAACGAACATCCTCGCGAACTCAAGTACTCGCATCAGGTTTTGATGAACTGGCGCATTGCCGCCACGGACGATGAAGTAGTGACTGAGGTCGGCAAATTCAAACCTTGTCTCAGGTTGGAGGGCATTGCCAAGGTCAACCTCTATGTCGACCCCGTTCATGGCTTTACCGACGTACCTCTGCTTTCCACCGAGTGGTACTGCAAAGGCAAGGGTCTGGTGAAACTCATTCGAACAGAGAAAGTACCTTCCGGCTTCTTCACTGGCGGCGTGCTCACGGCCGAGCTCGTCAACCACTGATGCAATGCCTGTCGCAGACAAAAAAAGCCGGCGCACGGCCGGCACAATCGCATCTGACCACCAGCTAGTTGGCCAGGCACTCAGTCATTTCATACATTCCTTACTTCTTCAGGCTCAACACCCAGGTCAGAATGGTGTCGAGTTCTTCTTGCTGCAAGCTCGAGTGTGCAGGCATGGGAATGCGTCCCCATTTGCCTTTCGAACCATTACGGACCGACTGCGCCATTGACGCCGCAGCACCATCTTCGGCCGCGTACTTCTCAGCAATACTGACAAAGGCCGGGCCGACAACTTTCTTGTCCTTGGCATGACAGGACATGCATCCGTTCGCCTTGGCCAGATCCAAAGCGGCAGCTTCATCAACTGCCAACGCGTTCGTGGTGAAAGCCATTGAGGCAGAAACTGACAGGATGGCAACGGTCAGAGCAGTACGCATAGTGAACAATTCAATCATCAGGTAGGAACAAGATCGCGCCCCTCTCGGGCACAAAGAAAGGCGGCGACCTCCTGGCGCTCGCAGCGCACCGATCGGCCTCCGCCTGGATCTGGATTGAGAGCGCGCCGCACCCGACGGCAACGCGCGTCTCAAGCCGGGTTTACTTCATGAGCT
>JBNKNN010000065.1:0-3490 GCA_050293865.1 Hydrogenophaga sp. | reverse complement strand
CTTTGACGTCGCTGCAACGAAGGGCATAGCCATCCATGGACGAGTTGTCCATGGCCGGGACACTCAGCGCAGAAACCAGCGCCTCAGCCAGCACCCGACCGTCTGCCTCGAACGTTGGAATGTCCTCCACGCTCGACAAGGGTTCGATCCTCCCGAGGAGGTCGGCAAGCGCTTCGCTCAAAGCCATCAATGGCGCACGCTTGGGCAGTTGCTGATTGTCTGTTGAACTCATCTTTCGTTTGTCTCCTCACTGCACGCAGAACACCTGGCCCGTCGTCATCGTCACTCGTACGCCGCAGCGTCGTACTCAAAACGGTCCCCGTTGTCGATCAGCCATTGCGCAACACCGGCCACATCGTCACGGGAAAAGACCGGCAACTGGGTAGAGCCTTCAAGCTTGTGTGGCTGGTCGGTCGCGACGGCAACAACGAACGGGTCCAGCTCAAACAGCGGCGCCATGACTCCCCCGCTCGACCAAACCTCGATCTTGCCGATATTGGCATCCTTGAAGCCTTCAACGATCACCCAGTCTACGCCTTGGTACAGCTCTGCGATCAGGTGATGCACCGACATTTCATGCCTGCGCTCGAACTCGCGCATCAGCACCATGCGGTCCGGTGAAGCTGCCACCACTTCAAACGCGCCCGCTTCCCGATGCCGAAACGTGTCCTTGCCCGGTCGGTCCACTTCGAGCTTGTGATGTGCATGTTTGACGACCGACACCCGCAGTCCATTGGACTTGAGCACCGGCAAGACCTGCTCGATGAGCGTCGTCTTGCCTGCATTGGAGCTGCCCGCAAATCCAATCACTTTCACGATCTGGCTTCCTTGATGCTGGAGTGGGCCAAGGGAAAAAGGCTCAAGCTGCCGGATGGCAGTGTTCGTTGATGTACTTCTTGACAGCCACGACATCGGCCTGCATCACATGCACACGCTTGGGTAGATCCTCAATGCCCTCGAACTTGGCCGGCCGCTTCGGGGGAATGCCCAATGCCTCTTCAATCGTTTCGGCGAACTTGATGGGCAGTGCCGTTTCGAGCACGATCACGCTTTCACCAGCCTGCCGCAAGTCGCGCGCTACTTTGACACCATCGGCTGTGTGAGTATCAATCATGACTTGATGAGTCTCCCAGACCGCCTTGATGGTTTTGAGACGATCGGCATGCATGCTCTTGCCACTCGCAAAGCCGAACTGCTTGGCGGCAAGCTCAAAGCTCGAATGCTTGCTCAAGTCGAAACGCCCGTGGATCGCGACTTCCTCGGCAAACAACTGGCGTGTCACATCGGCATCGCGCCCCACCAGATCGAAGATGAACCGCTCAAAGTTGCTCGCCTTTGAAATGTCCATCGAAGGACTGGAAGTTTCGTAGGTGTCAGCGCTGCCACGCACTCGATACAAACCGGTGCGAAAGAACTCGTCCAAAACATCGTTCTCGTTCGTCGCAACCATCAGCCGATCGATCGGCAAGCCCATCTGGCGGGCGACGTGGCCGGCGCAGACGTTGCCGAAGTTGCCTGACGGCACCGAGAAACTGACCTTCTCCGAGTTGCTGGACGTGGCCTGGAAATAGCCCGCGAAGTAGTACACCACCTGTGCCAGCAGACGAGCCCAGTTGATGGAATTCACCGTGCCGATCTTGTGTCCGCGTTTGAACTCGAGGTCATTGCTGACCGCCTTTACGATGTCCTGACAATCGTCGAAGACACCCTCGATAGCGATGTTGTGGATATTCTCATCCATCAAACTGAACATCTGGGCCTGCTGAAAAGGGCTCATGCGACCGTGCGGGCTGAGCATAAACACACGAACGCCCTTTTTGCCTCGCATGGCGTATTCAGCCGCGCTACCGGTGTCGCCGCTGGTGGCGCCCAGAATGTTCAACTCTGCGCCGCGGCGGTCGAGCTCGTACTCGAACAGGTTGCCAAGCAATTGCATGGCCATGTCCTTGAACGCCACAGTAGGCCCGTTGGACAAGGCTTCCAGACACAAACCCTCCTCCAAGGGCTTGAGCGGCACAATGGCGGCCGAGCCGAAAGCAGCTTCGGTGTATGTTCGGTCGCAAATGGCGCGCAAGTCGGTTCGAGGAATGTCGTCGATGTAAAGCGAGAGAACCTGAAACGCCAGTGCCGAATAGCCTTCGCCTTCATACGTCTGGCGCCATTGCGTCAGCAGCGCATCATCCACCTCCGGATAACGCTCGGGCAGGTACAGGCCGCCATCGGGCGCCAGTCCTTCCAGCAGGATTTCACAAAAATGCTTGCGGTCCGGGTGACCACGTGTGCTCAGGTATCGCATGGATATATGGTTCAGGTGGGGTGTCTGTTTCGCTGATCAGCAAGGTACAAGAACCTTGCTGCGATGGCTACGGAGAACAACTTCAGCTGAGCTCTTCCTTGCGGATGCGCACAATCGGCGCCAAGACCGACGGCAGTTGCTGAATTTTGTCCAGAGCAGCGTTCATATCGCCTTCACGTGTGTCGTGCGTGAGAATGATCAAATCGGTCTGATTGCCGCCTTCACCGCTGACCTCGTCCGACTCGCGCTGGAGCACGGCATCAATACTGATCCCGGCGTCAGCCAGCAGACCCGTTACCGTCGTTAGCACACCGGTCTGATCCGCCACTCGCAGGCGCAGGTAGTAGCTGGTCACCACCTCCTCCATCGGCAGCACGACTTCGTCCGAGACCGCATTGGGCTGGAAGGCCAGATGCGGCACGCGGTGAGCAGGATCGGCCGTGTGCAGACGGGTCACGTCCACCAGGTCCGCCACTACCGCGCTGGCCGTCGGCTCGCTGCCCGCACCTTTTCCGTAGTAGAGCGTGGTGCCAACGGCGTCCGCCTCGACCACCACGGCGTTCATGGCGCCTTCGACGTTGGCAATCAGGCGCTTGGCTGGAACCAGGCAGGGGTGCACGCGCAATTCCACGCCCTTGGCTGCCCGCTTGGTGATACCCAGCAGTTTGATGCGATAGCCAAGTTGCTCGGCGTAGCGAATGTCTATGGAAGACAGCTTGGTAATGCCCTCCGTATAGGCCTTGTCGAACTGAACCGGTATGCCAAAGGCGATCGCGCTCATCAGCGTGACCTTGTGGGCAGCGTCCACTCCCTCGATATCAAAGGTCGGATCGGCTTCGGCGTAGCCCAGCCGCTGTGCTTCCTTGAGCACCACGTCGAAGTCCAGCCCCTTGTCGCGCATCTCGGAGAGGATGAAGTTGGTCGTGCCATTGACGATGCCAGCGACCCAGTGAATACGGTTGGCGGTCAAGCCTTCACGCAGGGCCTTGATGATCGGAATACCGCCAGCCACAGCTGCCTCAAAGGCCACCATCACACCCTTGGCGGATGCCGCGGCGAATATCTCTGGTCCGTGCACAGCCAACAATGCCTTGTTGGCAGTGACCACATGCTTGCCGGCGGCGATAGCGTCCATCACCAGGGTCTTGGCAATGCCGTAGCCACCGATCAGTTCGATCACGATATCGATTTCAG
>JBNKNN010000064.1:0-5465 GCA_050293865.1 Hydrogenophaga sp. | reverse complement strand
AATGGCGATTGAACGCGTCAAGCCCATCCCCCGCACTCTGCCGCGCCTTGACCTCACCGCCATGGTGCTGGCAGCCGGTTGCGCCCATCCGATGGACGCCGTGCGGCACTTCGAATCGCGCTTCTTGTCGGTTCCGCTGAATGAGACGACCCGTCTGGAACTCGCTCAGTTTCTGCAGCGGGAGCTGGGCACAGATGACCTCATGGCTGCCCAGAGCTTTGCGGAAGAAGGCCTGCGCCTGACCTTGCACCTGCTGCTCAGCCGCCCCGAATACCAACTCGGTTGATTGCCATGGACTCCCGTTTTCAGCATTTACCCCACCCCACACCTCCGACGGAACTCAACCGCCGGCAATGGTTGCTTCGCAGCGGCAGCGCTCTCGCTGGTTTCGGCGCGGCTGGCGCCGCCACTTTTGCCTGCGCGGCCAACGCTGCGAATGCATCCGTCGCGAAGAACGACCGCATTCTGGTGACCTTGGAACTCTCAGGTGGCAATGACGGGCTCAACACGGTCGTTCCCTATCGGGACGACGCCTACTATCACCTTCGCCCTACCCTCGGCATTCCGGAGAAGCAGCTTCGCAAGTTGGATGACACCTATGGCTTCAATCCTGGCCTTGCCGGTTTTGAGCGTTTGTGGAAGGACGGTCATATGGCCATCGTCCATGGTTGCGGGTATGAGCAGCCATCGTTTTCGCATTTCAGTTCCATGGCGTACTGGCATACGGGAACGCCGGGACAAGGCGATGCCTATGGTTGGTTTGGCCGCGTGGCCGACGCCATGACACAGCGCCCTGAGCCCAGTCTGCTCATCAACGTCGACACCACTCAGTCACTGGCCGTGAAAAGCCGTTTGCATACGCCCGTGGTGTTCGACGATCCGGATGATTTCGTACGGCGCGGCTGGTCGCAGGAAAAACAGCTGCTGCGCAATGTGGTTGGCTCTCAGAATGTCATCGATCAATCCAACCCCAGTCTTGCGTTTCTACACGATGTCGCGCGAGGCGGACAGAAGGCCTCCGCATGGGTACGCGAGGCCTGGCAAGGCTACCGCTCAACAGTCGACTACGGCATCAACCCACTGGGCCTGGACAAGATCGCCGCGTGCATCGCTGCAGGCCTTCCCACCCGGCTCTACTACACCGCCTATCGCAACAACGCCTTTGACACCCACGTGCAGCAGGCAGCGCTGCATCAACGCCTGCTGACGTACACGGCCGATGCAGTTCTCGCCTTCATGCGCGACATGGAACGGCTGGGTCAGGCAGACCGCATTGCCTTGTTGCTGTTCTCGGAGTTTGGCCGACGCCCGAGAGAAAACGCCAATCTCGGCACCGACCACGGTACAGCCAACCACATGTACCTGATCGGCAAGGGCGTACGCGGAGGGCACTACGGCGAAGCGCCATCACTCACACAACTGAACGACACTGACAACCTGCAGCACACAACCGACTTTCGCCGTGTCTATGCGACCGCCATCGATGAGTGGCTGCAGCTCAATGCGAGCGAGAGAGTGCTCAAAGGCCGCTTCCCCTCACTTCAGGTGTTTGACTGAAGCTCCTTCCTGGGCTGTTCACAAATGAACTTGAGCACCATCAAGGACTGAGGGTACTTCTCCTGCATGTAGAGCTCGTACGCTGGCGGGGTATCCACTTCCGCTACCAGGCGACAAGCTTCAGGCACCTCATCGAATCGCCAGTTTTCGTAGGCGCCGACCCAGGCGCTGGCCATCTCGCTGCTGGCATCGATCCGGCCATTCTCCACCATGCCCAGGTGGCGCAAGGAGATGTACTCGGCCGGTCGGTGTTCCGCCACCTCCGAGAACATGCCGCGGTCGTCCGGCCCCAGAAACTGAATATGCGCACCCTGATCCCAGGCGCCCTGAAAGCGAGACCCCTCGCAGAAGGGCGCCGTCCATGTCTGATAGGTCTGCGGGTCGATCATCGTTGCCCAGACCGCGGCACGAGGTGCCGCAATGATGATGTCGAAAGTGAGTCGCGTCATTTGAATGATCTCTTGCGTTGCCTGCCAGGATGTCCTTCATTCATCGCCGAAGGACGGGGTGTTCATGACACCGACGAAACAGTCACGCCGATATCGACACCGATCCGCGTCTGACCGGCGCCACTCACATGCTGGCTTTCCCCACGCGCCCCAAGTGCGTGAAGCCAAACCCCTGTGCGTACTTCAGCCCGTAACCCAATGACCGGTCGACACCGATGTGCGCCAGCCAGATCAGCGCTGCACACAGCGCCAACGGCATCCCCAGCCCTATAGCGGCCGCGAGACACAGCACAGGTCCCGTGTAGGAATGGGCCAGGTTGTAGCTCAGGGCACCGAGGCGAGGCCCCGCCAAGTAGCCCAGAAAGGACAGATCGGGCAGAAGAATGAACCAGGCAAAAGTGCTCCAGGCAAACCCTGCGTGCTGATACGCCACCAGCGCGGCCAGCAGCACCGCAAGCCCCTCCAGCCGCAACACGGCTTTCACGCCGCCGGTCGCGGCGCTGGACGCAGCAGGGGCGACTATCGGAATCTGAGACGACATAGGGTGACGACCACGCGAGAGATGCACAGCACATGTGCGTTGAGGAATACCGACCGAGACCAGCAAGAGCATCCCATTCTAGGGAACCTCTGCATAACCTCCGCCATGCGCGATGGAGGTCAAAACGGGATGGAAGTCCTGCCTGCTTGGTACGCCGTGTGCCGGGCGGTACATGCAAGCCAACAGTTGTGGCAGACACCCGGCTAGCTGGCCGCACCGGGATAGCGTGGCAGACCATCGTCCTCGACGGGCCACCACGATGCCGCATCATTGGCATAGAAATGAAAGCCCACTTTGGCCTCCACAGGATCTTCCAGCAATCCCGCTCGCAAGCGCACGACGCCAGGTCTTGATGCGCGTCGGCTGAGAACGGGCGATCCGCAACGGCCACAGAACACCCGCTCCTTGCCAGGTGACGCTTCAAAGCTCTTGAGCAAGTTTTCTCCAGAGAGAAAATCCAGCTGGCTGGTGGCGACCGGAATGTTGGTGGCAAAGGCCCCACCTTGCGCTCGCCGGCACTGATTGCAATGACAGACCTGAATGGGCGCCAGGGCGCCCAGGACACGATAGCGGACACCGCCGCAAAGACAGGACCCCAGATGCTCAGATTTCATGCGTCCGCCTATGTGGGTTGAACAGGTGAAAAGAAAAAAGAGACGAGGAAGAGGAAGTGGAGGTGGAGGTAGAGGTCGAGAAGGAAGGGAGAGAACGACAGGCGGAATGTGTGAGGAAACCACCCCCCTCAACGTTCGTTTGCCCCCTTGCCCGCAAGAATTCGAGATCGGTATTGGGCGATGCGGGCCACCCGCGTTTCCGGTCTTTTGGCAGATGCCAGATGAATGGCATAGCTGCGCTGCCGACCGGGGGACAGCTGATGAAAGGCCTGCGCCATCTCAGGGTCCGCGTCCAGGGCTTGAAGCCATTCTTCCGGCCACGCCACACTTGCCTGCGACTTGGCAGGCTTCACGCCCGCTTCAGCATAAGCCATCGCCTCTACCAGGTAGGACCCTATCACTGGCGCCATCGCATTCACTTCGTCCACAGACGTAAAGGACAACATGCTGGCGTGCTGAGAGTTCTCGCCTTGCTTCTGCAGCACACCTTCTGGATCCTTGAGCAGCGATGCGTTCATGAAATTCAGACGGAAGTCGCCGCGAAATGCCCCGAGAATCACAATGTTTCGGCCAGCATGCATGTAGGTAGGGTGCCCCCACTTGGCGGTTTCTTCCAGGCCCGGCCGCAAACAAAGCCGGCGCAGCGCGGCCAGGCCGGCCTTCCACCGCTGCGCGGAACAGTCGGGGGTAGCAAACCGGTCGCAGCGGCCACAGCCCTTGGCGAAAAACGCTTCAACCTCGGTAATCATGGTCTGCCCTCTTCTCCTGTCTTTTCGCCTGCCGCACAGGCGTTGTCCACGCACGCACTATGTCGGGGTTGGGCAATGAAAGCAAGTCGATCGAGCAGAAGAAGTGAAACAGCGCCCGGGAAACATGTTCTCGGGCGCTGCTGGCGACGCAACGGCGTCACCATCGGACCAGGAGAGGCGAGCCTCAGGCTCCGACCACGCCGCCGTCCTTTCGCGTGATCACGATGGTTGCCGAGCGAGGCCGCTGGCCCACACCATAGCCAGTGTTCGCCGGCCAGTGGCTCTGGTACTTGGCCGGATTGCCAATGTCGGCCATCTTGGTCTTCTCACCCGGGTGCTGAATGTTGATGAACAGCGCGCGACCATCAGGGGTTTCGGTGATGCCTGTGATCTCTGCACCCTTGGGGCCCACCAGGAAACGACGGAATGTTGCCGTGGTCTGCGCTTTGCCCACGTGCGTGCGGACCTGCCTGCTTCCGTGGGTCAGCACTTTCTCGGCTCCGTCGCCCACTTGCCCGGGCAGCGCAGCGAGCAACATGCAGTTGGTCTTGTCGGTGTAGGCGCCGTCATCGGTTTCGATCCAGCATATGCCACTGGCCTTGCTGAACACCAGACCGTCAGGCGAAGACAAATCGTTTTCGTCCGTCAGACCCGACAAGTTGACAGTCCCTCGATCCGCACCAGCCTCGGAAGCAAACAGGAAGATGTCCCAGCGGAAAGCAGCGTCATGCGGCTGCTTTTCTGCCAAGCGGACAATGTGGCCGTTGACGTTGCCTTTCTGCTCCTTGCCGCCCTTCATGTCGGTGTAGTAGCGTGGGTTGGCACTGTCGGTAGCTTCGGCCGTGCGCTTGCTGTTGTTGGTCAGCGTGATGTAGACCTCCCCGTTCCTGGGGTTCACGCCTGCCCACTCCGGACGGTCCATTTTGGTGGCCTTGACGGCGTCGGCCGCCAGGCGTGTGAAGACCGCGATATCCGCCTCGCTCTTGAATTCGAACACGCGATTGCCTGCGATGGCCGGGTTCTTCAGAGACAGCTCCACCCAGGTACCGCTGCCATCTTCGTTGAAGCGGGCCACGTACAAGGTGCCCTTGTCCAGGTACTTGTCGCCAGCGGCCAGTCGCATGTTGCCGCGCGCGTCCGAAGGGTCCCATTTGGCGTCAGAGACGAACTTGTAGATGTACTCGCCGCGGGCATCGTCGCCCATGTAGGCCACCACAGGCTGTCCAGCAACCGCACGGGCGAAGGTGATGTTCTCATGCCCCATGCGGCCGAGGCTGGTGCGCTTTCGCAGGGCCGCTTTGGTGTCGTACGGATCGAGTTCCACCACATAGCCGAAGGTGTTCATCTCGTTGCGGTAGTCGTCCTTGGCGCTGGCGCCGATGGCGCTGTTGTTCCAGCGTGCATAGCGGTCCGCTTTGCCTGCGCTCTCCCACCCGTGACGGCTGGCCTTGCCTGCCTTGCGTCCGTAGCGGTTCAGGGCAGTGACCTGCTTGTCGTGCTCGCGCGCCTCGTCGTCCTTTTCACCTCGATGGAAGTAGCCAAACCAGTTTTCTTC
>JBNKNN010000063.1:0-2011 GCA_050293865.1 Hydrogenophaga sp. | reverse complement strand
TATGCGGGCTTGCGCACCGTCGACCTTTCTACAATCGGGGTTCAGACCCGTTGGGATGACGCTGCGCAGTTGCTGAGCCAAAAGCTCACTGCGCTGCTGGCCCCCTGAACGCAGCACACCGCCGCCAACCGCCACACATCGCGCCAAAAGCGCCGCCCTCTTATGACCACTCGCAGCACCCACTCCACCGTTCACGAAGCGCAGCCTGCCGAGCAGTACGACGCCAGCGCCAAGCAAAAGAGCCAGGCCAAGACGGCCCGCATTCCCATCAAGGTCGAAGCAGCACCTGTTCTCAAGAAGCCGGAATGGATCCGGGTGCGTGCAGGCAGCCCCACCACGCGCTTCTATGAAATCAAGGACATCCTACGCAGCAACAAGCTGGTGACGGTGTGCGAGGAGGCGAGCTGCCCCAATATCGGCGAATGTTTCGGCAAGGGCACGGCCACCTTCATGATCATGGGCGACAAATGCACCCGACGCTGTCCTTTCTGCGATGTGGGACATGGCCGCCCTGACCCGCTGGACACCGAAGAGCCGCTGAACCTGGCCAAGACCATTGCCGCGCTCAAGCTGAAATACGTGGTGATCACCAGCGTAGACCGCGATGACTTGCGTGACGGAGGAGCCGGCCATTTCGTGGAGTGCATCCAGAAGACCCGAGAGCTCTCGCCCCAGACGCAGATTGAAGTGCTGGTGCCCGATTTCCGCGGCCGCGATGACCGAGCACTGGACATTCTGAGAGCTGCGCCACCTGATGTAATGAACCACAACCTGGAAACCGTGCCGCGCCTCTACAAACAGGCGCGCCCCGGGAGCGACTACCAGTTCAGCTTGAACCTGCTCAAGAAATTCAAAGCCTTGTTCCCGAACGTGCCGACCAAGAGCGGCATCATGGTGGGACTGGGCGAAACCGATGAAGAAATTCTCGACGTGATGCGCGACATGCGCGAGCACAACATCGAAATGCTGACCATCGGCCAGTATCTGGCGCCGTCAGGCCACCATCTACCGGTGCGCCGCTATGTACACCCCGACACCTTCAAAATGTTCGAGGAAAAGGCCTACGAGATGGGCTTCACCCACGCCGCCGTGGGCGCCATGGTGCGGTCCAGCTATCACGCCGACCAGCAGGCGCATGGCGTGCTCAATGCCGACAAGGCAGACTGAGCCGGCAACGAAGAGGCCCCAACCGGCTCAGGCATTGGGCTGCATCTTCTCCCAGGCCGTCATGGCTTCGGCCGCGTACATCAAGGCCGGGCCACCACCCATGTACACACACACCGACAGCATTTCCTCAATCTCGGCGCGCGTGGCTTGCAAGCGATGCAGCGCCTTGACGTGAAAACCGATGCAACCGCTGCAGCGTTGCGTCACGCCGATGGCCAGGGCGATCAATTCCTTTTGCTTGGCGCTGAGGGCGCCATCGGTGATGGCGGCCTTGGCCAACTGACCAAAACCCGCCATGGCGTCCGGCTGCGATTTGCGAAAGGGTGCCAGGCTCTGGTTGATATCAGCAATCAGGCCGCTGTGATCAAACGTGCTCATCGGGTGTTTCCTCGAAAAAATCAGGCAAAAACAAAAATGCATAAGGCAAGAGGTCACAGGCAGCAGGCCACCCATGAATACTGAGGGCAGTATCCGATTCAACAACGATCACCGCTTTGCGATGGATCAAGCAAAGGCCACGGCACCGTGATGAACACACGCGCCAACCTGTTGGCACTGGGCGCCGTGGTGTTATGGGCATCCCTGGCCGCGCTGGGGGTGGCTTTGGCGCATGTGCCTCCCTTTCTGTTGACAGGGCTTGGCCTGCTCATGGGCAGCGTCATCGCCCTGCCCTTGTCCCGGTTTGACCTTCGCACCTGGAAGGTGCCGCCTACCACGCTGCTGATGGGTATCTACGGCCTGTTTGGCTTTCACTTTCTGCTGTTCATCGCCCTGCGCCATGCGCCACCGGTGCAGGCCAACCTCGTCAACTACTTGTGGCCACTCGGGATCGTGGTGATGGCGC
>JBNKNN010000062.1:0-5023 GCA_050293865.1 Hydrogenophaga sp. | reverse complement strand
CGCATCCAGGCCAAACTCGAACTTGGTGTCGGCAATGATGATGCCTTTGGTCAGGGCGATTTCAGCCGCTGCCTTGTAAAGGGCGATCGAGGTGTCGCGGATCTTGGCGGCAAGATCGGCCCCGATCATTTCCTCCGTGCGCTCATAGGTGATGTTCTCGTCGTGCTCACCGACGGCGGCTTTGGCTGCCGGCGTGAAGATGGGCTCGGGCAGCTTGGAGGCGTTGTCCAGGCCTTCAGGAAGGGGAACGCCGCACACCGAGCGGCTTTCCTGGTATTCCTTCCAGCCACTGCCGGCCAGGTAGCCTCGCACCACGGCTTCCACGGGAATGGGCTTGAGGCGTTGCACCAGCATGGAGCGCCCCTCCACCTGAGGCAGGTCTTCGGCCGAGACGACGCTCTCCGGCGCATCACCCGTGAGGTGAACAGGGCAGATGTTCAGGCCTTTGGGTCCGAGCCGATCAAACCAGAACAACGAAAGCTGTGTCAGCAGCTTGCCTTTGCCCGGAATGGGTTCGCCCATGATGACGTCGTACGCGCTGATGCGGTCGGAGGCCACCATGAGGATGCGGTCCTCGCCCACGGCATAGTTGTCGCGAACTTTCCCCCGCGCCATCAGAGGCAGGGATTTCAGGGCAGAGGTATGGACAGATTTTTGTTCAGGCATCCGCATATTATCGGTCCTAAAGGGCAAGGACAGATCAGACGCGGGGGTGACGAACCACCGCTTGATGAGCATCCAGCACGCGATCCACATCGTGCTGCAGCGGCAAGCCGATGCGCGCCCGACCCAGGGCCACCACGGCCTGATCCAGCGCAGCGCCCGACAGGCGCAGATCGCTGCACCGGACCAATGCGCCCAGGTGCTGCTGCAACGCAATCGCCACTTCCACCAGCCCCGCCCCGTCACGGCTGATGGGATCGTAGCCGGCGCGCACAAACGCTGCATCGTCCAGACCCACCATGGTGAGGCGCTCAAGCGGCTCTATCGCGGGCAAGTCTTCTGCAGCGAAGCCCGGCCGCAAGCGCAGCAGCAAGCGAGTCAGTACGGTAAGCACCTGCACGGCCGTGCCCGGGTCATTCACGGCAGGCGAGAGGGCGCGCTGAGCCACCTCGCTGATCACGCTCAGTCCGAACATGGGGTCCTGGTCGAAGCTACGGTCATGGCGAATCACGAACGCATGCCGGACAGCTCGAATGGCCTCGTCCGAACAATCGCCTTCGAGTATGGCAAGCACGGTGTCGTGCAGCACGAATGCTCCTGGACGCACCCGGATATGGACGACAAGCCCGGCCTCCTGCGCGAACTCATTGAGCCGGATCAGGTTGATGTGCGTGAGATAGCCTGCGGTGTTAATGGTTACCCGTTTGCCTTCGGGCGCCTCGACCGGGGCGGTACGGCAGCCCATGAGAGGCGCCACGTGGTACTCATCAATCACCTTGCAGGCGGCTTGCTCCAGTTTTTCCAGAGTGCTGGGCAGGCGGCCCAGGTGGGAAAGCGTCTTGACCCACTTGATGAGGGTGAAGATCAGGTAGACCAGCACGCCCACCGTACAAACGAAGAGCACGAATCGCCCCGAGGCGCCGTAGTAATTCATGCCCAGCGCCGTCTTGGCAATAACGGCATAGATGAAGGCGGCAATGAAGCTGGCGATGGCGATGCGTGTGCTGTCGTCGGCCATCACCAGCTCGGTAGCGCGTGGCGAGGCCCCACTCGAGGCAGAGGCGAAGGCCGACAGCATGATGCCCAAAGAGAATGTCGTGACCGACAGCATGCTGGACGCGATCACGGTGAGCAGCGAGTCGATGGTCTCGATGCCGATGTCGGGCACCAGATCGTGGTCGAGCCAGTTGTTGACCAAGGCAGCCGCCAGCGCCAGCAGGACTGCCAGCGCACTGGCAGCCGCAGGAGTGGTCCAGATCAGGTTGCGGGGATCTCTCAGCCAGAGACCCCATCTGTACAGGATGGACATGGTTATTCGGCTCTTCCCTTTTCGGTGCGTTGATTCCGTTTGCCTCAAGCTTGCTCAGGCGCCTGGACGTCAGGCAGTCGCCAGGCAATGATGGCGCCAAGGCCCGCCATGGCACTGAGCAACAGGATACCCGCCATGGGACTGATGCCAATCACCACGCTGACGCCAGCGCCAACGACCAGCAACGCCAGACCGATCAGGGTGTTGCTCACCGCCACATAGTCGGTCCGGTTCTCCTTGCCCGCCATGTCGACCAGCTGCGTCTTGCGACCGATGCGCACGCCCGCATGAGCGACGCCCAGAACGAACATCACCGCTGCATAGAAGGCTATGTGTTCGGCGGCTTGGGGCCATACAGCCTGGATGGCCCAGACCGACAGGCCCAGCAAGGCAGCCATCAAGGCGCCGGCAGCCATCGTCAGACGGCTGGAGGCGTCGGACCAGACACCCCAGAAAGAAGAACTGAGCGTGCCCGCCAGGCCAGAAGCCACCATCAAACCACCGAGCGTCGCAAGAGATTCTCCGGTGGACGACTGCGCCATGGAAACATAGACCGGGCCGACCAAGGCCGTGGAAATCATGAGGCCGCGCGCCAGCAGAAACATTTGCAAAGGGCGCTCCCGCAGCAGCAGCTTCACCTGCGACTTCACCAGATCTCCCAGGCCACGACCACCATCGGTGGCGCCGGGATGCTCGCGTATGCCCCAATACACCAGGGCAGCCAGCAGCCAGCACAAGCCAGCGCCCAGGATCATCCCGCCGAGCCAGTTGTCGGACTGCTTGACCGATGGTTGAAGGAGCAACAGAAGGCCGACGGCGCCTCCGACCAGACCAGAAGCGGTAGCCGCGTATCCGGACACACGGCCGCGCCGTCCTTTGGAAACCGTCTTGCCCAAGGTGTCCTTGGCGGCAATCGAGGCCACACCACGAGACAGGCTGAAGACGGACAACAAAGCCAGCATGGTCCAGCCGGCCAACGCTCCCTCGAGCAGACCAGTCCATGCCAATGCGCCCATGAGCAATACGCACACGCCCTCCGCCAGACTGGCCAGCGCCCAGAAACCCTTGCGCACTTCAAAACGGCGTATCCACCCGCCCACCAGCATCTGCGGCAACAGAGAAAGCGATTCACGAATGGGTACCAGCATACCCACCAGATAGCCCGGTGCGCCCACAGCGCCAAGCAGCCATGGCAGCACAATCTTGGCATCGGCGAGCACATCGCCGGTCTTGCTCAAGGCCTGACTGAACACCTGACGCAGAAAGCTGTCCGGCTGTTCGCTGCACTGACTGTCCGGTATGTCGCGGCACAGGCGAGCCTCGTCTTCTGCGGTCAGCAGTTCGTAGAGCTCTTCCTTCCAGTCTTCTGTCTGACCGTGGTTCTTGTAAGGGGTGGGATTCTCGGACATGCGCAAACTCTAACGGCCTCCACTCAGAAAGTGTGTAGGAAGACACCGCGCCTTGGGGACCACTGCAACCGAAAAAAAGCCCGCCTTGTGGGCGGGCTTTCAGCCTGAAGAATGGATGACTTAACCTGCAGGCGTTACTCCGTTGGCCTCATCGACGGTCTCAAACGACCTTCTGAGCCAGCTCGCCGGCGGCGTACTTCTGTGCCATCTGATCCAGGCTGATGCCTTTGATCTTGCCTGCTTGACCTTCGCAGCCGAATTCGATGTAGCGCTGCTTGCAGATGGCTTTGGCCGCTTCGCGAGCCGGCTTCATCCATTCGCGCATGTCGAATTTCTCGGGATTCTCCACCTGGAACTTGCGCACGGCACCGGTCATGGCCATGCGAATGTCGGTGTCGATGTTGATCTTGCGCACGCCGTGCTTGATGGCTTCCTGAATCTCGGCCACGGGCACACCGTAAGTCTGCTTCATCTTGCCGCCGTACTCGTTGATGATGGCGAGCAGATCTTGAGGCACGGAAGAAGAGCCGTGCATCACCAAATGCGTATTGGGGATGCGGGCGTGGATTTCCTTGACGCGGGAAATGGCCAGCACGTCACCGGTGGGTGGGCGGGTGAACTTGTAGGCGCCGTGGCTGGTGCCGATGGCAATGGCCAGTGCATCGAGCTGGGTGGCTTTGACAAACTGGGCAGCCTCTTCCGGGTCAGTCAGCATCTGGCTGTGGTCCAGCTTGCCCACGGCGCCAACGCCGTCTTCCTCTCCGGCCTCGCCGGTCTCCAGCGAACCCAGGCAGCCAAGTTCACCTTCCACGGTAGCACCGATCTTGTGGGCCATGGCCACGACTTGCTTGGTCACGTCGACGTTGTACTCGAAGTTTGACGGGGTCTTGCCGTCTTCCTTGAGCGAGCCGTCCATCATGACGGAGCCGAAGCCCAGGTCCAGGGCACCCTGGCAAATGGCTGGGCTGGTGCCGTGATCCTGGTGCATGACCAAAGGAATGTGGGGATAGGCTTCGCAAGCGGCCTGAATCAGGTGCTTGATGAAGCTCTCGCCAGCGTACTTGCGTGCACCGGCGCTGGCCTGCAGGATCACCGGCGCGCCAACCTCGTCTGCAGCGGCCATCACGGCCTGAACCTGTTCGAGGTTGTTGACGTTGAAGGCCGGGATGCCATAGCCGTTTTCAGCGGCATGGTCGAGCAGTTCGCGCATGGAGACGAGTGGCATGGATTTCCCCTATCAAAACAAGTTGGTAACCGGTTCGTAACTCGGGGGATTCTAACGCGGATGCGGGTTTCCACTTAGAGGTGACAGGTCTCGAACCTGGGGTGAGGGTGGATTTTGCTGCCCTCTACAGGGGGTTTGCCTCTGGGAGGCATCTCTTTATTTCATTGCTTTTTTCTCTCCCCCCTATCCCCCCAGCCCCCTTTCCACCCCCGCCGGGGCGGAAACGGAGCACACCCCTGCCGCGCTGCGCGCGTCCCCCTCAAGGGGGCGGCGCGATGCGGACCGGGAAACCCGGATCCGCCGCGCCCTTGGCTTGACCGCGCCGCCTCACTCGAGGCGGCTTTAGGTACGAGATGCAGTTGTAGAGACTTCGCCTGCGCATGGTGCGCCCACGGCAGCCTGCCGACCTTGCCGCTG
>JBNKNN010000061.1:0-16413 GCA_050293865.1 Hydrogenophaga sp. | reverse complement strand
CTTCCGGCACGCCCGACAGGCGGGCCAGCCCCGCCACCACCGTGCCGTGTCCGCCACTGGTCAAACTGGCCAACATTTCATCGGCGGGCAAGCCATCGCTGGTGATGCGCCCCTTGAACACCTTCAGGGCCAGAGGCGTCGCTCCATCCCCTACGCCAGGAAAGGGCCGGCGCAACCGAGCCTCGTGAACCAGGCCTGAGGCCCCCTGCCCCAACAGCGCGCCCAGCGCCACGTCTTCCCACGGAACAACGGGTGCTTCAAGAAACGCCGAAGACGGCGGTTCATTCGCTGACAGAGGGTTACCGGCAGCAGCCAACCACGCCAGACGAGGCATGGTCGCCAGCCAGCTGGGCAGCTCCGTCAGGCGATTGGCCGCGATGCGCAGCAGTTCCAGGCTGGACACTTGCACCAGAGCCTGCGGCAACTCGGTCAATGCATTGCCTGTGAGCATGAGCTTTTGCAGGCGCGGCAAGCTGCCGATGGCTTCCGGCAAGGTCGAAATCTGATTCTCCGTCAGGATGATGGAGCGCAAACTGCGCGAGAGCGCGTCGGCCGGTACCTCACATATCGCGCATGCCCTGAACCCCACCACCTCAAGCTGCGGCAAAGCACCCAGGACCTCGGGCAGGCCTTTGAAAGCGTTGTGAGACGCGAACACGACCTTGAGCCGACGAAAGTCGGATAGCCAGTGGGGAAGTCGCTCCAGTCGGTTGCCCGTCAGGTTCAGGACCTCCAGGGAGTCAGCCAGACCCTTTACAGCTTCAGGCAGTTCAATCACGCCTGCCTGCAAATCCAGGCGGCGGGCGCCGGCCAGTTCGCCTCGTTCGAGTTGTTCCAAAGTGTTCATGTCAGACCAGCGATTATCCCCGTCCTGGCGTGCCGGGCCCGCAGCGCAAGGAGTTCCGTACCCCGTGCCACGATCAAAAATCCAGCGACCTTTGCTCTGGTGTTGCGGCAAACACATCTTGCATAACTGAATCCGCTGGTGCTCCCATCAGGGGTTCAGCAGGTGCCGGTTGCAAAAATGCGCCCGCCTCCTCTGCGCTGGCGGTCAACCATCGCGAATAGTCCGACGCATCCACCATAGCCAGCATCCGCTTCTCATCGCCTGGCCGGTGCATCCGGCGCATCAAAGGGTGCTCGTCCGCGTTGACGGTCAACATGGTGAAGCTGTGGAAGATCTCTCCCGTCTCCTTGTCTGCCCAATGTTCGTGCAAGCCTGCTACTGCGAAGGTCCGTCCGTCCGGCCTGCCGATTCGCCAACGCTGGGCGCGGCCAGATTCCCAGCAGGGTTCGAAATAGTGCCGCATCGGCACCAGGGCGAAGCGCCTCTCGCGCCAAGGCCCCCTGTAGCTGGGCTTCTCCGCCACTGTCTCACTGCGGGCGTTGTAGGTGCCACGGCTGAGCTTCACGGCTTCCTCACGCGATCGGCACCACCTGGGCATCAGGCCAAACCTCGCCAGGTCGCAACGCAGCCGTCGTCCCTCATCGGCGAGCGTAAGGATGGGAGCCAGGTACCCGGGGAAGGTTTCAACAGGCCACGGCTCTGCGGGCAGGTCGACGGCTCCCAAGGCATCGAAAGCCATCAGGTCGGAAGCGGAGGCAGGCGTGTAGTTCGTGCACATCGATTCCCGATTGTGCGCTTTTCACCTCCGAGAACAAGCGCCGGAACTGGCGCCTGGGACCAAACATGTCCACGTTTTGCTACGAACGCTTGCAATTACGTTGAACCTTGGTCATGAACCGGAAACATACTCAAGAGATCATGGAAGCGAGCCGATACCCGATTCTTCCCTCCTGAACAGAATCTGGGCCCATCGGGTCCCTCAACCCTTGAATCGCGGAGACAAGCATGAAGGTTCGCGCACTAGCATCCACACTCGCCGCCGTCAGCATGGGCTGGGGACCAGGCGCACACGCGCAGCCGCCCGAACACCCACGGCAGGCGCGCAACGAGCAACAGCAGTCGCTCGACATCACAGCCGACGACGATACGCCACCGCAGTGGCGCCGCTACTACAGCGCGCGCGGCCCGCAGTTCCAGTTGGGCAGCCCGTTGCCTGAGCACTTTCGCCAGAGACAGTACGTGGTCGGCAATTACGCGGCTCACGGCTTGCCAAGGCCACCGAGAAGCCACCAATGGGTCCAGATCGGACCAGACTATGTGCTCACCCGCATTGCCTCGCGTCTGATCACGCACATCCAGCTCGGAGCCTGACCCAGGCGCCTCCGGGCCGTCGGCATTGCACATCTGCGATGATCGGGGTTTCCACCGGGAGACTGCCTGCTTCAAGCGGGCAGCCCCCCCTGTTCCTGGATCTTTGGAAAGCCCAACGCATGTCGATGCCTCAATTCCTGTCCTTCCGATCCTCTCTGGCACATGGTGCCAAGAGCGCGCTGGTCGCTCTGACCCTTGTCATTGGCCTTGCGGCCTGCTCCCAGGAGGCCGGCGAAAGCGTTCCTCCCGCCAGCGCCGTTGAACAGGACAAGGCATTCGACCTCGTTGCCAGCCAGGGGCATGGTTTCAATGCGGGCGCGGTGATGAGCGCCACCAAGGTCTACGTCTTCTTCGACCCCCAATGCCCGCACTGCGCGCACCTGTGGCAATCGACGCAAGCCCTGAAAGACAAGGTTCACTTCATATGGATGCCAGTGGCCTTCATCAATGGCAATAGCCTGCCGCAAGGCGCCGCATTGCTGCGAGCGGCCGACCCGGTGGCCGCCATGACCGAGCACGAGGCCTTGCTGCTGGCACGCAAAGGTGGCATGTCAACCACTGACGAAGTCCCTGAGGACCTCAGCAGCCAAATCAAATCCAACACCGCATTGCTCAGCCAACTTGGCGCAGAATCGGTTCCGTACATCGTTGCTCGCAACGCCAAGACCCAGGCCCCCGTTCAGAAAGCCGGCGCGTTGGAGCCTGCCGCGCTGGCCACACTGCTTGGCCTTGACTGACCGTCACACGGACTCCCGTATTCCTTTTCTTCCTGCGCCCCAGCTCTGACCATCGGCCGTCCCCCCGCCGGCTTTCGATATGCACCCCCTGGCCCTCACCGTTCTCGTTGTCCTAGGTTACGTTTTCCTCAATTGGTACGACCAGGCCAAGCGCATTGTTCTGCTCTCCCGCCTGCTCTCGTCATACCAGATCGAAGCCTTGATGGAACGTCTGAACAATGGATACATGCGAGCATTGAGCATGGAGGATGGCGAACGGCAGGATCTGGCTTTCGAGCAGCAACATGCGACTGAGCAACAGTTGGCAGAGCAATTGCGCAAACTCAGCAAAGACGTGGAACAGCAGCGACCTGCCGATGTCCGTATCAGCCGGTTGCCAGTGCCCTTCGCCCGCCATTGGCTGCCCATGCTGACCTTCGACCTTGCCAGCGCCATAAGCGTCCATGCCAACGGCGTCTCAGCACTGGCCGACTACCCTGAGGAGCTGCCACCCAAACAACGTGCGCGTCAACTGCTGGCGGAAGTTCTGCTCATGCAGCACACATGCCACTGGTTTTGCCGCAACCGCCGAATGGCCTCCGCAAGGCTGATGCAGCGCCACCAGACCCGATACCAGGACGTGCTGGCAATGGTGTCGACAAAAACCCGCGAAAGCTACGGGCTCATCGCGGGCGTTTGACGCGCGGCCCGCTCACCCGGCACCATTGGGGGCTCACCCCTGCTTCATCATTCTCAGATGAAGAACCCAGCACCACGATAGAGGAACAAACGTGCGATTTCTACATACCATGCTGCGCGTCGGCGACCTTCAACGTTCCATCGATTTCTACACTCAAGTCCTCGGCATGCAGTTGTTGCGGCAGTCAGAAAATCCTGAGTACAAGTACACGCTGGCATTCCTCGGATTTGATGGCGGAAACCCCGGTCAGGCGGAGTTGGAGCTGACCTACAACTGGGGCCAGGACAGCTATGACATGGGCACCGCCTATGGCCATATTGCCATTGGCGTGCCAGATGCCTATGCCGCTTGTGACCGGATCAAGGCTGCCGGTGGCAATGTGACGCGCGAAGCCGGACCGGTCAAGGGCGGCAAGACGGTCATCGCCTTCGTCACTGACCCTGACGGCTACAAGATCGAACTCATTCAGCGAGAAGACTGAACGCCAGCGCCTCTTCACACCATCGGCAACAAAGCAAAAAGCCCGGCAGAGCCGGGCTTTTTTGCCAGAGCGTCTCAGCTCACTCGGCGATCATCACCTCGACACGGCGCGCTTCGGCATTGTTGCCACTGCCCGTGGTCTCTTCTGGCTTGCGAAGCTCGATATTGGCTTCGGGCACACCGTCAGCCATCAGGGCATCACGAACCGCCATGGCGCGCTTCTTGGCCAACTGCTCATTGAAGGCCTTGTTGCCGGTCGGATCGTGAAACCCTGAAATCACCAGCGTTTTGCCGGCTTTCGCAGCAGTCACCGCCTCGGCCAGCACAGCAGATGCACCCGCAGCGAGATCAGCCTTGCCAGAAGCGAAGTAGAACTGCACCACACCGTCTTCCACGACCACTGACGCATCATCTTCGGCCGCCACCTTGTCGACTTCACTCATGGCGGCTTCACCGTCAGCATTCGCTGCGGCTTCAACGGATCCCGAGCCCTGCTCCGACTCACTTGAACCCTGGGCAGACTCCGGCGCTTCGCGCCCATTTTCGCCCCCTGCTGAGGAAGCGACAACGGCCCCGCCGGCGTCACTGCCGTGACCCATGTTTCCAGCAGCATCGGACGAACCCACCGCTACATCCATGCCAGAAGCCGAAGAAGCGGAACCCGAGCGCGACTTGTGAATGCCCATGCCCACGGCCAAACCCACCGCCAACAAAATCACGGCAATGAGCACAACGGCGACGACGCGGGTATCCTGATTGTCATCAGAGGAAGAAGACATTCGCTAACTCTCCTGTGGTTGAATGATGTTCTTGATAGAAATGTTTGCTGCACGTCCATTGGCTACTGCTGTTCATCATTGCCTGATGATTGAGCAGCCGGGCATGGACGCATGCCTTTGTAGTCTTTTGCAGCACCACCCCGCATTGTAGAGCGATGACAGCCCGGTTTCCGCAAAAACTTCCCGCTCCGCCCAATGGCAAGCGCCCTCACACCTGGGACCCGGCGCAGCGCAATGGTCGGCAAATGATGCAGGACGTATTGAGTCAGTGGCAATCCCTGGGGAAACGCCCCGACCTCTGGGTGTTTGGGTATGCATCGCTGGTATGGCGCCCTGAGTTCGAAGCGGCCGAGCACCGGCCAGCCAAGGTCCGTGGCTACCATCGAAAGCTCAGCATGTGGAGCCGCGTCAACCGGGGCACGCACGAACGTCCGGGGCTGGTCTTCGCCTTGCTGCCTGGGGGCAGTTGCACTGGCGTGGTCATGCGGTTACCTCACCACCAGGTCGAAACCCACATGCCAGCCCTATGGGAGCGTGAGATGCCCAATCCGGTTTACGACCCCAAATGGGTGGTGGCCGAAACGCCCAAAGGTCCGGTCGTCGCCCTCGCCTTCACACTCTCTCGCAAAAGCCCCAGTTACACAGGGGAGCTGTCGGAAGAAGAGTACAAGGAGATCTTTGCTACTGCACAAGGTCGATATGGAACTACGCTGGACTATGCCCGGCAGACTTTGCATGGGCTGCGTCGCCACGGCATCGAAGACCGCGCACTGGCAAGGCTGCTGCACCTGGCCCACCATCTCTGAATCCAGAGGCAACACGTCTTGCCAAGAGCCGGTTTGTCTATACTGGCGGCATCATGGACATCACCCAACTTCGCAAGAGCTACGAGAAAGCCGAGCTCAATGAGACCGCCTCCCACGCCGATCCGCTTGCGCAGTTCGATCAGTGGCTAAAGGAAGCTCTCAACGCCAATGTGCCCGAACCCAATGCCATGACGTTGGCCACAGTGGGCAGCGATCTTCGCCCCAGCACCCGCATCGTCCTGATTAAAGGCTACGATGCGCGAGGCATCGTCTGGTACACCAATTACGACAGCCGAAAGGGGCATGAGCTCGCGGGCAATCCTTACGCTGCGCTGCAATTTCATTGGGTCGAACTCGAACGGGTCGTACGCATCGAGGGCGTGGTGGAAAAGGTCGGTGACGCAGAAAGCGACGAGTACTTCCACAGCCGACCACTCGACAGCCGGATCGGCGCCTGGGCCAGTCCACAAAGTCAGGTCATCGAGAGCCGAACAGTCCTCGTGACCAATGCGGCCAAATACGGTGCGCAGTTCATGCTCAAGCCGCCACGCCCACCGCATTGGGGAGGCTACCGCCTCAAGCCACAGGCCTGGGAGTTCTGGCAAGGCCGCAAGAGCCGCTTGCACGATCGGCTCCGCTACCGGCAGGCCACCACATCTGAATCGAACGCGGAGACCCTGTGGACGCGTGAAAGACTGGCGCCCTGAAGTACTCCGGGTTCTACAAGCCCCTGAAACTCTCTGCGCAACCTGGGCTGCGCGCGCGGTGCGCTCTGCGGGGTGAGGTGAGGCGTGAGCCACAGATGCCAAGGCAAGCCCGCACGGCGCGCCTGCTTCGCGTTAACGCGCATCGCCCGCCATACGACAGCCTGCTTCAGGTAGGGTTCAAATTCAGGCGTCTGCCGAACCTGTTTTGACTCCGAACGCGCATGGCTGAGATTATGCAAAGAGTTCCGAGACTCACTGCCAGCCAATGCACCAACGGCGGCAGCAAGCCTTTCCAGGCTTACGGCCTCGTCTCAGTCGGCTGATCAGTCGCCATATGACTTGCACGCCCTTGGCAGTTTCGAATCATCGATGTCCGGACTGCTGCACTCCCAGCGAAGAATCGTGCCGTCGTCGTCCAGTTCCGGCTCAAACCACAAGCGATCGCCCACCAGGCTTTCATGACCGGATTCAATGGTCAGTTCGACAACCTCGTATTCGCCGTCGTACTGCAGCGTGCCACTGACTTTGCCATTGGCACCAGCACTGACCTTTTTTCCATCCCACTGACTCCAGTCCAACCCATCAGCAGCCTCGCCCGTACCCTCTGTCAACATGGCTTGAGCGGCGGAGTGCACCGACGCCGTCTGAGCGCGCAAAACGTAGGCCTGGTACGCGGGCAAGGCAAGGGCAGCAAGCGGACCGAAGATGCCGAAAGACAAAAGCACAAAAACGCCTGCCCCCAGCTTTGAAACATGCGGCTGCAACCAGAGTGCCTCCTCCAGCGCGGCCTGACTCGTATCCGCCCGTTGATGCTTTCGCTTGCGCTGCAACTCCTTGATACGGTCGTTGACATGGTAGTGATAAAGCCGGGTGGCCAACATGGGCGGCACCACCCACAACGCCACCACCACGAGCACGCCGACGATCCCTCCCGCGACCATCGACTCCGCGCCTCCTTCATCCACGCTTATGGCAATCACAACCAACTGCAAGGCAAAGGCCAATACCGCGGGTACGACCACATACAACCCCGCCATCGCCCACATCCGACGCCAGAGCAACCAGGGCAGAGTGACGAAGAATGCAGGCCAGTGCCAGCCCAACCATCCACGTTGGCCGGCATCAATCGCCAAAAATCGAGGAACGTAAAAATCGGCTTTCTTTTCGCCCACCGCTGCGCGATACAGCGCCTCCATGTCCGCCGCCATGGCAAACCCTCCACACGTATTTGAATTCTCGACAGCCACTCGCGCGGCCTTGCACAAGCCTTGCGGCAGCCCGCCCTCTCTCGCCGAGAGCAATCTCCATTCTAACGACGAGGCGTTGCGGCTTCGTCACACCGCCAAAACAGAGATCGGTCAGGCCGACTGCAACGCCGCACCCGAATTGTCGACCGCGCCACTCCCATGCGATGACTGCACTGCCTGAGCATTCTGCAGTGCCGTGATGGCCATCAGCGTGGCTTGCGTGGCTTTGGAATAGCTTGATCCGTTGGCCAGCGCACGCATCGCTTCTTCCCGCTCTCCGGCCATCACCATCTCCGCGACTTTGCCCGCCTCCTTGTGGAAACCGGCGTGCTGATTCACCAGAGTCGTGAACTGCGCAAGCCCGCCCCAACGTGCCTGACCGGCGCCGTACAACCATTTGCCCAGCGCACAGCAGTCATCACGAGAAATGGTGACTGGGTCGAGCTCCGAGCCGTGTGCCGCTGCATTGCGCAAACGGGCCTTCCATTGCACATGAGCTTCGATCGCATCGCCCAATTCAAAGGGCTTCTCATGGAGCACCCCAGACTTCACGTCTCGCCGCAAACTCACTGCATCCACCTCGGCAATGGTCTTGGCGCCTTTTTTCAGCCGGAACACACTGGTGCTGCGATCCACCACATCAACCTGCTGACGCAGCGTTTGTGCGGCTGCCGCCAATTGCTCGACCATCGCTGCATTCTGCTGCGTGATCGAATCAAGTTCAGCCACAGCGGTGTTGACTTGAGATACACCCATGCGCTGTTCGTTCGCAGCGATGTCGATTTGGCTGAGCAGACTGCTGACCTCGCCCACCACCGATACGGCGTGGGCCATCCGTTCCTTCGCCATCGCCGTCTGACGTTGCCCCGTGGCCACCCGATCAACAGACTCCTCAACCAGGCCCTTCACTTCTTTCGCGGCAGCCGTCGTCCGCTGAGCCAGGGTTCGAACCTCGCCAGCCACAACGGCAAATCCTCGCCCTTGCTCGCCAGCGCGCGCCGCTTCCACCGCAGCATTGAGGGCGAGGATGTTCGTCTGGAAGGCAATGCCCTCAATCACCCCAATGATTTCGCCAATGCGGCGGGAAGAATCATCGATGCCCGACATCGCCTCCACCACTCCCAACACGCCTTCGCTGGAACGCTCCGCCGCTTCCACAGCTTGCGTCGCCAGCCGTGCACCCTCACTCGCTGAAGCGGCACTATGTTTGATCGTTCCGTTGATCTCTTCCATCGACGCAGCCGTCTGCTGCAGGTTTGCTGCCTGCGCCTCTGTGCGGGCGGACAGGTCCTGGTTTCCCGCGGCAATTTCCTCAGCACCGCCTTGAACGCTCATGGCCTCCGTCCGTATGTCGCCCGTGACCGAACGCAGGTTCACTGCCAGTTGCGACAAGGCAAGGCCGATATCTGCAGCCACCCCCACCCCGCCTCGATGAACACGATGAACCAGGTCACCTGCGGCCAGCTGCAAGATGTCGTCCAGCACGCGGACATAGGGTCGCACCTCGAGATGCCGAAACGCAGCCAATGCCATAACCGCCACGACTGCGGCCGCAAGTCCTCCATTCACGGGCCCTAACCACGAGGCTACGCCGAATATGACAGTGGCCGCCAGCAGCCACATCGCCCCTCCCCATCCAAGGCGCGCGGGTGCGCTTCCCACCGCGCGGACGGCACGCCCGAGCAAGCTTTTGCTCACCACTTCTCCGCCACTCAAACCGATAGAAAGCCGCCCCGCTTCCTCCTGCTCACGCATCTGCTGGTAAAGAGCAGACGCGCCTTCCACCTGGTCCCTCTCGGGGGTGGTCCGCACCGATAGGAAGCCAACGATCTCACCATCGGAGCGCATAGGCGTTGCGTTGGCCACCACCCAGTAATGATCGCCATTTTTTCGTCGATTCTTTACCAGCCCCGACCAGGGTCTGCCAGAACCTATCGTGGCCCACATGTCTCTGAAGGCCTCCTCAGGCATATCGGGGTGTCGCACCACGTTGTGCGGCTGCCCCATCAGTTCCGCCTCGTCAAAACCACTGGCCTCGACAAAAGCCGGGTTGCAGTAGACGATGCGTCCTTTGGGATCTGTTACCGACACAAGCGTGGTGTCTGGATGGAGCAGGTGCTCACGTTGCGTCACTGGCAAATTGCTTTTCATTCTTGCCTCGCTGGAATGGATCTTTGGCGGTACGGATTGGTCCCGTAATGACCAAGTATTCATTCGGCAGCAAACCCCGAATACTTGAATAGCACTCAAATCTGAGGGCAGTTCTTCAAGTTGAGGCATGTGGCCCGCCACCGCCTGGCAAGCCTCCGTATCAATCGACCTGTTGGTCGCGGCAGGCTATGTTGGGGCAGAGCACTCGGGCAGGAACCCGACGCAAGTCCGACCCACCTGCCAGCTTTCTCAATTCGATTGAACCACCGAGTACGGTCGATCCAACCAGCGGGTGCAAGGTCGAAAGTGGGTCGGGTCTTCGCATTGGAGAAGCGCGAAAGCGAGTCCTGACTTTGCGAGCGACCCAGGTTGGGCTGAAACGCCCAAACGCACTCAGTCGCACTCAGTCGCACTCACTCGCACTCACTCGAGCTCGACCGCGCTCACTCGGTCACTCGGTCCCAGCCAGGACTCACTCTGGCAGGCCACTGAACGAAGGCAGGGCTTCGCTCCACCGCTCCCAACCCGCTCTACTCGATGTAAAGATGTGCGCAGTTGGGAGAACAGAAATATCCGTATCCAAGCTTCCGGCAGGAACAACCAGCATGCCGCCCGCCTGAGCACTTGGCAACGCTGAACCACACAACCGACAAAAGCTTCTGTGGTGGCGAGTGCCAGGAAGCGTGAACACGGTCACCTTGTCCGAACCCGTCAGCCATTGCAACTGGGCAGACCGGGAAAACAGGTTAGCCCCGTGGGCAGATCCCGTGTCTTTTTGGCAATAGCGGCAATGACACAGGTAGAAGCTGTCGAACTCGCCGTTCACCTCGAACTTCACTGCGCCACAGAGGCAAGAACCGGTGCAACCTGCCATCAAACATCCCTCCAGGGTTTGAAAAAGCAAACAAGGTCATCCGAAGCAGGCCACAGAAAGACCTTCAGCATCATCGCCGCTTTGCGCTTGGCTGGCCAAAGTTTGATGTCATCTCTCTGAACCTCTGAACCTCTGCACCAAGGTTATCCAAACTTTAGATCAACGATCGAACTCGGAGGTTATGCAAGGGTCTATAACGCAGCTCAAATGGAAGGCAACCAATTGAACTGCATTTCAGCTTACCCTGTAGCGCCTTGTTCACCGAAAACCAAGGAACGCGGCGAGCAATTTTTTCGAATGCAGAAATTTTTATGCGTTTTCAGTGGATAACCATGGAAACTCTGCCGCGGCAACCACGGCAGCAAACTCGTGCTTGAACTCATAGTCTCCCACATATGCCATAGCAATCGCACCCAACCACGTAATATTGAATTGCATGGAGTTGCCGATCCTCTCTATTCACAGGCAACACCGCGAAAAATCGCGACCTTATAGTTGATTTATCTTTAGCAGACTTTTGAGCAGTCTTTTTAAAAGTTTTTAGCCAAAAATTCAAACAATGGGGCAACTTTCAATTTAACCTATTTGCCTGCCTGGACGCACGGACACTCTCAAATGGAAGTTCAACAAACAAGCTCCAAGTCACTTTCAATATCCCGATGTGCATAATTACAAGCACAATAGAGAGAAACCACCCCCCCATAACTGCCTTATACGCTGCCAAGATTCCGTAGCCACCATCAAGTTTGTATACAACACGTGGTCGATCAGGATTAATAACAACGCTTGATGCAACATTCAATTCAAACTTGGTATTGGAATGAATCTCGTCAATCTCTGTGCCGCGTTCAACATTGTATGTATAGCCTCTATTGCCGCCTCCCGGCCCTCTCACCAATTCGACCGGCTTAACCATTACCCTTTCCCCATTCAGCCAAAGCTCAAAAGCCGAATTATATGCGTACAGAAAGACCAGGTTCGCCAACATAACGACCACATATACAACAACTACAAAGCCACCCCAAAGTAAAGTTCTCATACTCACATCATTTCTCTAACAGCCTTGTAAGCCAGCGATTAAGGCCTGCGGAAGCCGAAGGCCGTCCGTGCTGGGCCGATTTGTTAAGCAGCAACGGTCGTCAACTTTCCATTGAAATGCTCTCAACACTTCCTGCCTCGTCGAATTGCACTGAGACCACATAGTCCGTCACCTCACCAGGAAGGGTGAAATCGAAGTATTCAAGGTCCTCGACGCCCCACGACGAGCGAAGCACAAGAAGGCCAATAACAGCCGAAGGCTCTGGCACATCTGTCGCCAGATATTGCTGCCAATAGTCCTTTGCCAGTTCTTCCAGATGATGCTCGACGAACAGACTGATGCTGTCCTCTCCCCCTTCAGTGCCAAAAGCCTGTTTGATCGCTTCCAACGCCTGCTTGCTTCGTTCTTTGAAAATGGACATAGCCTCCCCTAAGCTGCTTGACGCACAGTTCAGCAGCGGTTGCGGCTTGACACGGCCTGCGGCAGCAAGTCGTGACAAGGGTCAACCGGCTGCTGCTACCTTTTGTTAGCTGACTGTCCCTCAGAATTTGCCGTTCTCATTCTTCCACTCGCTCGGTGGCGGGACCCTTTCGGTTGTATCCCAATGCTCAACAACCATGCCGTTCTCGATTCGAAAGAGATCATAGAACGACGTGTGCGCGTCACCCCGAAATCCCTCACATACCGAGAGCACGAAATTTCCCTCGGCCAAAACTCGGTGCCGTCTATCGTAGCGTGCCGTCGGCGTCCCACCGTCATGCACAGCGGTCAAAGCGCCTCGAAGTGAAGACAGTCCGTCTGCAAGCCTGGGGTTGTGCTCGATGTATTGCTCCGACACAAAGCGTGGCAGTTTCTCGAGCTGCCTCGAGATCAGAACGGAATCAACAAACTCAGCAATCAACACCCGATTCTCTTCTGTACGAGGCAAGTCAGAGACCTCGCTAGTGCCATCCACCATAGAATGGGCCGAAGGATTGGGACCCTTTCTCGCTTGAATGTTGTCCCAGTGTTCAACGGCCTGATCGCCTTCAAAGCGAAAGACCTCAAAGCCTACTCTGGACAAGCTGAAATCGTATTCCGTGTGCCCAAATACAAAGTCCCCATCTGAGAATATGCGCGCAATGTTCACGCGAGGCGATGTCTTCGACAAGCGTTCGAAGAGCGCCGCCAATCCGTCACGACCTTCGTGAGTTTGCGGATTGTGCTGGATGTATTTTTCCGGGTTAATCACCAGCACCGAAGCGGGGTCACCTGACTCAATCCCCTTCAGCAGAGCTTTGATTCCAGCTTTTCTTTCATCGCTCACAATTCGCTCCGATGTTTCACTGTCTGCTAACGATTGAATTCAGCGGACGGCAGAAAGCGCAGCTTTTTGCCCGTCCGCTGGAATGATTTGTTAGCCACGGAATATCTCCAGAAAACGTTCAGCAGACCACTGCTTCCGATCGGAGACTTGACCATCCCCGAGTTCGATGAGACGGGCCGTGCCGTCGGTGGAGAGCACAACATCCACGGAGAAAAACGGGCTGCAGATTCTAGGTGCGATAGCTTGAACAATCTCGGGCACGACGCCGCTACGCCCATAAGGCTTGCCCCGAAACACGAAGTAACGCTCTTCGGTGTCTGGAGCCAACTGCTCATACTTCCTGATGCAGACACCACCCTCAACTTGGCCTCGGAATTTCTCAATCTGAGAGACGACCTCCGAAATTTCTCCGACCGAGTTCGCAACCGAGCCCCTGTTTGTGGTCAGCGACTTCACATAGTCTTTGACGAAGAAGGCGGGCCAACGAAGGTTTGCAACGGCGGCTACATAGTCTGCGCCCTTCTCTACAAAGATGGTTTCGGGAGTGAACTCTTTGCAGAGTGAGTACCACTCTGGGAGGTAAAGGCAGAGGCGATACTGCGCAACGGAAGTGACTGCGCGAGCGCCTTTACACTCAATTGCCTCTAGCAATTGCTCATAGCCGCTCGGGTTTAGCATCCATCCCCGATAGAGGACTTCTTCCTCCGTAGAGAAGAGCGGACGCGGCTTGAAGTCACCGGACTCGAAATCCTCTGCTGAATAGAGCGAGCACGCCATGCCAGTAGCTTGAGCAGCTAAGAACTCCTCTGCATAGGTTTCGTCGGGGTCCTTCTTGTTGAAGGGATCACAAGGGTAGAGAAGGCGCATGGCTTGAGTGGCTGACGTTTGAGTTGTGGGGCTGGGAAAAATGCGCAGCATTTTTGACGGTCCCACATGAACGTATTGTTGGGCTGTCAGTGCTTCAACATTCTGGAGCCCATCCGAGAGCACAGCTTGCAACGCCGGCAAAGAGAACCATACCGGCGCCAACACCTAGCAAGACTAGGCCAAAGACGATTGCTGCAGCGCCGCGTATGTGGGTGCTGGGTGGCCGCCCCTCCCAACCAACAGGGACGGTGCGCGTAACCAAAGCATGAACACCACCGACCATGCACCCTACCCCCACTACCCGAACTATCGCCTGAATGCCGATTAACACATGCGCAGCAATAGCGCACACAAAGAGCACAGGCCCAGCAATGGTCATTATTCGTTCCACGAGGAAGCAGCCCAACGCCCAGTTAAGCGGCGGCTGGTATGGAGCGACGTTCGCGCAAAAATGGCGAAGCCATGCGCGAAACGCCGCGGAGTATCAGACGTCCGAGCGAGCATAGCGAGCGGCTTGAACGACTTGTTATGCGATTACTAGCACTCAAGAATTGCCTCCCCATTTTCGGCATTAGCCATGCGAGCTAGGTTCTGCGCGAACTCAATTGTAGCTTGAGCCTCAGGCCTTAACTCTAAGGACACCCGCGATATTTCTTCCGGCCTACAATCCGTATACGGGTAATCGGCAAGGATGACCTGCATACCGATTCGATGAGTTGAGATTGGATAGAGCCTCAGGGAAAACAATTTCTCACTTAGCTCACCTTCTCCATTCCAATGGCCACCTTCAATTATTGGTGGGTTATTCAGGCTTTTTGCGAATGCCTCCAATTGGCTGGCGAAAGACTTGATTTCGGATAGGTTGAACCAAGCCTCGCCCTTGCCGGAAAAGCCATTGCTTTTAACTTCAGCGACGAGTACGGCTGTTCCATCATCATCGTGATCAAGGTGGATTTTAAGGTGACGGTTCATAAATGCTTTTTACGCATAACGCCCAGGTAAGCGGCGTTCAGCATGGAGCGCTTGCTCGGGGAACAATGGCGAAGCCATGCCCGAGCAAGCGCGGAGTGCTGAACGTCCGAGTGAGCCGCAGGCGAACCGCTTGACCGCCTCGTTAGCCATTTTTACCAACTCTTTGCTCAGCATATTCGTACCAACTATGCAGCAGTTTTTGGCGCTCACTAACTTCTTTTACGGATTGCAAAGCGTGGTAGGTTTTCACGTATTCCCAGCGCAATTGAGCCGCTCCCTTCATTTTGAATTCCGCCTTCAGCCAGGGAACGATCCCCTGTGGAATATCGCCGAGCCATTCTTCGACCTCGTAAAGGTACTCAGCGCGATCACGATTAGACGAATGCCACATATCGATTTCTTCGACGGGCTCTCCGAGCAGAAACGGAATGAGATAAAGATTGCTAAGCATTGCCAAGTGAAACCTGAGCCTGGCCTCTTCGACTGCTCCCGTTTTATGCACCGATAACGCCCAGCACAGCAAGAAAACTGGTTCACCGACATCATCGGGGAACTCGGACTCATACCATGCGAAGTATGCGCTCGACTTTTCCGCTTCACCCGCCAGTACGTAATAGATGCCGGCCAGATAGCGCTTTCCCCCACCATCACTTATGGCTCCGAATTGCTCTTGCTCCTTTCGCAGGGCACGCCAGTTTCGATTGGCCCGATCACGATATCGTTTTTGTCTATCAGTGCTCGTCATTTCTGTGGCTAACGCCGAGATAAGCGGCGTTCAGCATGGAGCGGTTGCTCGGGAAACAATGGCGAAGCCATTCCCGAGCAGGCGCGGAGTGCTGAACGTCCGAGTGAGCCGCAGGCGAGCGGCTTGACCGACTTGTTAGCTGTGCTACGTGAAGTAGACATACGCAACAAGCCCCGCCAGCCAAGGCCCCAACCATAGCAACAGGAAACCGAAAAACAATACAGCACCTTCAATGCCCCGAGTTGTCACCAGATACCAGGGAAATACCAGCGGCCAGAGCACATACGCCACGAACCCAAACTCGAATGGCTTATGAAACTGCCTCTGTTTCGAATCGGCATAAGCCCACATGATGCTCAGCACCACAAAGACAAAGCCCCATGTCGACTGAGTTGAATCCGACACGACTTCGCCTCGAATATTCAGCATGACTTCTAGCGCGCCCATACCGAGCGACAGAGCCAAAAGCCCGTAGATAATCAAATTCCGTGGTTGGTTCATTGCCCTTCTTACAGCTAACGCCGCAAGCAGCTGCGGCTTTGTAGTGGATTGTTCTGCGGTAGCGTAGCGTTAAACCGCAAAACAAGGAACGTAAAAGCCGTCAGACTGACTTGCATTGTTAGCATTAGGTGCCAGCACTGAATACATACCTACCTTTTTCTGAGTTAACATTTGGCGGAACCTTATGTTTGGCAAAATGATCGTACCCTTCCTTTAAATTCTTCCAGAAGGAGTACCACCTATTAGTTTTGTACTTTTCTAATGTCTCACTTTCCAAGCGGAAAGGAAACGCATGTACTCTAAAA
>JBNKNN010000060.1:0-11415 GCA_050293865.1 Hydrogenophaga sp. | reverse complement strand
GAAGCTGCGGCCCGAGCAGAAGAGCTCAAAGCCAACATTGAGCAGCTCAAAGGATTGCAGCCGGAAGCGGAGAATACTGCTGCCGCACCCGCGCCGGCAGGAGAAGCGCCGGCCAGTGGAGCGAGCACCGGTGAAACAGAGGGAACAGGCGTACCAGGCACCACCGCAGAAGCGGACCCAGCCCCAACCGCCGACCAGGATCCGACTGCAGCGCCAGAGGAGGAGCCAGCCACAGAAGCTACTGCTGTTGAACCGCCTCCAGCACCGGCTCCAGCTCCAGCACCGGCTCCAGCTCCAGCTCCAGCACCGGCTCCAGCACCGGCTCCGGCTCCAGCCCCTCTGCCGGCACCCGCTCCCGCCGAAGTGTCAATGCTGGATCAGCTCACCAACTCTCCTTGGTTGCTACCAGTTGGCGGCTTGATTCTGGCTGCACTCGGTGGTCTGGCGTTCTTCCGCCTGCGCAAAGGTAACAAGGACGCTCCGGTGGACTCGTCCTTCCTGGAAAGCCGCCTTCAGCCTGACTCATTCTTCGGCGCTAGCGGAGGCCAGAGGATCGACACCCAGGACGCGCAAGCCTCCGGTTCATCAATGGTGTACTCGCCCAGCCAATTGGATGCAGCGGGCGATGTTGACCCCGTGGCTGAAGCCGACGTTTACCTCGCCTACGGTCGCGACCTTCAGGCCGAGGAAATCCTCAAGGAAGCCATGCGCAGCGCGCCAACGCGTGTTGCGATCCACACCAAGCTGCTTGAAATCTACGCCAAACGCCGCGATGCAAAGGCCTTTGAAGTACTCGCAACAGAGACCTACGGCCTCACGCAAGGCCAGGGTCCTGACTGGGAGCAAGTCTGCGAGATGGGCCGCGAGCTCGATGCAAGCAACCAGCTGTATCAGCCCGGCGGTGCGCCGGTTGTGAAAGCGGGCGTGGGTGAGGCTGGCGCGGCCGGCATCGTCAACACCATGCCATTCACCTCCAGCACTCAGCAAGATACCGAGACAGACAACGAGAATGCGCCAGGGCTAGACCTCGATCTGGATCTGGACGTGACCACTGGGGCGCCTTCTGCCAGCATGCCCCTGACCCCAGAACCAGAGTTCAAGGCGTCCATGACTTCCGGAATGGCTGATCTGGACCTCACTGATGCGCTGACCAGCGACACGCCAGCGTCGGCGCCAGCACCAGTGGCGGATGAGCCGGTGGCATCTGCGCCAGCAGCCATGGAGTTCGACTTGGACTTTCCATCCAAGCCTGGCGAGTTGCTGGACGATGGCAGCAATGCCCAAGCTGACGGCGGCGGTAGCGGCATGATGTCCCTGGACCTCGACGGCGTATCTCTTGATTTGAGTGGAGCCCAGCCCGAAGCCGCAGCCCCTGCAGCAGAAGAAGGCGATACGCTGACCCAAGAGAATCCTCTGGAAACCAAACTGTCGCTGGCCGAGGAGTTCCGGGCCATTGGAGACATGGAAGGTGCGCGCTCACTGGCCGAAGAGGTCGTTGCAGAAGCCGATGGCGCACTCAAGAGCAAGGCAACTGCCTTCCTGGCAGACCTGTCCTGATGGACAGCGCCGCGCAAGCGGCACTGTCCCGCCTTGCCGTGCCTCCCGCCAGTGAGTCCCAAACTACAGACAAGCAGCCGCCCCCTTCGGGCGGCCGCATTGTTTTGGGCGTGTCATACAACGGGCGCGGGTATGACGGATGGCAAAGCCAGCCGTCAGGGAAGACCGTTCAAGACAAGCTAGAAATGGCCGTCGCCCGTTTCATAGATGATGGGCAATCGGTCAACACGCTCTGCGCAGGACGAACTGACGCTGGGGTTCACGGCCTCATGCAAGTGGTGCACTTTGACACGGTGGTCAACCGCACCGAAGCCTCCTGGGTGCGCGGCACAAACACCCATCTCCCCAAGGATATTGCAGTTCACTGGGCCAGGATTCTGCCCAGGGACTTCCACGCGCGTGCCTCGGCCCGATCACGCCGATACGCCTATGTGCTATTGGAATCGCCTGTCCGCCCTAGTGTGGACGTCGGCCAGGTTGGATGGATTTTTCGACCATTGAACCTGGAGTCGATGCAAAAGGCAGCAACTCACCTTCTCGGCGAGCATGATTTCACGTCATTCAGGGCGGCACAATGCCAGGCGCACTCGCCTGTCAAGACCATGCTTCGCGCTGACATCTCGCGGCGGGGCTGCTACTGGAGGTTCGAATTTGAGGCCAGCGCCTTCCTGCATCACATGATTCGCAACATCATGGGTTGCCTCATCGCGATCGGTTCAGGGAACCGTTCGCCTGAGTGGATGGCGGAAGTGATCGATGCACGCAGCCGCGATGCCGCGGCTCCCACCTTTTCCCCAGCAGGGCTGTACTTTCTTGGGCCGGTGTACGATGCAAACTGGGGAATTCCTGAACGCACGCCTGCTTTCGACTGGCTGCCCTGACATCTGCATCGCCCGCCGCCCAGCCCCCAAGCCCAGTGGCGATGAAGCCAATCCGCATTTTCTCGTCTCGCGCTTAACACGCCCCAAATGCACCCACACCGAACACGCATCAAGATCTGTGGTTTGACCCGAGAGAGCGACGTTGACGCTGCGGTACATGCAGGTGCCGATGCCATCGGCTTCGTCCTCTACGCCCAAAGTCCGCGGTTTGTTGCACCAGATCGCGCGGGGGAGCTCGCCAGACGCTTACCAGCCTTCGTCACGCCCGTGCTACTGTTCGTCAACGCCAGTGTCGACTATGTTGCTCAAGCCTGTGAGAGCGTTCCCAATGCCCTGCTGCAGTTCCATGGCGACGAAACACCCGAGGCATGCGAGGCGGCCGGTCGCCCTTATCTGCGCGCCGCGAGAATTCCGCTGGGCAATGCCGGACAACACTTTGATCTCGTAAAATACGCGAGCGACTACGCCTCTGCCCGCGCCTTACTCCTGGATGCCCAGGTTGACGGGTTCGGTGGCGGGGGACAATCTTTTGACTGGACGGCATTCCATTGGTCACATCCACAACTAAACGCCAGCTCTCGCCTCGTTTTGTCTGGTGGACTCACGCCTGCAAACGTGACCGATGGTATATCTCAGGTGCGGCCTTGGGCCGTTGACGTGAGTTCGGGTGTCGAGGCCGTTGATGTCAACGGCAACCCCCTCAAGGGCATCAAGGACGTACACCGGATTCGCCAGTTCATCGCTGCCGTTCGCGCAGCAGATACATCATTGCACGCCATCGCTGGTTGACCGCGCCCAGAACCTATGGGCTGCAGGGAGCCACCGCACGGCGCTAAAGGAAAGAGTCAAGTCCATGACCCCATACGAACAACCTACGGCCAATGGCCACTTTGGCAAGTACGGCGGAAGTTTTGTGAGCGAAACGCTCACGCATGCCATCAATGAACTCAAAGCTGCGTATGCCAAGTACCAGCACGACGAGACCTTCCAGGCAGAGTTCCGTCGAGAATTGGCGCACTATGTGGGGCGTCCCAGCCCTGTGTACCACGCTGACCGCATGAGCCGCGAAATGGGCGGTGCACAAATCTTCTTGAAGCGAGAAGACCTCAACCATACCGGCACCCACAAGATCAACAACGTGATTGGTCAGGCCATGTTGGCCAAGCGCATGGGCAAGCCCAGAATCATTGCAGAAACCGGCGCAGGCCAGCACGGAGTGGCCACTGCCACCATCTGCGCGCGTTATGGTCTCCAGTGCATCGTCTACATGGGCAGCGAAGACGTCAAGCGACAGAGCCCCAACGTCTACCGCATGAACCTGCTGGGGGCCAAGGTTGTGCCGGTTGACAGCGGCAGCAAGACCTTGAAAGACGCCTTGAACGAGGCAATGCGTGACTGGGTCGCCAATGTCGACAATACCTTCTATATCATCGGGACCGTGGCAGGCCCACACCCCTACCCCACCATGGTTCGTGACTTCCAGAGCGTCATCGGCGAAGAGTGCCTCAAGCAAATGCCTGAGATGTTGGCAGAAGCCGGCTGCACAGGAGAACAGCCCGATGCTGTAGTCGCCTGCGTCGGTGGTGGGAGCAATGCGATGGGTATCTTCTACCCTTACATTCCACATCAGACGACTCGTCTGATTGGCGTAGAGGCAGCTGGAGATGGCCTGGATACAGACAAGCATGCTGCATCCCTGCAAAAAGGCAGCCCTGGTGTGCTTCATGGCAACCGGACCTACGTGCTGCAGGACAACAATGGTCAGGTCACCGAGACACATAGCGTCAGCGCTGGCCTCGACTACCCGGGTGTTGGCCCGGAGCACGCATATCTGAAGGACATTGGCCGCGCAGAGTACGTTGGCGTGACAGACAAGGAAGCCCTCGAGGCGTTTCACTACCTATGTCGAGCGGAGGGCATCATTCCAGCGCTTGAATCCAGCCATGCCATCGCCTATGCCATGAAGCTGGCGAAAACAATGAAGCCCACCGAGTCCATTCTCGTGAATCTTTCTGGCCGTGGCGACAAAGACATCGGCACCGTGGCAGACCTGTCCAAAGCCGAATTCTATTGCCGCCCCAGTTGCCAGGGGCAGTCAGTCAAAGGTGGGGATACGCCGGTAGATCCACCTCGACGCGCCGCGAGCAAACCGAAGGCTGGCGTCAAGTCTGCTACCAGGGCATCCGCATCCAAACCCGTTCAATCATGAGTCGTATCGAAACTGTCATGGCGGCACTCAAAGCCGCCGATCGCAAGGCCCTGATTCCTTATGTGACCGCGGGCTTCCCTTACATCGACATCACGCCGGACTTGATGCACGGCATGGTCGAAGCAGGCGCAGACATCATTGAACTGGGCGTCCCCTTCTCCGATCCGTCTGCGGATGGTCCCGTCATTCAACGCGCCGGTGATCGCGCGCTGGCCTTGGGCGTCGGCCTTACGCAGGTCCTGGCCATGGTCAAACGCTTTCGGGAGAGAAACAAATCGACACCCGTGGTGCTGATGGGCTATGCCAACCCCATCGAACGCTACGACCAGACGCATGGCGAAGGTCGATTTGTAGATGATGCGGCCGCTTCGGGAGTTGATGGAGTCTTGGTGGTGGACTACCCGCCGGAGGAATGCACGGAGTTCGCTCAAGCCTTGCGTGCGAAAGACATTGATTTGATTTTCCTTCTCGCGCCCACCTCCACCGACGAGCGAATGAAGCAGGTTGCAGATGTCGCCAGTGGCTACGTGTACTACGTGTCGTTAAAGGGCGTGACCGGAGCAGGCTCCCTGGACGTGGGTCAAGTCGAGGCCATGCTGCCTCGCATTCGCCAGCATGTGTCGATTCCCGTTGGCGTGGGATTTGGCATCCGGGATGCCGAAACGGCTCAGGCCATAAGCCGAGCTGCGGACGCAGTGGTGATCGGCACGCGCATCATCCAATTGATCGAGAATGAGCCGTTTGAGAAAGTCACCCCTGTGGTGATGAGCTTTCTGCGCACCATACGAAAAGCGCTGGACGCATAATGTCGATCAAGCTTCCCCCATCTGGGGGAGGTCTTTGGCTGCGCCTGTCTGACAGACCGCCAAACAGAAAGGAATAACACCATGTCATGGCTAGAGAAATTGCTGCCCCCCAAGATCTCTCAAAAGGATCCTACTGAGCGCCGCAGTGTCCCTGAAGGCCTGTGGTTCAAGTGCCCAAGCTGTGAGTCAGTTCTGTACAAGAACGACCTGGAAAAGAACCTGAATGTCTGCCCGCACTGCGACCACCATCATCGCATCAGTGCCAGGGCCCGACTGGACGCGTTTCTGGATCCTGAAGGACGGTATGAGTTGGCACAGGAAGTGGTTCCTATCGACCCGCTCCGCTTCAAGGACAGCCGCAAATATCCACAACGCATCAAGGAAGCACTGGAAGCCACCGGCGAGACCGACGCGTTGGTGGTCATGGGTGGTGCGGTCCACGACATCAGCCTCGTCGCTGCGTGCTTCGAGTTCGACTTTATGGGTGGCTCCATGGGCTCGGTGGTTGGCGAACGTTTTGTGCGGGGCGTTGAGGAAGCCATTTCTCAGAAAGTGCCGTTCGTATGCTTCACCGCAACTGGTGGCGCACGCATGCAGGAAGGTATTTTGTCTCTCATGCAGATGGCCAAGACCAACGCCGCGCTGACTCGCCTGGCCAAGAAAGGCTTGCCCTACATCAGCGTACTGACCGACCCCACCATGGGAGGCGTCTCGGCAGGTTTTGCCTTCATGGGCGACATCGTGATTGCAGAGCCCAAAGCCTTGATCGGTTTTGCCGGGCCGCGCGTGATTGAGAACACAGTGCGAGTAAAACTGCCCGAAGGCTTCCAGCGCGCTGAATTCCTTCAGACCAAAGGTGCCGTCGACTTCATATGTGATCGCAGAGCATTGCGCGAGCAGGTGGCCAACGCTTTGGCCATGCTGCAGCGCATGAGTGCCGATGCGGTGGTAACGGATTGACCCAGACAGAAAAAGAGGCGCCTCTGCGCCTGGCGCAACTTCCACTGTTTCCCCTGCAAACAGTGCTGTTTCCCGGCGGGCGAATGAGTCTCAGGGTGTTTGAAGTCCGCTATCTGGACATGATCAACCGGTGTGAACGCGCAGGCGCACCTTTCGGTGTGGTGTTGCTGACCCAAGGTGGCGAAGTCCTCCAGCGTAGCCAAACCCCGGAATCGGGCGAGCAGTTCGTCGTAGAGGAGTTGGAGAGCGTCGGCACGCTGGCCTCCATAGAACACATCGAACGCCCGCAACCGGGTCTGTTGCTCGTCCACTGCCAAGGGCAATCCAGCTTCCGCATCGAACGCAAGCAGAAGCTTAAACACGGACTGTGGGTGGCTGACGTGCAACTCTACCCTTCAGAGTCTGCCGTTGAGGTGCCCGAACACCTTGTGACCACTCGCGACGCCTTACGGACAGTCTTTTCGCGCATCGAATCCAAAGGCGGAGAGGCCGAGAAAGCTGCACTACCCGCGGGCGAGGACGACGACTGGAACAGCAGCGCCTGGGTCGCGAATCGGTGGTTGGAACTGCTGCCTGTTCCCGCGAACCTCAAACAAAAGCTGATGGCTCTGGACAACCCAATGGTCCGGTTGGAGCTGGTGGCCGATCTACTGGAGAAACTCGGCGTCAACAAGCCGTCAGGGCACTAGCTCCAGAGCAGCCATGTAGCGCTCGCTCGTCATGAGCGTATCCCAGGGCAAGGCCGGCAAGGCGGGTAACAATCTGCGCCGACGCTCCTCGCTGGCTCCGTTGGGCAGCCAGTCACCAGCCACCACTGCCTCAGACATTTCGTCGATCAGCTCGTCCAGTGGAACGCCGCCGTTCACGATAGACTGATTGCATACGACAGCCAGGTCGGCCCCCGCATCCAACGCTGCCAACGCTGCCTGACCAAAACTGACCTCGGCACCGTCGATCTGGCGTGCGGCCGCCATGCTCAAATCGTCGCTGAAAATGGCGCCGACAAAGCCCAGACGGCGGCGCAAGATATCCTGCAGCCAACGCTGAGAGAAACCCGCCGGACGTTTGTCCACCTTCTTGTAGATCACGTGGGCAGGCATCACGGCATCCAGGCTGGATGACAGCCATTGATACGGCATCGCTTCCGTCGCCAAGATGGTGGTCAGCGATCGGTCGTCTACCGGAATGGCGTGATGCGAATCGGCCTTCACAAACCCATGTCCGGGAAAATGCTTGCCACAATTGGCCATGCCTGCCTGGTGCATGCCATGCATCAACGCCTGTCCGAGCGCGGTGACCACCCGAGGATCGTTGGCAAAAGAACGGTCACCGATCACCTGGCTGATCCCGCGCTCGACATCCAGAACAGGCGCAAAGCTCATGTCCACGCCACAGGCACGTAGCTCCGCAGCCATCACATAGCCACAGGCAGTCGCCGCATTCATGGCGCGCAGCGCAGACGCACCCTCTGTCTCGCCACGACGCACAGGCTGCATCCACATGCGCCCCAAAGCCGCCATGGGGGGCAACACGGTAAAGCCATCTGTGCGAAAACGTTGCACGCGGCCGCCCTCATGATCGACGGCGATGATGAGGTCGTGGCGAACCGATTTGATCTGTGCGCACAGGCCAGCCAGTTGAGCTCGATCGACCCAGTGACGAGCGAACAGCGTGACACCACCGACCAAGGGGTGCGCCAGACGCCGTGTATCTGCTTCCGTCAGCTCGGTGCCTGCGACATCAATCATCAAAGGGGCATGCATGCAAATCTCCGGTTAATCTCTAAGCTGCGGAAGTCGAAGGCCGACGCTCGATGACGACAAAGCTGGCAGCGTAGTCGGTCTCGTCAGTCACAGTGACATGAATCGACATTTGCCTTTCGGCGCAGTAGTTTTCAAGCTCCCCATGCAACTGCACATAGGGCTGCCCACTGGGTCTGTTCAGAATCTCGCAATGCTTCCAGGTCATGGGCATGCGCATCCCCAACCCGATGGCTTTCGAGAAGGCCTCCTTGCCCGAAAAACGGGAAGCCAGGTAACGCAGGCCTCGATCTGGCCACCTGGCACTGCGCTGCCGCCACACTTGCAGCTCGTGCTCACCAAGAACCTTTTCGGCGAACCGTTCTCCTTGCCGCTCCCAGGTCGCCCTGACTCGCCTGATGTCGCAGACGTCGGTGCCAATACCCAATATCATGCAGGAGCCCCGAGCGCCGCGTCAATGCAGGCGCGATAGGCCTTGATCGTGGCCTCATAACCCAACTCAAGCGCATCGGCCAGCAAGGCATGTCCGATCGACACCTCACCGACACCAGGCACCTTGGCAAGGAATTCGGTCAGGTTGTCCCGGTTCAAGTCGTGACCAGCGTTCACACCCAATCCTGCATCCAGCGCTGCTTGAGCCGCTGCCGCAAATCGCTCAAGTTGTACTTGCTGGGCTGGCGTTCCCCATGCTGCTGCATAAGGCTCGGTGTAGAGTTCCACCCGGTCCGCCCCGGCCTCGCGGACTGCCGGCATCTGCCCTGGTTCGGCATCCATGAAAAGGCTGACGCGCGCTCCAAGCGCTTTGCCTTCGGCAATACACGGCAAAAGCCTGTCCAAATCCTGGGGGAAGCGCCAACCGTGATCGCTGGTGAACTGCCCCTCTCCATCTGGGACGAAGGTGAGTTGATGCAGAGGCAGGCCTCGGTCACGAAGGTCTCTTGCAAGTCCCATGAGGTTGTGGGTCGGATTGCCTTCAATGTTGTATTCCCGATCTGGCCAGCGTCTCATCTCCTCTGCCAGGTCAAATACGTCGTGGGTACGAATGTGCCTTTGATCGGGGCGCGGATGCACCGTGATGCCCTGCGCCCCAGCCTCAAGACACAGCGCTGCAGCCCTGACCACGCTGGGGATACCAAGATGGCGGGTATTACGGACCAGAGCCACCTTGTTCAAGTTGACCGAGAGCGCTGTGTTTGCGTGAAAAGTGTCTGTAGGCATTGGGATTTGCAGAATGGGCCGACGCTGGCGCTGGACGATCTCCAAATCGACTTTGGTCTCGCCATTTCATGGCATCCCATTTTCAGCGCCGTGCACCGGTCTGACCATGGCTTGAACGTCCAGCATCAGTTGTCGAGTCTTGAAGTGTCGCACGCCACAGTGATAGTGCAACATGCGGCTGAGTTGGTGTCGCAAACTGGCGACCACTGGGCCGCTAGCCAGCATGATGGACACAAAGGGAGCCAGATCATCCATCGCTTCAGCCAGTGCCAGCCACCTGTGGCCAGGCAAGGCCTGGGGCTGCCCATCCAGCGCCAGAGTCAGGCCTCCTTCAGGCATCAATTGATAGAGAGAATCTGACTCCAGAGGAGCCAGGGACTGCCCCTCAACGCGCAGATCAGGCAAAAGCCCCACATCCCGCAGCAAGACCATCTCGAAAGCCCGCAAGATGGCCGGTTGCGCTTCCGGCTTTTCGGCCAGCATCGAGACGGCCAGTGCGTAATGGTCGAACAGCTGTACATGCGGATCATCTCGAGCCAGCAATCGCATCACAAGCTCGTTGAGATACGCCCCCGCCATCAGTGCCTCTCCAGTAGGCATGACATGACCTCCCTGCCACTGCGCGGACTTCAGAGTTCGAACTTCTGCATCGCCCGACCAAGACAGCGCCAAAGGTTGCAAGGGCAGCAACACGGCCCTGTACTGCGAGGTTGGGCGTTTTGCCCCTTTGGCGACAAGCGCGATACGTCCCTGATGACGAGTCAGCACTTCCAAGACAAGGCTGGTCTCACTCCAGTCGTACCGGTGGAGCACAAAGGCAGGCTCTTCGGGTTGTCGGCGAGTGGCCACGTCAAGAAATTGGCAGTATCAACGGCTTATTCGTAGCCGAATGAGCGTACGCGTGCATCGTCGTCCGCCCATCCCGATCGAACCTTTACCCAGAGTTCCAGAAATACCTTGCAGTCCCAGATCTTCTCCAGTTCCTGTCGAGCTTCAGTGCCAATGCGCTTGAGCTTCTCGCCCTTTTCGCCGATGACCATTCCTTTATGACCTTCTCGCTCAACGACGATGGAAGCTGCAATTCGCTTCATCGCCCCTTCCTGCTCGAACTTGTCAATGATGACGGTCGACGTATAGGGAAGCTCGTCGCCCGTCAGGCGAAAGAGCTTCTCGCGCACCATTTCCGCCGCCATGAACCGTTCGCTCCGATCGGTCAAATCTTGAGGATCGTGCATCCACGGCTGTTGAGGCAAGTACGTCTCGCATATTTTGAACAGCCGGGCGACGTCCCTCGGATTCTTGGCCGACATCGGCACATACTCCGCAAAGGATCGGCGGTCTTGCATGGACCGCAACCACGGCGCCAATTCTCCGCGTCGATGCACCAGATCGAACTTGTTGGCGATCAGCACCACAGGTATCGAAGATGGCAGCAGGTCCAGCACTTTGGCATCGGCCAGATTGAAACGTCCAGCCTCAACCACAAACAACACCAGATCGACATCTGTCACCGCGCCCAAAACTGTTTTGTTCAAAGAACGGTTCAACGCGTTGCTGTGCCGAGTTTGAAAGCCCGGCGTGTCCACAAACACGAATTGCGAACGATCAATCGTCCGATAGCCCGTGATGCGGTGGCGTGTCGTCTGCGCTTTCCGGGAGGTAATGCTGATCTTCTGGCCAACCAGGGCATTGAGCAAAGTTGATTTCCCAACATTGGGTTTGCCAACAATGGCCACAAAGCCACATCTCTGCTCAGACTCAGGAGGGATCTCCTGGGGCAGCGCATCTGCGGCTTGGTCTTTATCCTCAACAGTTTTTCCAAGTGCCTTGGCCAGCATGGAATCGAGGTCTTGATTCACCGTCTGCGGCGACGCCTCGTCTTGCTGTGAAGCTGAACCCTTGGATTTACGAGATGAAGTCATTGGAAAGGAGTCTCCGGGTGTCACCGGGATGGATTTGCGCCCTCGGGCTCAAGAAGGCTTTGCAGCATGGCCGCTGCCGCCACCTGCTCTGCAGCGCGCCTC
>JBNKNN010000059.1:0-11169 GCA_050293865.1 Hydrogenophaga sp. | reverse complement strand
CAGGCCATCACGCGCTCCATCGCCGACCAGGCCCGCACCATCCGTATCCCGGTGCACATGATCGAGACCATCAACAAGATGAACCGCATCTCGCGCCAGCACTTGCAGGAATTCGGCTTCGAGCCGGATGCCTCCATCCTGGCCGAGAAGATGGAAATGCCCGAGGACAAGATCCGCAAGATCATGAAGATCGCGAAAGAGCCGATCTCGATGGAAACCCCCATCGGCGACGACGACGATTCGCATCTGGGCGATTTCATCGAAGACCAGGCCAACACCGCACCGATCGAGGCCGCGATGCAAGCTGGTCTGCGCGAAGTGGTCAAAGACATTCTCGACAGCCTCACGCCACGCGAAGCCAAAGTGCTGCGCATGCGCTTTGGCATCGAAATGTCCACCGACCATACGCTGGAAGAAGTGGGCAAGCAGTTCGACGTGACCCGTGAACGCATTCGCCAGATCGAGTCAAAGGCAGTTCGCAAACTCAAGCACCCCAGCCGCTCGGACAAGCTGCGCAGCTTCATTGATTCAATGTAGACACTTGCTGCGTCTTTCAGCACGCAACAAAAAAGGGAGCCTTCGAGGCTCCCTCTTACATTTCCAGGCATCCATCCAACCGGCATACGACAGGACGGACTGCTAACCAGACGTGTCGGCACGTCGCTCACTTGGGCGCCAGAACATAGAAGGGTTTGAACAAATACTGGTCGACCCATTGCTGCAATGTCTCGGGCGTACGCTGTTGCTTCTCGAAATCGACTAGCCCCCGCGCCGAGTATGCATTTTGCTTCTTCCAGACGACCTGACGCCGCTCAAGGTTCACAAGTGCAACCATCTCTCCCAACGTGTCTTCATGCGTGCTCCAACCAACGTAAGCCCCACCAGTCATACCTCCAGCGATGCCCGCCGTCAACGCAACCGTGCCGAGCGTACGACCAAATGAAACGTCTTGCTGAATTGACTCCACAACCCACAAGTTCGGTGAGCCGACGGCCTCCTCGACCAACTTAGCTATGGCAGGCTCAATGTCCAATGCAACCGGCTTGACAGCAGTGTCTTCCGCCGTGTCCTTCATGAAGGGCAGTGTCCGCACTTTGCCGAGAACTACAACCAGGGCCGCTTCACCCTCTGGTGTCATCGTTGCCGGGGTCGGACGCAAAGGGTAAGCTTCGATGGGCCTTAGCTCTGCGCCGGGTGCCGCTGCTTGCTGGAGAGACATCACATACTCTTTCTCGAGCATGCCGCAGACAAATGGCGTTTGCACTGACCGAACTTCAACCCCCTTGCGCTTTAGCCCTTCACTGATCGCTTCCGCCGACAGCTTGGTTCGTGTCGCGCTCAGCGAAGGGTAGATATGACTGGTGCCGACTTCCAGACGATAGTCGCAGGCATCAACGACAAGAGCTGCGCCCTCTGCCTTGAGCTCGCTGGCGGCGGCATCGTAGTGCCCCCTGGCTTGAGGTGTGACCTTGGGTACTGCGCAGCCGCCGAGCAGCAAAGTGCCTGTGGCGATGACACACACGGCAGATGAGCGAGCAAAACCGAACTTGAACATATAACTCCCTTAATGAACTGAATATCGAGGCGCAATAGTCGCGCAGCCATCAGAGGAGCCTGAACCGACGTTCTGCTCTGCCGTCATCATCCTCCCCTGAACTTCTGGGCCACTTGGGCCACAAGCGCGAACCATGAAACCCATCTCGCGCCCACAAAGTCTATCGCGGAGACATAGGATGTCTGAGACTGATCTATCCATTGATGCACTGGCACAACCAAAAAAGTCACGGGACTACTGGCTAGACAGCCTCCAACACCAGCATGCCAGTGGCGGTGTTGGAGATGGGAATATGGTAAACACTCTGTTCTTTGCGCACACCCGCACCGCCAGCCGTGAGGGCCGGCCTTTTCAACCATTTCCAAATCGCTGAACTGCGCGGCCCAATCGAGGTTGATTCCCACGCTTTCAAGACACTAAGAGGCAAACGCCTTGTTATTCAATGTAGGCGCTTGCTGCGTCTATCAGCACGCAACAAAAAATGGGAGCCTTATTGGCTCCCATTTTTCTGCACGATCAGATGCAAAGCCCGCGCAGAGTCGAACTCGGGCGTCATTCGTCAGGCGTCCACACCTCCGGCTGCTGTCCCATCTGCCACAACTCCACCCGACTGGGCTCGACGATGATGACCGCGTACTCCGGATCATCGACTCCGGACACATAAGCCTTCAAACCCTCAAACCAAAAAGCATCGCGCTCTGCCTGTTCCGTGCTGATTCGAGCCACGCCCTCAACCTGCAGCCAGACGGGGCTACGCAAACTGGAGGCTCCCAGGCTGATGTGGACGTGTGGATTGCGCCGCAGCTGAGCGATCTTCCGCGAGCTCAGGTGCGTGCTGAAGCGCAAACGCATGTCCGGATAGGCTTTGCCAGCCACGTAACGAACAGCAGGCCTGCCCTCTTCTGTCAGAGTCGCAAAACTCCACAACTGCAAAGGCTTTGCAATTTCAAGAATCCGGTCTTCAAGCGAAGGTGAGAGGTCGATGGTCATGAATCATTCCTTTCAAGTGGTTGAAATTGGACAAACCCAGCGAGCCCCACCCCGGCGGACCCGCTGCAAGTACAACTGGGATCAGACTGGAAGCAACGCCAAGCGTTGGCCCAGACGTTCCACCCATTGGGCAGGGGAATGGGTCTCGGATGACAACCCCTGCAACAGAATTTGCAGGTAATTGGCCATGACGGACTCAACCAATGCATTCCTCGTGGCGGCAGAAGCACCGGGAAGCCGGGACGCAAGCGCGCTTGCCATGGCCGCTACCTGATCGTCCATGTAGGTCCTGTCAAAAATCAGTTCTTTCAGCAAAGCTATGCTCAGCTGATGCTGCTGTGCGTGAAAGCCATAAAGAGCGCGCGCGAAGATCAGCGCTGCATCCTGCCAGCCACAGTTGTCGGGAATTTGTTGCCGCGCCGCCACCACCACCTTGGCAATGTCCTCGCTTAGCACCGCCCGCAGCAGCTCGTGTTTGTCGGCAAAGTGCGCGAAGACAGTTCCCGCAGCAACGCCCGACAGTTCGGCGATTTCTCTGGTGGTGACCTGTTGAAATCCAACCTCAAGAAATCGGGACTTCGCTACGGCCAATATGCGTTGGCGTGTTGCCGCTTTACGCGCAGCGCGGCCATTCCCATTTCCGCTGTCATCTTGACGAGAGGCCAACGCATGCGACGTCTGCGTTCTCCTTGTCGTTCGCTTCTTCTCTCCAGTCATTTGACACCCCTTCTCCACAACCTCAGAGACACATTTAATTGATCACGCTCAATGAGCACGCTCAATTAAAATTCAGAGGCGTGTCGATGTCAAGCCCCCTCGGACCGCCGAGACAGTGGGCTGAGGCCGGAGAAGACAGTAGCTTCGGTGAAACCCAAGTTTTCCGCTGGAGCCCCTCAACAAAAAGGGGAGCCAAAGCTCCCCGCTCCCAACCGGCTCGATGCAAATGATGATTGTCGTCCGGCGACGTTTCGCTCCACTTCTGAGATCGAAGCCGGGGAGAAAGCGGCTCGAGTGAGAGCAAGCAACGCCAGCCGGCGAGGAAGTTCGGCGCGCTCGACCTCCGGAAAAGGGCCTCGGTAAAGGGCTGTGCACCCTCTCCGATCACTTCGGGCTGCCGGCACAGGTCAACACAAAAACAGCGGTCCCATACAAACGATTGGACTGGCCCTACACAGTCTCCAGCGCCAGCACGCCAGTGGCGGTGTTGGAGATGGGGATGTGGTAATTGCTGTGCACCTTGCGCACGCCAGCACCACCAGCCGTGAGGGCAGCGCGCATGGCCAGCCACATCAGCAGCTCCACGCCCTGGGTACCGGCCTTCTCCACCAGCTCCAGATCGCTGAACTGCGTCGCCCACTCTGGGTTGCTTTCCATGCTTTCCAGGAACTGCAGGTCGAACGCCTTGTTGATGAAGCCGGCGCGCTCGCCTTCGAGTTGGTGACTCAAACCACCGGTGGCCATGACGGCGACTTTCTTGTCGCTTTCCCAACTGACGACGGCTTCGCCCACGGCCTTGCCAAGCTTGTAGCAGCGCCTGGCAGTCGGCAGGGGGAACTGCACCGTGTTGATGTTGATAGGAACAATCTGCACCGGCGCGACTTCGTCGTTCGGCCAGAACAGCTTGAACGGCAAGGTGCAGGCATGGTCGACCAGCATTTCCTGGCAGGTCACGATGTCGAACTCCTTGGCGATGAGTTCGTTGATGAGATGCCATGAAAGATCAACACAGCCTTGCATGGGAGGCAGCGTGGGAATGCCCCAGCCTTCGTCGGCATTGCTGTAGGTGGCGGCAGTGCCCACAGCGAAGGTCGGCATCTTGTCGAGGAAGAAGTTCAATCCATGGTCGTTGTAGAACACCACCACCACGTCGGGCTGGTGCTCGCCCAGCCATTGGTGGATGGGAGGAAAACCGTCAAAGAAGGGCTTCCAGTAGGGATCGTTCTGCAGGCCCTTGTGGATAGCGCCGCCGATGGCGGGAATGTGCGAGGTGGCCAGACCACCGATCAGTTGTGCCATGTTGATTCTCCTGACGGATCAGATCTTCTGAATGCGAGTGAGTAACTCAGGTGCCATGTTGTTGAGGCAATGCTTTGGAGCAAGCACTGAGCCCAGGGCACCCGTGGAACTGGCTTTGCCGGGCCACCTGGGTGCGTCCCCCTACCAGGGGGAAGGCGCGTAGCGCCGCAGGGGGTCAGCACTGATCATTCGCGGCCAACAGCTTGGCTTTGAACTCGTCCTTGCTCATACCCGTCTGCTGCGCGCCAATGTCCTGCATGTCCAGACCAAAGATGCCGGCGAACTTGGCCAGGTAGTAGGCGTTGCCACCAGCTTCAAGCAAGGCTAAGACCTGTTTGGAGCGGATGGCTTCGGCCTGCTGCTCATTCAGGCCGTACCGCTCCATGTAGGCCTCGGGGTCTGCCAAGAAGGCGTCCCGATTGGCCTTGTCATTGAAGGAAAAGCACATCTTGTTCAGCGCCAGACCTTTGGCGGCCATCTCGCCATCAAAGGGAGTGGTACCGGGAATACTGATCTTGCTCACTGCGGGTCTCCAGATGAGGTGTCGGAAATCTGCCCTGAGTGTGCGAGGAATATTGCAAAAGATAAACACATGAATGATCATATATTTCATGAACAATTTCGATTGGACAGATCTGGACGCACAACTGCTCAGAAGCCTGGTGGCGGTGTTGGAGCACGGCAGCGTGACGCGTGCGGCACACGCCCTGGGCTTGACGCAGTCGGCCGTGAGTCATCAGTTGGACAAGTTGAGGGCGATCACGGATGACGCGTTGTTTGTCAAGAGTGGGCGAGGCATTGTGGCCACGGCGCGTGCCCTGGCGTTGGGAGATCCTGCTCGATCTCTTCTGCGCGGCATGGAGCGCTTCGCCCATGCCGGCACTTTCGACCCTTTGCGCTGGCAGGCCACTGTGACCATTGCGGCCAATGACTTTCAGCGTGAGGTCCTGCTGCCTGCGTTGGTGGCCCGCCTGCGCACTCTGGCGCCCGAAGTGAACCTGCGCATCATCCCGTCGGACGTGCCCAGTCTCGACTTGTTGCGCGAGCGACATTGCGACCTGGCCATCAGCCCACGGCCACCAGACGGCACCGATATCTTGCAGCAACGTCTGTTCGTGGACGAGTATCGTGTGTACTTCGACCCCGCAATGCGAAGCACGCCGACCACGCTCGCCGACTACGAAGCGGCCGATCACATCACGGTGGTCTACGCGCCCCGACGCAACCTGCAAGTGGACATGGACCTGGCGGCTGCCGGTGTACGAAGACGCTTTGCGGTACAGGTGCCCGGCTTTTCCGCCTTGCCCGCGTTCCTGACAGGCAGCAACCTCCTGGCCACGGCGCCGTCTTTGCTCGCACAAGGTTTCATGCGGTCTTTTGCCAATGCACCAGTGCCAGCGCCACGCTGTCCCAAGCTGCCGATGTACATGATCTGGCACCGTCAACATCACGACGATGCCGCCCACCGCTGGCTGCGCGAACACTTGCTGCAAGTGGCCAATGCCGCTCTGCCCGCCGCAAGGGGGCACCGCAAAGGCAAGAGTCGCTCAGCGTGAGTCCTCGAGAGATTCCTGTCGCGTGAGTCGCCACTGCTGTGGGCTCAGACCGGTGTGTCGCTTGAAGAAGCGTGAAAAATAGGCTGGGTCTTCGAAGCCAAGATCCAGGGATATGCTGGCAGCAGGTGCGGCGACATAGAGAAGGCGCCGGCAGGCTTCGCGAATCAAGCGCTCGTGCACCAAGGTCAGCGCGCTGCAATGGCGCTGCGAACGCACCAATCGATTCAGTCGTTGGGTAGAAAGGCCTAGCTTGGCAGCGTAGTCGTCCATGTTCCAATGATCGGCGTAATGGGCTTCGACCAACATGAGGAACCGGGTAAACAGGCCTTGATGGTCGGCCGGGCTGTTGAGAGCACGCCGCTCACCCATGCGAGCCAGACGCCACACCACCGCCCGGGCCAGCCAACCGATCACAGGACTGTCGGCCATGCCCGGGCTGGCGAATTCGGCCGTCAGTCCATCCAACTGGTGGCGCAACCGAGCCGCGTCGGCCGGCTGCTCACGCAAGTCAATCACGGCGGCAGCATCGAACAAGGCTTGAAATGACTGCCTGACTTGCTGAAGGTCGCCCTCTAGAAGCAAGCGCGGACTCAAGGTGAGCACATGCCCCTCGGTCTCGGGGGCGAAGCGAAAACCATGCACCACTCCTGGAGGCACCACGATGGCAGAAGGCCCGACCACCGCGCCCTTCCAGTCATCCAGCGCCACCTCGGCTCGCCCTTCATAGAGGCACAACACCTGGTGCAGCCCAGTATGCACGTGCGGCTCGATTTCCCAGCGGTAAAGCAAGCTGCGAGATCGCACGTCTTCGATGTGCAGGATTTCCTGACCCGGTGCACTGCGCTCGCCATACAGCGCGAACTGCGGAATGCTGCGCCGCTGTGGTCGCCGCGTGGATGTCCGTTTGCTTTCGGTCGGTCGCTTCATTTGACCATTTTGATCGAAAAGTACAAGACTTAGCGGTCAATGATGCATTTTTATCCGCAATCACAGTCGTAAAGTACATCCTATCAAGCCAAGGCAAACCCGAACATGCCAGGCCACCCCCCACCGAGGACCGAAGGAGACAAACATGAATTCGAGCTTGGGCAGCTTCCATTTCGACCCATATTCGCCGGCGGTTGACGCCGACCCATTCCCCTACTACAAGCGGCTGCGGGATGAGCATCCATGCTTCTGGAGCGAAGAGGCGCAGATGTGGATCCTCTCCCGCTATGCCGACATCGTCTCGGCCGGCCAGGACTGGCAGACCTATTCTTCGGCCAGTGGCAACCTGATGACCGAGCTGCCCGGGCGAGCCGGCGCCACGCTCGGTAGTTCGGATCCACCAAAGCATGACCGGCTGCGCGGACTGATCCAGCACGCCTTCATGAAACGCAACCTGATGGCGTTGGAGGAGCCTATCCGCGATGTGGCCAAACAAGTGTTTGCGCAAGTGAAGGGTGTCGGCGAATTCGACTTCAAGGATGTGTCATCGCAGTTCACCGTGAAAGTGCTGATGGCGGCACTCGGTCTGCCCATGGGGGAAGACGCACTGGTACCCGAACACGAGGTACGAGAGAACGCTGTGCTGATGGTGCAAAGCGATGCCCGCACCCGTGCCAAGGGGCCGGAGCACATTGCGGCCTACAACTGGATGCAGGAATACGCTAGCAAGGTGATTGCCATGCGCCGCGCCGAACCGCAGAACGATCTCATCAGCAACTTTGCGCTGGCAGAGATCGACGGTGACCGGCTGGACGACCGCGAAGTGCTGCTGACCACTACCACGCTGATCATGGCCGGGGTGGAGAGCCTGGGCGGTTTCATGATGATGTTCGCCTATAACCTGGCGACGTTTGACGAGGCACGCCGCGCCGTGGTGGCCAACCCAGCGCTCCTGCCTGACGCGATCGAGGAAAGCCTGCGCTTCAATACCTCGGCCCAGCGCTTCCGCCGCCGACTGATGAAAGACGTAACCTTGCATGGCCAGACCATGCAGGAAGGCGATTTCGTCTGCTTGGCCTATGGCAGTGGCAACCGCGATGAACGCCAGTACCCCAACCCGGATGACTATGACATCGCCCGCAAGCCGCGCGGTCACCTTGGATTCGGAGGCGGTGTACATGCGTGCCTGGGAACGGCCATTGCGCGCCTGGCGGTGAAGATCGCTTTTGAAGAATTCCACCAAGTGGTGCCCGACTACACCCGCGTGGCCGACCAGCTCGCGTGGATGCCATCGTCCACCTTTCGCAGCCCGCTGGTGCTGCAGCTCAGGGCCAGTTGAGGCGAGGCCGCATGAGCGATGGCGCTGCGAAGCGCTGCCGTTCGGGTCGCATTCACCTTCGATCTGGTCCAATCCGACACAGATAACCCTCACATTTCCATCATCGATTTTCTACACGGACATCCCATGGCCAACATCACATTTGTCGAAGCCAGCGGCGAAAGCACCACTGTCAACCTACCCGATGGCTGGAGCCTGATGCAAGGCGCCATCAGCAATGGCATTGAAGGCATTTTGGGCGAATGCGGCGGTTCGCTGGCCTGCGCTACCTGCCACTGCTACGTGGACGATTTTCTGGCGGGCGTACTGCCACCCGCATCGGCCGATGAAGAGGCCATGCTGGAAAACGTGGCCTCAGAGCGCAAGCCCAACAGCCGCCTGTCTTGTCAGATCAAGGCCAGCGCAGCCTTGGAGGGCGGCGTCGTGACCCTGCCGGAGTGCCAGGAATGACGGCGGCCGGCATCGTCATCGTCGGCGCCGGTCAGGCCGGCGTGCAGACGGCAGAGGCCCTCCGTGCCGGCGGCTACGAGGGCGCCATCACGCTGCTGGGCGATGAACCCCACGGGCCATACCACCGGCCGCCACTGTCCAAAGCCTGGCTGGCCGGCGACATCGACGCAGCCCAGCTGGTGATGCGCGCGCCCGAGGTGCTGGCGCGCAAGAACATCACGCTTCGCACTGACACCTCGGTGGCTTCCATCGACCGCGCAGGCCAGCAACTCAAGCTCGCCGACGGTTCGACCCTACCTTACGAAGGCCTCGCGCTCGCCACTGGCTCCACGCCTCGCGCCTTGCCCATTCCTGGTGGGGATGCGGATGGCGTGCTGGCACTGCGCTCACGTGACGACGCCAGTGCCATCGCTGACCGGTTAGCCCTGTGCGCCGAGCAGCTCCGGCCGGTCGTGGTGATCGGGGGCGGTTTCATCGGTCTGGAGGTGGCTGCCACTGCCCGCAAGAAGGACTTGCTCGTCACCGTGGTCGAAGCAGCGCCGCGCCTGCTGGGGCGCGTGCTGTCCCCGGCCTTGTCAGACTGGTACGCCAAGCTGCACTGCGGCCATGGCGTGACGCTGATGCTGAACACCCAGTGTGCGGCCATTGAACACGACGACACCGGAGTCACTGGCGTGCGCATGGCCGACGGCAGCGTGCTGCCTGCCGGACTGGTGGTGGTGGGCATCGGCGTCACCGCAAACGACCAGTTGGCCCGTGACGCTGGTCTGGAGTGCGACCGAGGCATCGTCGTCGATGCCTGTGGTCGCACCAGCGATCCGTTGATCGTGGCCGCTGGCGATTGCACTGCCCGCCGCATGCCCGACGGCGGCCTGCTGCGACTGGAGTCAGTGCAAAACGCGACCGAGCAAGGCAAGAGCGCCGCGGCGGCTCTTCTGGGCAAGGACCGCCCCTTCACCGCTACGCCGTGGTTCTGGAGCGACCAGTACGACAAGAAGCTGCAGATGGCAGGCTTGTCGCTGGGCGTCGACCAATGGGCAGTGCGCGGCGACATGGCCACTGGAACCGGCTTCAGCGTCTACCACTACAGCGGTGAACAGCTCATCGCGGTGGACAGCGTCAACAGCCCCAAAGACCACCTGCAGGCGCGCAAGCTGCTGGATGCAGGCGTGTCGCCCACACGCGAGCAGGCGGCGGATATCGGGTTTGATCTGGGGGCATTGCTTCAAGTGACGATGTGAAACGGCGGCTTTGTAGCGTCGGCTCTCTGCCGCCCCAGCACCAGCTTCCACCCGGCTGTGCCGCTGGCAACCGACTTGCACTGCGAGGCACCATCCGCAGACATGGCCATCGCCAACGCGAAGATCTCCACCTCCAGATCATCCGCTTCAATATCGCCAAGCCCAATAGTCCTTTTTCATCGCTTCGGTTGGGTAATGCTTGCCGTCGAACTTCAGGGTGTAACGGAAAGGCTTCCGCTCGGACTTGCCCCCATGGTCCAGCTCGCTCCGTATGGTGATGCGCAGATCAGCAAAGCCGTTGGTCGAACTGTCCGCTATGCCGATAGACACCGGAAAGACCTCCACCACCGTGACCACTTTGCCTGCTCTCGCACCGAGACACATGGGCTTTCCCCCGCTCGCGAATTGCCAAGATGCCATGTCCAGACCGCCCAGCACTTTCTGAAGCTGGTCACCTCGCTGCACATAAAGTGAACGCTGGGGCCCCGCCCCTGCTTCTGGGCAACTCGCTCCAGGCCCTGTGCTCTCCATGTCAACCGCAAAGGCCCTCGCACCGGGCGCCAGATCGTAGCGGGCGGTGTCAATCTTCAAGCTGCGCGAACCGAGCTCCATGACGGCGTCTTCCTCTACGTACTCTCGGTGAAGGTTAAGCACCTTGCCTGTCACAGCATCCGTCACCGCGACCACAAAGCCCTTCTTGTCCTCTTCCTCTGTGGCAAAGGCCACCGCCACGATGACTTTGCTCGTGTCATACGGCCAAACCTTGCAAGCTGCCGACACGACCACGCCATTTTCTGTCCGGGTGAACCGAGCCACCCCCAGCTGATCGCCCAACTGCCCCAACTGTGTGGCGCTGCATTGCTGCTCAGCCGCACTGCCATCCGCTTGCGCACTGGCCACGGCGCCCAGCAATAGACAAGCCGAAAGAAATGTCTGAATTGCACGCATGAAATCCTCCTAAACTGAATTGTGAGAAAGGGAAACTCAAGAAAAGCCCATCCCGCGACCACCAATGGTTTCTGCACTCAGCCCGAAGGGAACTGAATCCGTCGGAGAAACGACCCGAGGGACCACAAATGTCCGCACGACGAAGGG